>NZ_VMQU01000058.1 GCF_007714205.1 Mycobacterium helveticum | reverse complement strand
CGCGCTCATCGTTCCCCTCATTGCCCGACGATTCGGTGCACTCTTCGCGCGTAGCGCGCTCATCGTTCCCCTCATTGGCCCAGCCCCGCGGCGACGGGCGCCGGCGTCGGCGCGACGGGACCCGGGACCACGCCCGGGCCCGGCGGCGGGGGCGGTATGGGCACCTGCGGCGCGTTGAGCCCTATCGGGGGCAGGATCGGGTTCTCGTCGTAGGCGTTCGGCGGCCCCGGCGGGGTCTGCAGGTTGGACTGGACCGGCGCGATGTCGGGGCCACCCATGAGTTCGGCCAGCGAGTCCGGGGTCAACAGCCCGGCCGTGACCGGCCCCACCTGTTGCCCTTGCATCCCGGGGGCCACGATCCAGCCCGGCTGGGTGTTGCGGTGCGACGTCGGCGTATCGGGCACCCAGATGCCCGGGACGGTGGTGTCCTTGTACCCGTCGGGCGGCTGCAGCCGCGGCTCGGAGTAGGCGACCTCCTTGGGCAGCACCTCGGCGGTGCTGAACAGGTTCAACCCGAACGGCGGGTAGTTGAACTTGATCGCGTCCAGGATCGGCGCGAGGTACTGCGCGCACAGCTCGGCCGAGTCCTGGTAGCCCAGCCGGCTGCCGGCCTGGATCGCGCTGCAGATGAACTGCATCGGGTTGGCGAAGTTGGCGATCGCGGTGACGGCGACGACCGATCCGTGCGACGGGTGATAGACCTGGTTGACGTTCGACAATGCGGTCGGACCGACGTGCAGGAAGGTCTCCAGCCCGTTGAGGGAATCCGGTTGCAGCAGCGTGTTCGTCACGGTCGCCAGGTTGTCGAAGTCCTTGGCGAACACCTGCCGGTTCTGCTTCAGGTACGGGCGCACCGCGGCCAGCAGGCCGTCGAACTGCTGCACCGCGTTGGCCAGAGCGCCGTCGGAGCTGGCGAGCCGGGTGGTGAAGTCGGCCAGGTTCTGGTTCAGCGCGACGAACTGCTGGTCGTCGGCGTGCAGCGCGTTGACGAACAGCGCCAGGCTGCGCACCACCGCGAAGAAGTCGCCGCGGCCCTCGTTGAGCGCGTTCAACGCCTGCGAGAGGCTGTTGAGCGTGGTGTTGAGCTGCTTGCCCTTGCCGGCCAGCCCGTCGGCGTAGGCCGTGATGACCTCGCCGAACGGCCCGGTCGGTTGCTCCTTGGTGGGGCCCAGCTTGGCCACGATGTTGGTGACGCTGTCGCGCAGCTGATCCCATTCCACCGGCACCTGGGTGCGGTTCTCGGGGATCACCGCGTTGTCGGCCAGCACCGGGCCACCCTTGTAGGCCGGCTCCAGCTGGATCGCCCGCGAGGCCACCAGGGTCGGGTTGAGGATCACCGCGGAGGCGTTGGCCGGAACCTTGTACTTGTTCTCGTAGTGGAAGGTCACCTTCATCTTGTCGCCGGCCGGCTCGATCTTGTCGATCGACCCCACCTGCAGGCCCATGATCTGGACCTTGTCGCCGGGATAGAGGGCGTTGGCGTCGGGAAAATAGGCCACCACGGTGTTGTTGGTCAGCTTCTGGTACAGCCGGAAGCCGACGTAGCCCGCCACCAGGGCCAGCATCACCACCAGCGACCCGATGATGACCGACGCCCGCGACAGCGTGGGCAGTCTCAGATTGCGGATGTCAAAGATGGTGCTCAATTCTGGCTACCTCCCCCCGCCGCACCGCTGCCGCCGGTGCCGCCGGGGTTGATGAACGGCGCCGGTAGTTGCTCGCCGGGCCCGGGCGGGGCCGGCGGTCCGGGCGGCAGGCCCGGGGCGAACGTCGACGGCGGCGGTACCGGGCCCGCCGGCGCGAGCTGCTCGGTGCGCGCGCCCGGCGGTGCCTGCATCGGCAGCGGCACCGGGGTGCCCGGCACGTCCGGCGGCGGGTCACCGGGGCGTCCGGCGATCGGGATGCCCGGCGTGGGCGGCAGGCCGTCGGGGTTCGGCGCCGAGGTCTGCACGTCGATCGGTGCCGGGAAGCCCGGGCCACCGAACGGGCCGGTGAGCGCGCCCGCGCAGGGCAGCGGGTTGTCGGGCCGGGGCAGCCCGTCGGCGGCCGGCGTGTAGGAGCACGGCGAACCGGGCGGAACGGCCGGTCCCGGATGGTCCGGGGTGCCCTCGAGCACCGGGGGAGCCGGTGGTGGAGCGCCGTTGGCGAAGCGGGTGCCGTTGGGGTCGGGGAACCGGTAGGCCGGCAGCCCGGCGCTGCGCCAGAAGTTCTCCGGGTCGATGCCGCGCTTCTTGAACGCCGCGTCGACCCAGGGCTGAATGATCTGGTACAGGGCCAGATTGTGCAGGACCACCTTGAAGAACGGTCCCGACGCGATGGCCTCGTTCAGCGAGGGCAGGAAGTGGCCGACCTCGGTGAGCCCCGTGGCGATGTCGTCTTTGCGCTGCACCAAAATGTCGCTGAGCTGGTGAAGCTGTTCGAGCACGTGGTTGAGGTTGGGGTTGTCATTGATCAGCCCCTTGACCTGCTCGGAGAAGGCCGCGATGTTGCCCAGCAGCGCGTTGATGGCCTGGCCGCGTTCGTTGAAGGCCGCCAGCAGTGTCTTGGTGTTGACCAACAGCCGGTCGACCTGCTCGCTGCGGTCACCCAGGACGCCGGCCACCTGGTTTGCCTGGGCCAGCAGGTGCTTGATCTGGTCGTCGCGCTTGCCGATGGTGTCGGAGAACTTGGCGACGCCGTCCAGCGCGGCGCTCAGGTGCGGGTAGGTCTGGTCGATGGTCTGCGACAGCACGTGCAGCGACTGCTTGACCGTGTCGATGTCCCAGCCGGAGGCGGCCTTGGTGACGTCGAAGAACGCGTCGTAGATCTGGTACGGGGTGGTGCTCTGGCCGATCGGCAGGGTGGACCCGGGACGCAGCCGTTGCGCACCCCGCGTCTCGATTTCCATGATCTTTTTGCCGAGGATCGTGTCGGTCTTGACGGCTAGCCGGCTCTCGGTGCCGATGGTGTTGGTCCCGATCGAGAATTTCATCAGCACGTGGTCGCCGTCGATCTCGAGGCCCTCCACCTTGCCGACGTCCATGCCCGCGATGCGGACCTTGTCGCCGGTGCTGATGCCACCGGAATCGGTGAACTGCCCGTAGTAGCTGGGCCTGGCGAACAACATCGGGACGCTGGTGAAGCTCTGGCCCACGCCGAGGACGAGCAGCATGACCAGGATGCCCATGAGGCCGATCCGGGGCCGGTTGGCGGGTTCGAGGCTTCTCATTGCGGGGTGCACCTCCCCGTCGGCTGTTGGAAGAGCCGGACCGTGCGGACCGGCCCACCGGGCTGCAACCCGTTGAGCTTGAGCGTGATGTCGCAGGCGTAGTAGTTCACGAAGTCCCCGTAGGAGCCGATGGCACGTCCGATCATGTTCAGGGCCGTCGGCACCTTGTGCAGGTAGTCGTTCAGTTGCACGCGCTGGTCGATGAGGGGCTGCTGGATCGCGTCCAGGTTGTTGAGGGTCTTGTGCAGCAGGGCACGGTCCTCGGCCAGCAGGTCGGCCACGGTTCCGGCGGCGTTGCTGATGTGCGCGGTCCCGCCGGCCAGCTGCTGGCGGTGGTCGTTGAGCCCGGTGATCAGCACTTCGAGGTTGTTGATCGTCTGGTCGAATTGCTGGCGGTGCCGGACCGTCGTGTCCAGGACGATGTTGAGGTTCTTGACGACCTCGCCGATCGCCTGGTCGCGCTCGCCGAGCTGCGACGTCAGTTGCGCGGTGTGGTCGAGGATGTCGTTGATGGTGCCGCCCTGACCCTGGAACACCGTGATGAGCGTGGTGGCGATCGTGTTGACCTTCTCCGGGTCCAACGCCCGGAACAGGGGTTTGAATCCGCCGATCAGCGCGTCGAGGTCCAGTGCCGGCGACGTGCGCGACAGCGGGATGAACCCGCCGGGCGGCAGGACCTTCTCGGCGCCCTCGCCCTCGCCGCGTTTGAGTTCGAGGTAACGGTCACCGATCAGGTTCAGGTAGCGGATCTGCGCGGTCGTGGACTGATACAGCGGGATCGAGCGGTCGACGGCGAAGTCGACCCGCGCCCGCTTGCCGCCGTCGACCAGGTGCACCGAGCTGACCTTGCCGACCTCCACCCCGGAGGCCCGGACGAACTGGCCGGCCCGCAACCCGCTGACGTTGCTGAATTCGGCCGAATACCCGTATGTCCGGTCGAAGCGCATCTGGCCGAACACCACGATGATCATCACGGTGAACAGCAGCAGCACCAACGAGAAGATGCCGAGTCGGACGAGGGTACCGGTGATTTTCATGGGTTGATCGTGTTATCCCCTACCTGGCGTCCCCAGACGTACTCGATCGCATACGGCGAACCGGTGTCGAGGTGGTTGTACGGTGCGATGCTGTTGCCGGTGTCCATGACCAGCTCGGGCGCCGGCCACAGGTCGCGGGTGATCTGCTGCCAGCAGCCCGGGGCGCCGCCCGGCCCCCCGTGAGCGTTCACCCGCGGCAGGTTCTCCGGGTACATGTAGGGATTGGGCGCGCCGCCGACCACACCCACCAGGGCGCCTTGACCTAACGTCAGCAAGGCCGAGGTGACCAGCGACAGCGGGTTGAGCACCAGCCCCAGCCCGGACAGCGCCTCGGTGTGGGTGTTTTGCGAGTAGCCGTTACCGCCGAGGAATGCGGCGGCCTTGGGCTCCATGTCGTGGTAGTTGCGCAACGTGCAGTAGATCTCGGGGCTGTAGGTGTCCAGCAGCTGCGCGGTGGGCACCAGGTCTTTGGCCCCACGCGCCAGATACGGACCGCCCTTGTCGAACAGCTCCGCACCGGTGTTACCAAAGCCCGCCGCCGACAGCAACGCCTGATCCAGGTCCTTCTGCTGGGCGTTGAGGGTGCGCGACGTGATGACCGCGTTGTTGAGGAAGTCGAACAGATCCGGCGAGGCGTTGGCATAGGTGTCGCCCAGATCCGCCAACTTCCGCACATCGTCGCGGATCTGGGGCATCTGCGGGTTCACGTCGTCGAGCACCGCGTTGGCGTTGACGATCGACTGCCCGAACTTCTCCCCCAGCCCCGACAGCGCCTGGGCGGCCGCACTCAGCGTCAGGTTCAGCTTGACCGGGTCCACCCGCTGCGCGATCGAGGTGATCGTCTGGAACAACGTGTTGATCTCGGTCGTCACACCACGCGCATCGATCACCGTCGACGGCGTGATCCGCTGCGGCGTCGGGTTTTTCGGCGTCGTCAGCGACACGTACTTACCGCCGAACACCGTGGTCGCCTCGATGTTGGCGGTCACGTTGGCCGGGATCAGATGCAGATACCGCGGATAGACGTCCAAGGTGAACTTCGCCGCCGGCCTGCCGTCGCGCTGCGTCTCGGCGATGTTGGCCACCAAGCCGATCTGTACCCCGTTGTAGGTGACCTTCGACCCCGGATCCATCACCAGCCCCGCCCGCGACGCCAGCATCGTCAGCTTCGTCTTGGGCGTGAAATCACCCCGGAACTGCCCGTACACCAACGCAAACACCACCGCGGCCACGACCAGCACCGCCACGCCGGCGAGCTTGTAGGGCGGGTTGTGCTGCTTGTTGATCTGGGCGGGCATGGCGGCTACACCGTGAGCGCGAAGTTCGGGTTGACGCCGTAGAGCGCCAGCGCGGCCGACAACACGACAACCTGCACCGAGACCAGCGAGAAGCGCATCGACCGGCCGACGGCCTCGCCGACGCCGACCGGTCCGCCGCCGGCCTCATACCCGTAGAAGCAGTGGGTGATCATCACCACCGCGGTGATGATGATGGCCTCCAGGAACGACCAGAACACGTCGTCGGGGCGCAGGAAGGTGCGGAAGTAGTGCTCGTAGGTGCCGTGCGACTGCCCGTAGAACACCGTGGTGGTGATCTGGGGGGACAGGAACGACATGATCATCGCCAGCGAGTACAGCGGGATGATCACGACCAGCCCGGCCATGATCCGGGTGCTGGCCAAAAACGAGATCGACTTGATGCCCATCACTTCCAGGGCGTCGATCTCCTCGCTGATGCGCATCGCACCCAACTCGGCGGTGGCGCCCGCGCCGACGGTGGCCGCCATCGCGATGCCGGTCACCACCGGGGCCGCGATGCGCACGTTGATCAGCGCGGCGAAAAACCCGGTGAACGCCTCCACACCGATGTTGCCCAGCGACGCGAACCCCTGGATCGCGACCAGCGAGCTGCCCGACAGCGTCACGAAACCGACGATCGCGACGGTGCCGCCGACGACGGCCATCGCACCCGTGCCCATGCCGATCTGGGCGATCAGCCGCAGCGTCTCCTTGCGGTAGTTGCGCAGCGCATGCGGGATGTGCCCGATGGCCACCGCCCCGAACCACCCCATCTGGCCGATGTCGTCGACCGCGCGCCCCGCCGCCCCGCCGTAGCGGTTGAGGTTCTCCACCGTCCGCGGGAAGCGCGCGCGCAGCACAGCAGATGTCGACATGTCAGTGCCCCGTCCCGAACCGCACACCGATCGTGGTCAGCACCACGTTGACCGCATACAGGGCTACCACACACAGCACCACCGTTTCGTTCACCGCGGTGCCCAGGCCCTTGGAGCCGCCGCGCACCGTGAGCCCCCGGTAACAACCGACCAGCCCGGCGATCAGTCCGAATATCGCCGCCTTGAGCGTCGCGATGATCACCTCGGGCAGGCCGGTGATGGTGGTCAGCGTGGCCAGGTACGCGCCGCCGGAGACGTTCTGCAGGTAGACCCCGAACAGGTACCCACCGACCAGGCCGACGGTGATCACCAGCCCGTTGAGCAGCGTGGCGACCAGGGTCGCGGCGATCACCCGGGGCACCACCAGCCGGTGGATGGGGTCGATGCCCAGCACCTCCATCGCGTCGATCTCCTCGCGGATGGTGCGGGCCCCCAGGTCGGCGCAGATCGCCGTCGAACCCGCGCCGGCGACCACCAGCACCGTGGTCAGCGGGCCCAGCTGGGTGACCGCCCCGATCGCCGCGCCGGCCCCCGACAGGTCCGCCGCGCCGAACTGGGCCAGCAGGACGTTGAGGGTGAAGATCAGCAGCACGGTCAGCGGGATCGACACCATGATCGTGGGCAAGAACGCCACCCGCATGATGAACCAGCACTGCAGGACGAACTCGCGCCACTGGAACGGCCAGCGGAACAACGCCTTCCCGGTCAGCACGCACATCCGGAAGAACCCGCCGATCACCGTCAGCGGCGTCTGGAGCTGATCGCGCAGGTAGCCGATCAGGTAGGGGCCCCGCCGACTCGTCGAGGTTGCCGTCACCGCGGGGTCCTCACGCCGGCGTCGCCTGGCCGAACGGACCCCCGTGGATCGTGTCGCACGCCCCCTCCTTGCCGCCCGACGTGTGTGACCATAGCCCGACTACTCGCGAGTAGTAACGAAGACCACAGGAATGTACCCGATGGCCATGCACGTGTGAACCGCATCCGCACAATTAACCCTTCGTCAGCAGCGGGCAAACGTTACAGTTTTCGTTCGTCTTCCTCTTGGTTGGTGGAATCTGTTGCCGTGGCGCGTGTTTGAGAAATTTCCAGCGTCCCGTAGCGAACCCGCAGTTCGGTTTTGAGCACCTTGCCGGCGGGATTGCGCGGCAGCGCGTCGACGATCTCGAGCACCTTGGGATGCTTGTAGCGCGCCAGCCGCTCGGTCAGGAACTCGTCCAGCTCGTCGAGCCGCAGCTGCTCACCGGTGACGGCCGCGACCGCGATCGGCACCTCGCCCCACTTCTCGTGGGCGCGGCCGATGACGGCGACCTCGACGATGCGCTCGTGGCTCGCCAGGACGTTCTCCACCTCGGCGCAGTAGATGTTCTCGCCGCCGGAGATGATCATGTCCTTCTTGCGGTCGACGACCCAGACATAGCCGTCGGCGTCCATCCGGACGAGGTCCCCGGAATGGAACCAGCCGCCCGCGAACGCCTCGGCCGTCGCCTCCGGGTTGTTCCAGTAGCCGCTCATCAGCGTGGGCGCCCGGTAGACGATCTCGCCGACCTCGCCGACGGGCACGTCGTTCATGTTCTCGTCGACGACGCGGGCGGCGACCGTCGGGATCACCTTGCCGACCGAGCCGCGCTTGCGGATCGCGTCCTCGCCCAGCAGCATGCACGTCACCGGCGACATCTCGGTCTGACCGAACGCGGCCAGGATCTGGGCCCCCGGGAAGGTCGCCGACATCTCCCGCAGCAGCGCGTCCGGCGCCGGCGCGGCGCCCCACGAGATCACCCGCAACCTCAGATCGCGGGGCCGCGCCCGTTGCTCGGCGCACACGGCCTGCCACTGCGCCGGAACCAGGAAGATGCCGGTGACCCGCTCGGCCTCCAGCACGTCGAGCAACTGCCCGGGCTCGAACGCGCCGAGCGGGTAGATCACCGTCGGCACACCCAGCAGCATCCCGGTCAGCATGTTGCCGATTCCGGCGATGTGGAAGAACGGGACGCCGATGAAGCCGACGTCGTCGTTGATGCTGGCGCCCATGGTGTAGAGGCCGGTCATCGTCTGGCCGGTCAGGTTGGCGTGCGTCAGCACGGCGCCTTTGGGGCGGCCGGTGGTGCCGGAGGTGTACATGATCAGCGCGGGCGACTCGTTGGGGACGTCCACCGGTTGGTGGGCGGCACCGGTCTCGCCGACGAGGTCTTCGTAGCCCAGCACCCCGTCGTCGGGGGCACCCTCGGCCGGGCCGCCCGCGATGACGACCGTCTCGAGCCGAGGTTGGATGTCGCGGACCCCGGCGGCCACCGGGGCCAGCACGGACTCGGTGATGACCACCCGTGCCTCGCAGTCCTCGACCAGGAGGGCGATCTCGGACGGGGTGAGGCGGAAATTGAGCGGGACGGCGATGGCCCCGAGCATGTTGGCCGCCAGCACCGCCTCGACGAACTCGGTCCGGTTGAGCATCAGGATCATGACCCGGTCGCCGAAACCGACTCCCCGCCGGCTCAGCGCGTCGGCCAGCGCCGAGACCCGGCGGTGCAGTTCCTCCCACGTCACCGTCCTGCCGAGAAATCTCAGCGCGGTCGCGGTCGGCTGCATCAGCGCGTGCCGCTCGAGTTGGTTGACCCAATTCTGTCTGCGGGCCCGGTAAGGCTGTTCGTGCGCCAGATCCCGGGCCTGTGCGCCCCGAGTCGGTTGTGTCCGGTGGCCGGCCAATTGCGCGGTCAACTCAACGCCTTCCCCTCACTCGCGCACCGCTTGCGCCAGTTTGATATTTGATTAAACATGGTGTTGTGTAGGTCACACTATTGTCTCGACGGTTCCGTGACAAGCCCCCGAAAGCCCTGGCAAACCCCGTGAACGCACCGATATCGACCCGGCCGAGGAGACGGCGGCCGCTGCGCCGGGCGCAGTTGTCCGACGAGGTGGCGGGCCACCTGCGGGCGGCGATCATGTCGGGGACGTTGCGCCCGGGAACGTTCATCCGCCTCGACGAGACCGCGGCCGAGCTCGGGGTCAGCGTCACGCCGGTGCGGGAGGCCCTGCTCAAGCTGCGCGGCGAGGGCATGGTGCAGCTGGAGCCGCACCGCGGCCATGTCGTGCTGCCGCTGACCCGCCAGGACATCCAGGACATCTTCTGGCTGCAGAAGACGATCGCCAGGGAGTTGGCGGCCGCGGCCACGGCGCACATCACCGACGCCCAGATCGACGAGCTCGAGCGCACCAACGACGCCCTGGCGGCGGCCGTGGGGTCCGCGGGCGCCGAGGCCATCGCGGACATCGAGTTCGCGTTTCACCGCGTCTTCAACCACGCCGGCGGCCGGATCAAGCTGGCCTGGTTCCTGTTGAATGCCGCGCGCTACATGCCGGCGCTGGTGTACGCCGGCGACCCGGAGTGGGGCGCGGCCGCGGTGGCCAGCCACCGCCGGCTGATCGCCGCGCTGCGCCGCCGCGACGCCGCCGCCGTCACCGAACACACCGTCTGGCAGTTCACCGACGCCGCGCAGCGGCTCACCGAGATGCTGGAGCGCGCCGGAATCTTCGACTGACCCGCATCTCGCCGTGGCTGCTCGCTAGGCGGACAGCTGTTCGGCTCGCTGCTTGAGGTTGTCGGCGAGGTGTTCGAGGACTTGGTTGAGGAGCTGCTTGACCATGGGCGCGGGGATCGGCATCGCGGTCTCGACGTCCATGTCCACCGTCAGCAGGCTCGCCGCCCCGGTCTCCACCACGCTGAACAGCTGCTCCTGCTTGGAGAAGAGGTCACCCTGCTGCAGCACCGTCTGGATCTGGTTGTCCCCCGGGTAGTAGACGGCCTGGATGAAGGTGCTCTCCATGCCCTGCACCACGGTGTCGAGCCGCAGCTGGCTGGGACGCCCGTCGTCGTAGCGGGCGAGCACCCACAGGCCGCGGATTCCCTCGTTCCACTCCGGGTACCGTTCGAAGTCCCCGACGATGGCCATGATCGCGGCGGCGTCGGCGCCGACTTCGACGGTCTTGCTCAGAACTGGCATGGGCGAAGCATATCTATTGGCCCACACGGGCCGTCGACAGCAGCGCGCGGATCGGGTCGGGAATCGGCACCGGCCTGCGGGTGTCCCGGTCGACGTAGACGTGCACCCAGTGGCCCAGCGCGGTGATCGGCCGCGCATCACCTCGGCCGCTGCCCGGCCGGAACACGCCCAGCCGGTAGGTGACGCTGCTGTTGCCGAGCCGTGTCACCGCCACGCCGACCGCCAGGCTGTCGGGGAAGGCCAGCTCGGACAGGTAGCGGCAGCCCGACTCGGCGACGATGCCCAGCGCGGGCGTGGTGATCGGGTCGAGGCCGGTGCCGGTGTTGATCCAGGCGTTGATCGCGGTGTCGAAAAGCTGGTAGTAGACCGCGTTGTTGAGGTGGCCGAACATGTCGTTGTCGGCCCACCGGGTGCCCACCGGCCACAACACCGGGAAGTCGTCGCTGGTGAGCCCCTCCGGTGCGGGCGGAATTGCCATGGCTGTATTCCAGCACGGCCCCGTGCTGCCCCCGCGCGCGACGTCGATGCGGCTGATGTCGGACGCGCGGCGGCCGATCCATTCCGCCCGGGGGTGCCCGCCCTCGGGCGGACTCCGTTGAGCAGAAGAGGATTTCGAGGTAGCGATGTCAGGCGGGCGGCCCCGGGGCGCCGTGCAGCGCGGTGGACAACGAGTGCCCCTGCAGGGCGAACAGCAGCTCGGACACCTCCCAGTCGGGCAGCAGCGAGTCGAAGCCGTGGCAGGTGCGCGGAAACACGTGCAACTCGGCCGAGACTCCGGCGCGCAGCAGCGCCAGCGCGTAGTCGACGGCCTCGTCGCGGAACGGGTCGATCTCGGCGCACGTGATCAACGCCGGTGCCAGACCGCCGAATCGGCCGCGGCGGGCGGGCACGGCGGCCGCCCATCCGGCGGCCGGCCCCAGGTAGTGGCGCCACATCAGCTGGGCCGCCTCGCCGTCGAAGGCCGGGCTGGTGGCGAACTCGGCTTTGGAGGCGGTCGGCCGGTCGTCCAGCACGGGCTGGTGCAGCAGCTGAAACGCGACCGTCGGCAGCGACCCGTCGGCGGCGCCGTGCGCCAGGCAGGCGGCCAGGGCGGCCCCGGCACTGCTGCCCGCGACCGCCAGCCGCGCCGGGTCGACGCCGAGTTCGAACGCTTCGCGGGCCACCCAGCGCAGCACCGCGCTCGCGTCGTCCAGCGCGGCCGGACAGGGGTGCTCGGGGGCCAGCCGGTAGTCCACCGAGACCACCGTGCAGCTGCCGCGGCGGGCGAGCTCCAGGCACTGGCGGTGGTCGGTGTCCAGGTTGCCCAGCGCGAACCCGCCGGCGTGGCAGTAGACGACCGCGGGCGCCGGCGCCGGGCCGCCGCGGTAGATCCGCACCGGCACCGGCCCGGTTTCCGCCGGCACATCGTCGTCGATGACCTCGACGTCCCGCGCATCCGTCAGTTCGGCGGCCAGCCGGCGCCGCTGGTTGAACGGCTCGCGGATGAGTTCGATTGCGGCGACCGAGAAATCGGTGCGCGTGGTGGCGACGGCCCGGAGGGCGGGGTCGAGCCGTTCGGCGCCGTCCAGCTCGGTCATCGCGTCCGCCCGTTGGGGGCGCGGAAATAGTTGCTGCAGCGCGTGGTCCGGGCGGTGCCGACCATCCAGCGCTCCACCTTCGCGGCGAACGCCGCCGGCGCCGACGGCCGCACCGCGACATAGGTCCTGTCCCTGCGCCGCATGTGCCGCATGTGCCGCATGTGCCGCATGTGCCGCATAGCTTTCACGGCGTGGCGGGCCCGGGGTTCGCGCGTGCAGATCACGCTGGTGGAGCCGACGTTCGTGTTCGGTCCGCACGGCATGTAGACGGAGTTCGGGAAGCCGGGCGCGGCCATGCCCAGGCAGGCCCGCGGCCCGTCGGGCGCGGCGTGGCCGGTGGCGCACACCACCACGCCGACCTCGCGTTCGGCGCCGTGCTCGGTGACCAGGGAGCGCGGGCGCAGGCAGCGCGCCGGGCTGGCCGGCACCTCGACGTCGGACCGGGTCAGCGACGGAACTCCTGCGTCTTGTCGCTGCCGTGCTCGAGCCGGACCAGCTGCGGCTCGGCCGGGGACCACGCATCGCAGCGCAGCGGCTCAACGGGAGCGACTGCGTCACCAACGATTCCGGCGGCGGCCAGGGCATGACCCTTGAACGTGCGGGCCGCCGCGCTGAGCACATGCTGGGCCCGGCTCATCGCCCGGTCCACGTTCAGTGGCCATCCGTCACCCCACAGCGCGACCTCGGTCAGCCGGCCGTCCAGGGACGCGAGCACCCGGCGCCGGACGCGGGGGTCGGCCCGGAACGCCGCGGCGCTGACGGCCAGGCTCTGATCGGCGATCTGTGTCTCGTACCACCCGGACCGGCAATCCGACACCCGGACGCCGAGGATCCGCAGTGCGCGGGTGTCGCAGCTGTGCGGCAGCCGCACGGTCACCTCCCAGCCGGCCATCACGCGGTCGTAGAGCCAGCCCCCGGCCGATTCCACGACGTCGGCGGCACTGGCCGCGACGACGTCGAGCCGGTAGCGCAGCGGGGCGGCGTCGGTGGGGGTGGCCCGCGCGGCGGCGGCCCGGCCGCTCGCGCGGATGCCGAACGTGGGAGTGACCATCAATCCATTCCTCACCGCCGCACGCCTCGAGGGGCTGGCGTGTCGGCGCCTGCGTTGGGATGCGACTCACGACAGCGTGACACTTCGCCACAAATTTGTAAAGGTCCGACGGGCGGGTCACGCCCCGCGGCGCGCCTCGAGTTCGGCGAGGATCTCGTCGGTGTGCTGCCCCAGTTCCGGTGCGCCGGAACGCGGTGCCCACGGTGTGCCGTGGAAGTCCGCCGGCGTGGCCACCATCGCCACGCCGGCGTCGCCGTCGGGCACGTCGACGATGCCGCCGGCGGCGTGGAACTGCTCGTCGGCGACCACGTCCTCGAGCGTGTTGACCGGGGACCAGAAGAAATCCGGTTCGGCGGCGAAGGCTTGCGCCCAATCGTCGAGCGGGCGGGTCGCGAAGATCTGGTCGAGCGCGGCGATGAGCGCCACCGCGTTCTGGGCGCGGGCCCGGGCGTCGCCGAACCGCGGATCGGTCAGCCACTCCGGACGGCCCACGGCGCGGCACAGCGCGGGCCAGTGCCGGTCGGCCTCGAGTCCGACGATCCAGAACCGGCGCCCGTCTCCGGCGGTGTAGTTGTTCATGCACGGGTTGCCCATCGATTCGCGCTGCCCGATGGCGATCTGCTGGCCGGTCAGCAGGTAGGTGTTCAGGTCGAAGCTCACGGTGTAGGCACCCTGCCGGTACAGGGACGTGCTCACCAGCTGACCGGTCCCGGTGCGCTCGCGGGCGATCAGGGCCGCGCAGATGGCCGCGGTCAGGGTCATGCCGGCCGAGTGGTCGCCCATGCCGCCGCGCTGGAACGGGGGCGTGTCACCGGGCCGGGTGAGCAGGTGCGCCAGCCCGGCGCGGGACCAGAACGCGGCGACGTCGTAGGCGGCGCGGTCGGCGTCGGGCCCGGTCTCGCCGTAGCCGGTGATCAGGCCGTAGACGAGCCGGGCGTTGCGGGCCGACACCGACTCGTAGTCCAGGCCCAGCCTCTGCAGCGCACCGGGGCGCACGTTCGTCACGAAAACGTCGGCGCCGGCGAGCAACTCGAAGGCGGTGTCGCGGCCCGCCGCGGTGGTCAGGTCGAGCACGATGCTGCGCTTGGAGCGGTTGTCCATCTCGAACGGCGGGTTGACCCCGAGGTCGCAGCCCAGCATCCGGCCGAACATGCGGCCCGGGTCGCCGGCCGGCGGCTCGATCTTGACGACGTCGGCGCCCCAGTCGGCCAGGATGGCCCCGGCGGCCGGGCCGGCCACCCAGACCCCGAGCTCGACGACTTTGATGCCCTCCACCGGTCCGGCCATGGGTAAGTTCCTACTCCGCGGTGCTGATGCCCGCCGGTGGCGGGTCCCCGGGCCACGCCTGCCGGGCGCCCGTCGCGGGCCTCAGGCGACCGGCACCTGCTGTGGGCCCGCCGCCACCGGGATGACGCCCGGCAGCTGCGGCGGGTTCGGCGCCGCGGGGGCGAGCCCCGGCAGCTGCAACGGGCTCGGCGCTGCAGGGCTGAGCCCCGGCAGCTGCAGCGGGCTGCCGGGCGCCCCGCCGGCCCCCGGCAGCTGGAACGGGAGCGACATGCCCGAGTTACCGCCCAAACCCGGTAACCCCGAAGGCATTTGGCCGTTGGCCAATGACGTCATGACGCCCGGGCATTCCATCTGTATCGCCATGCTGGCGACGGACCCGACCATGTCCGGGGGAAGGCCCGGCTTGCCCGACAACTGCGACGCGATCGTGGCCAGTTGCGCGCCGGGCTGCACCAGCATCGGACACAGCGACTGCCCGATCCCGGCGATGGTGTCGCTGAACGAGCCGTTGCCGCCCGTGCCGGCGCCGCTGAGCACGCCGGTGATGGGGTCGGCGGACGGGTCGGCGTGGGCCGGGGCCAGCGACATCGCTCCGGCGGCGACGACGCCCACCGTCACCGCGAGTGGCCGCAGCGCCGCGGACGCCGCCGGGCGGGCCGCGGAGGCACGACGGACCATCTGCTCGATCCAGGGGGGATACATCATCAGTGGGGTCATTCTTCGCTCCTCAGCGCTTCTCAGCGGCCCGGGAAAGTGCGTCAGCACCAATCCATTTCACTTCGGTAACAGTGATGTCCTAACGTCACGTTCACAACACGATCGGGTCAAGGTTTGTGATCTGGCCGTTTCCTTACCGTTGTCACAACGGCGCCCGTGCGACGCTTCGCGGTTTGCTACCGAGCCGCCCGACCGCCGATATGGCGGGAGTTTCCAGTACCGGCGGCATGAGCCGGCTTCGCCGGCAGCGAAAGCCGGGGCACCGGACTGTGGGTTTAATAAGGGATATCCGCCGAAATTCTCATTGCCCCAAGGAGTGCCATGACCCTGGTCGCCGGACGCGGTCCACTCAGCAGCGATCCGGCCGGGCGGTTTTCGCCCCCGCTGCCCGGCGAGATGGTCTACGTCGAGCCGCACCCGCGGCGGGTGCAGGCCTTGCGCGGCGACCGGCCGGTGCTCGACACCGAGCGGGCGCTGCTGGTGCACCGCCGGGGCCGCCCGCTCAGTTATGTCTTTCCGGTCGACGAGGTGGCCGGGCTGCCAAGCGAGCCCGAGCCCGAAGCGCCGGGCTTCGTCCACGTCCCGTGGGACGCGGTCGACACCTGGCTGGAGGAGGGCCGCGAACTGGTGCACTACCCGCCGAACCCGTACCACCGCGTGGACTGCCGCCCGACGAGGCGCCGCCTGCGCGTGTCGGTCGACGGGACCGTGCTGGTGGACACCGACGACACGGTGATCCTGTTCGAGACCGCGCTGGCGCCCCGGCTCTACGTCGATCCCGCCCTGGTGGACACCGGTGCGCTGCGGCGCTCGCAGTCGTCGAGTTACTGCAACTACAAGGGATTTGCGACGTACTGGACCGCCTTCGTCGGCGGGCGTGTCGTCGACGACATCGCGTGGAGCTACGCGGATCCGCCCCCGGAAAGCCTGCCCATCAAGGGCTTCCTCAGTTTCGACGAGACGCGTGTCGAGCTGCTGGCCGAGCTGCCTGCCCACACCCGCTAGCCGTACCGGGGGCGCCCGAGCCCCAGCGCGTGCTGGGCGATCATGTTGCGGAAGACCTCGAGGGTGCCGCCGTAGATCCCGGTCGGAAGGGCCAGCCGGAAAAGGTAGTCGGTGACACCGTCGTCGGCGGAACCCTCGGTGTCGGTGGGCAGGGCCGCCGCGGCCCCCAGGATGTCCATCAGATCCGGGGAGATGTCGCGCATCGTCTGCCCGATCGCCACCCGCCCGAACATGGTCGGCGTCGACAGCGCCGCCTCCACCCGCGCGAAGCTGCGCCCGAGCCGGTGTTTCACCGACGCGTCGTCGAGGCGGCGCCGCCCGTCGCGATCGGGTTGCGACGCGATCGCCGCGACGGTGTCCACCGCCTCGGCCATCAGCACACCGTGGCCGGCCATCGTCGCGACGTCCTGCAGGCCATGGTCCTCGCGCTCGCCGGTGCCGTGCTCGGCGTCCAGCGCCGAGCGCATCACCGTCCAGCCCGCGTTGACCTCGCCGATGCGGTAGCGGTCGTCGACGCGCACGTCGCTGTAGTACACGATGTTGGTGCGGTCACCGTCCACGGTCCGGAGGGGCCGGATCTCGACTCCCGCGGAGTCCAGCGGCACCAGGAACATGGTCAGGTTCTTGTGTTTGGACCCCCGGGGGTCGGTGTTGGTCAGCAGGAAGACGTACCGGGCGTTCTGCGCGTTGGAGGTGAACATCTTGGCGCCGTTAATGATCCACGCCGAGCCGTCGCGCACCGCCCGCGTCTTGCAGGTGGCGACGTCGGAGCCGCCCTCGGGCTCGGTGTAGCCCAGGCACAGCCGGATCTCGCCGGACAGCACCCCCGGCAGCACCTCCTCGCACAGCCGCGGCGCGCCGAACTGCTGCACCAGCCGCGCGACCACCGAGGTGGTCCCCCAGTGGTACCAGGGCGTGTGGGCCCGGGCGATCTCGAGTTGGAAGATCCGCCGGCGCACCGGGCTGAAGCCGCCGTCGGACTCGGACCGCCAGTCCGCGGCCAGGTATCCCGCCCCACCCAGCGCCAGATGCACCTGCTCGTCGAAGTTTTCGCCGGTCTGCCGGTCGCGGCGGCGCACCTCGTCGGTGACGTGCGTGGCGATGAAGGCGCGCGTCTCGTCGAGGAACACCTGGTCCTCGGCCGACAGTTCGACCCGGGCGAAGTCCATCAGCGCGCGTCGATGACGAGTTTCCCGAAGCGCTCGATGCTTTCCAGCACGTGCGCCAGACTGTCGCCGGGCAGCCCGACCTGCACCCAGTTCACCCCGAGGGCCGCCAGCTTGCCCAAGCCGGAAAGGTAGGCACCGGAGTCGAATTCGTCACTCCCCGGGCCGCCGCCGGCGGAGTTGGTGAACGTGATGTCCAGCGCCGAGAAGTCCCTGCCCGCCTCGTCGCAGCGGCGCCGCAGGTCCTCGATGCCCGCGGCGAGGCGGTCCTGCGAGTCGATCGAGGCGGTGCCCGCCGTCTGCGCCAGCACGGCCGGCGCGGGAAACGGGCACCAGCCGTCGCCGTACTGCGCGACGCGCCGGCGCGCCGACCCGGTGTTGCCGCCGATCCAGATCGGCGGGTGCGGCCGGCTGACCGGGCGTGGGTGTGCGGTGATGCCCCGCGCGGTGAAATGCCTTCCTGAGAAGGACAAGTCGTCGGTGGTCCACGCGGCGCGGATCACCTGCAACGCCTCCTCGAACAGCTCGGCGCGCTCGTCGTAGTCGACCCCGAGCGCCGCGAACTCCCGCTTGAGGTAGCCCACACCGACCGCCAACGTGAACCGGCCGTTCGACAGCAGGTCCAGCGTCGCACCGGACTTGGCCACCACGAACGGGTTTCGGTACGGCAGCACCACGATGTTGGGAATCAGCCGCAGTGTCATCGTCGTGGCCGCCGCAAAGCCCAGGGCGACAAAAGGATCCAGGGCGTCGTGGCCGCCGGCTTCCAGCCATCGCTGCGACGGCGCGGGGTGGTCGGTGAAGCCGAACCCGTGAAACCCGGCCGCCTCGGCCGCCGCCGCGACTGTCGCGATGCCCTCCCCGGTCACCAGTTCCGGGTTGTAGGGATGGGTGTGCATCGGGTGGGTGAAGGCGAAGCGCATCGGTCCGCCCGTCAGAACCGTGCGCGCGCGTCGATCGAGGTGTCGCTGGTGCGCAGCGGACGGATCAGCGCCTCCTGGGCGAACGAGGCCAGCAGCTCGCCCTCCTGGGTGTGCACGGTGCCGCGCACGTACGACATTCCCGAGCCGACCTGGGTGCTCTCGTGGGTGTAGAGCAGCCAGCCGTCCCAGCGCACCGGCTCGTGGAAGGCGACCGAGATGGTCATCGGGGCGGTGGACACCCTCAGGTGCGCCTGGCTGGTGCCGATGCCCGGGTGCGCACGCATGGTGGTCGAGATGCCCAGGTGCCCGGTGAAGTACGCGACGAGCGCCTTGGCCAGGTCGTCGCGGGTGGGGATCGGGTCGTAGTGCAGCCACGCGTGCAGTTCGGGCGGGCCCACCTCGTCGGGGCTGTTGACGTCCACGACGTCGACCAGCCGCAGCTGCCGCCCGGCCATCGGCATCTCGGACACGTGGGAATCCGCCGGGGCGGCCACGTCCGGCCGCGGCAGGTGGTGGCGGATGACGTCGGCGGTGGGGACGTCGGCCAGCACCGTGATGCTCAGGCAGCGCCGGCCGTTCTGGTGCACGGCGACGACCGCCGTGGCGGTGGACCGGCCCTCGGCCACGACGTCGAGGACGAATTCGACCGGCGGGCCGACGGCCACGGCGCGGGAGAACACCGCGTGCGCCGAGCGCACCGACTTGTCCGGGAATCGTTTGGCGACCGCGACGATCGCCTGGGCGAGCACCTGGGTGCCCTCCACGACCTGCCGCTCGTCGCCGCCGGCGATCCCGGTGTCGCCGGAGAACCGGTCCTGACCGTCGGCCCGCACGTCGAACAGGTCCAGCAGGCCCCGCACCGTCCACTCGGTCTGTTCGGATTCCTCGGAGACCTTGCTCAAATCGCACTCCACCTCTCGCTCCGGCAGCCCACGGCCCAGCGTGACACTTTACGTAGGTTTTGTAAACCTTGGCCGACAAACACACGGGAAGGCAACGCAATTGGGCTTCGTGACCAGCGCCCACATCGGCGACCTGCCGGAACGGCCGCTGCGGGTCGGCGACACCTGGGCGCAGGCCGGCCCGGACGGCGTCCGGCTCGGCCGCATTGACACCGGCACCCGCGGTGCATGACACTTTCGGGGTGTTCTGTAAAGGCGCGGGAGGATGATCCCGGTGCCGCTGGCCAACGGGTTCTGCTTCGGCGAGGGCCCGCGCTGGTTCGAGGGCCTGCTGTGGTTCTCCGACATGCTGGGCGAGGCGGTACACACCGCGACGATGGCCGGCTCGCTGACCACGCTGCCCCTGCCCGGGCGCCGCCCCGCGGGCCTGGGGTTCCGCCCGGACGGGTCGCTGCTGATCGTCTCGGCCGGGGACCGGCAGGTGCTGCGCTACGACGGCGACACCGTGACACCCGTCGCCGACCTCGCCGCCCTGGCGCCGGCCGACCTCGGTGACATGGTCGTCGACGCCGACGGGCGCGCCTACATCGGATCCCAGGCGCGCCGCGGCGGCGTCATCATCCGGCTCGACCCCGACGACACCGCGACCGTCGTCGCCGAAGACCTCGAGCTCCCCAACGGCATGGTGATCACGCCGGGCCGCGAGCTCATCGTCGCCGAGTCGACGGGCCGGCGGCTGACCGCGTTCGGCATCAGCGAGGACGGCTCCCTCACCGGCCGCCGCGTCTTCGCGGACGGCCTCGACGGCCCGCCCGACGGCATCGCGCTGGACGCCGACGGCGGGGTGTGGACGGCGACGACGCTGGCCCACCAGTTCGAGCGCGTCGTCAAGGGCGGCGCGGTGACCGACCGCATCGACATGGGCGACCGCGTCGCCATCGCCTGCGCGCTGGGCGGCCCCAGGCGCCGCACGCTGTTCCTGCTGTCGAGCACCGACGCCTATCCTGAGCGACTGCGGGGCACCCGGCTCTCCCGCCTGGACGCCGTGACGGTCGAGACGCCCGGCGCCGGCCTGCCGTGACATCCGAGAGGCGCACATGACCGACTCCTACTACGAGCTGATCGACGACGCGGACGCCCACGGCGAGAAATTCCGGGCCACCGACCTGGCGCGCGGCACCTGGTCGGCGGCGACCCAGCACGGCGGCCCGGTCTCGGCGCTGCTGGTGCGGGCCCTGGAGCAGTGCGAGCACCGCGACGACACCCGCCTGACCCGGGTCGTGATCGACCTGCTGGGCGGCGTGCCGGCCGACGGCGACCTGTGGGTCGGCGCGCAACTGCAGCGCGGCGGCAAGCAGATCGAGCTGGTCGGCGCCGAGATGCTGGCGCCGGGCCCCGGCGGCGAACCCCGTCCGGTCGCGCGCGCCACCGGGTGGCGGTTCCAGCGGCAGGACACCACGGCCGTGGCGCACGCCGCGGCTCCCCCACCCCGGCCGCGGGCCGAGGCCCGCGACCGCAACCTCAAGGCCAAGGACTGGGACCGCAACTACGTGCACAGCCTCGACTGGCTGTGGCTGACCGAACCGATGGGCGCGGGCCCGGGCGAGTCCTGGATCAGCCCGACCGTGGACCTCGTCAAGGGCGAGACCATGACCCCGCTTCAGCGGCTGTTCGCGGTGGCCGACTGCGCCAACGGCATCGGCAGCAAGCTCAACATCCGCACGTGGACGTTCCTGAACACCGACCTGGCCGTGCACGTGTTCCGCATCCCCGAGGGCGAGTGGATCGGCATTCGCGCCGAGACCAGCTACGGCCCCGACGGCGTCGGGACGACGATCGGGACGCTGTTCGACGAGCGGGGCGCGGTCGGCGCCATCCAGCAATCGGTGCTGGTGCGCAGGCGCCCCGGCGCCGGTTCGTAGAGTTTCAGGTATGAGCCAGCCGGCGTCGGTCACGGACACCGACACCTCCACGCGCCAGCGGATCCTGGCGGCCACCGCCGAGGTGCTCGGCCGCAACGGCAAGACCAAGCTGAGCTTGTCCGAGGTCGCCGCCCAGGCCGGGGTGTCGCGTCCGACGCTGTACCGCTGGTTCGCCTCCAAAGCGGAACTGCTGTCGGCGTTTTCGAACTACGAGCGGCAGACCTTCGAGAGCGGCCTGGTGCGGGCCACCGCCGGGCTCAAGGGCGTCGACAAGCTCGACGCCGTGCTGCGCTTCATCGTCGAGTACCAGCATTCGTACTCGGGGGTGCGCATGGTCGACGTCGAACCCGAGCACACCATCGCCCAGTTCGCCCGCGCCATGCCGGAGATGCGCGAGGGCCTGCAGCGGCACCTGCCCGGACCCAACGCCGCGGTGAAGGCGGCGACCGTGATCCGCATCGCCATCTCGCACTACATCGTCCGCAGCGACGACGCCGACCAGTTCCTGGCGCAGCTGCGCCACGCGGTCGGCATCAAGGGCAGCTGAGGCCCCGCGGGCGTGCGTGTTTGCCCGGTGACACGCCGCGTTGCGCGCACAACTGCGCACCCTCGCGGCAGACCGGTCAGACGAAGAGCACCGCGGCGTTGAGGTAGCCGGTCGGGTCCAGCGCGGCCTTGACCGCCCGCATCGCGGCGATGTCGGCGGGCTCGCGCGACATCCCCAGGTACGGGCGTTTGCGGCTGCCGACGCCGTGCTCGGAGCTGACGTTGCCGCCGCACCCGGCGATGAGCTCCATCATCGGCCCGTACACCGCCTGCTCCCGCTCGACCGGGCAGCGCAGCACGTTGAGGTGCAGGTTGCCCTCCCCGACGTGGCCGAACAGCAGCGGCAGCGCGTCGGGCGCGTGGGTTCCCAGCAGCGCCACGGCGTCGCGGGCGAACCCGGCGATCGCCGACAGCGGCAGCGACACGTCGAACTTCAGCGGCGGCCCGTAGCTGCCGAGCACCTCGGCCAGCGACTCGCGAACCTGCCACAACCGTTGCCGCGCAGCGACATCCACGCCCACCGCGGGCTCCCCGCACAGCTGCACACCGTCGAGCAGGTCGGCCAGCCGGTCGCTCTGGTCGTGGTCGGCCGCCAGCTCCACCAGCAGCATCCAGTCGCCGTCCACCGGCACCGCCACCCCGAGGTGCTGACGGATCAGCGCGCCCGCCCGGCCGTCGATCAGCTCCAGCGCCGCGATCCCGTCGACGTCCCGGAACATCCGGCCGGCCGCCACGAGCGCCTCCAGATCGGCGAACCCGCAGACGGCGGTCACCCGATGCGACGGGGTGGGGTGCAGCCGTAGGTCCAGCGCGGTGATGACACCGAGGGTGCCCTCGGCGCCGACGAACAGCGCCGGCAGGTCGTAGCCGGTGTTGTCGCTGCGCACCAGGCTGTGCCGGCGCAGCAGCGAGCCGTCGGGCAGCGCCACCTGCAGGCCGAGCACCTGCTCGCCCATGTTGCCGTAGCGCACCGTGCGCAGGCCGCCGGCGTTGGTCGAGGCCATGCCGCCGACGGTGGCCGTGTCCCGGGCGGCCAGGTCCACCCCGAACACCAGGCCCGCCGCGGCGCCGGCGTGCTGGACGGCGGCCAGCGTGGCCCCGGCGCCGGCCTGCACGCGGCGCTCGAGGGTGTCCACGTCTCCCAGCGCGCGCAGCCGCTCGGTGGACAGCAGCACGTCGTCGTGCTCGGGCACGGTGCCGGCCACCAGGGAGGTGCGGCCGCCCTGCACGGTGACGTGGGCCCCGGCGTCGCGGCACACCCGCAGCACCGCGGCGACCTCCTCGGCCGAACCAGGCCGCACCAGCGCGCCGGCCCGCCCGCGGTAGCGCCCGGTGTAGTCGACGGCGCGGCCGGCCAGAATGTCGGGATCGGTGACGACGTGGCCCGGCCCGACGACGGTCTCCAGCGCGCGCAGCATGCTCGCGGTTATAGCACCGGTCAGAACGCCTTGTGCGGCACGTCGGTCACCAGCCCGCCGTCCATGACGAACTCGGTGCCGGTCGCATACGACGACTCGTCGCTGGCCAGGAACAACACGAACGTGGACACCTCACGGGCCTCGCCGGGGCGGCCCAGCGGGATGGTCACCAGGTCCTCGGGCAGGTTCGCGGTCATCGGGGTGCGGATGAAGCCGGGGTGCACGGAGTTCACCCGGATGTTGTGCGGCGCCAGTTCCAGGGCCGCCGACTTGGCCAGGCCGCGCACCGCCCACTTCGACGCCACGTAGGGGTGCACCGCCGGCGCGCCGCGCAGGCCCTCGATCGAGGACACGTTGATGATCGACCCACCCCCGGCCGCGGTCATCGGCTCGACGGCCACCCGCATGCCCAGGAAGGTGCCGGTCAGGTTGACGTCGATCACCTTCTGCCACTTGCCCAGATCGAAGTTCTTCAGCTGCCCCAGCGCGACGATGCCGGCGTTGTTGACCAGCACGTTGAGCTTGCCGAACTCGCCGGTGGCGGTCGCGACCGCGGCGTCCCACTGGTCGGGTTGGGTGACGTCGAGGTGGACGTAGCGCGCCGCGTCGCCGCTCGCGTTGATTTCGTCGGCCAGCGCCTTGCCCTCGTCGTCGAGGATGTCGCCGATCACCACCTTGGCGCCTTCGGCGGCCAGCAGGCGCGCATGCTCGGCGCCCATCCCGCGGGCGCCGCCGCTGATGAGCGCCACCTTTCCGTCTACCCGTCCCACTGATGGGCTCCCTTCGGTTTAGCTGGCCACCAGCCCGGTGGGCGCATAGAGGCCTTTTCCGGTAATGAACGGCAGGTCGAGCGTGGTCCGGATGCCCGGCGGCGCCGCGATCACGGCCGGGATGGCATTGACGACCCGGCCGGCGGCGCCGGCGATCGCGGCGTGGTTGTGGTCGCCCTTGCGGCTGCCCGGCACGATGTCCACGGCGTAGGACGGCTCGCCGGTGATCTCGACGCGGTAGGAGCCGTCGCCGGAGGCGGGCTGGGGCAGGTCGGGCCGCAGGTCGGGCCGCAACCGGGTGATGTGCTCGATCACGATGGCGGGGTGGCCGCCCACCATGCCGCGGATCTCGAACTGCAGCACGGCCAGCGTGCCCTTGGCCACGTGGCCGACCGCGATGTCGAAGTCCTCCGGCGCGGGCTCGCGCTGGTAGGACTCGGCGATCTCGTCGACCTCGATGCCCAGCCCGGCCGCCAGCTGCCGGATCGCGGTGCCCCAGGCGATGCTGAGCACGCCCGGTTGCAGCAGCATCGGGATTTCGTCGAGTGGGCGGCCGAAGCCCATGTAGCGCATGACTTCCGCGCCGTCGTAGCCGGCGTAGTCGTGGATCTCCATGCAGCGCACCTGCTCGATGCGCCGGCACGTCCCGGCCAGGGCCAACGGAATGAGGTCGTTGGCGAACCCCGGGTCGACCCCGCTGATGAAGATGCTCGAATTGCCTTGCCGGGCAGCGTCTTCGACGCGGGCGATGTATTTGTCGGGCATCACGCCCCACGGGTACTGCAGCAGCCCGGGCGACGACCCGACGACGTTGACTCCGGCGGCCAGGATGCGCATGACGTCGGCCATCGCGTCCGGCAACCGGGTGTCGCCCATGGCGCAGTAGACGACGCACTCGGGTCCGGTGGCGAGCACGGCATCGAGGTCGGAGACGGCCGTGACGCCGGTGACGACCTCGTCGTCGAGCGCGACACCGCACAGCGCGCCGGCGTCCTTGCCCACCTTCTCCGGCGACGAGACGCACAGCCCGGTCAGGTCGAACTGGGGGTTGGTGATCAGTTCGGCCAGGGCCGGCCGACCGACATTCCCGGTCCCGACGTGGGCGACGCGGATCGCCATGAGCGGCCTCCGTCCTGAGGTGAACGTTCGAAAGCGTTTCTAGACACTAGTCCATTATTTTTGGAAGGCCTACCACGACCGGTGTCGGCGCCGGCGCGCAGAAGGGAGACGGCGATGACGCGGCGTGAGGACGTCCGGTTCGTGTCCGGCGGTGACCGGATCAGCGCGTGGCTCTACCGGCCCGCCACGGGGGGCCCGGCGCCGTTGCTGGTGATGGCGCACGGCCTGGGGGCGGTGCGCACCATGCGGCTGGACGCCTACGCCGAACGGTTCGGCGCGGCCGGCTACGCCTGCCTGGTGTTCGACTACCGCAACTTCGGCGACAGCGGGGGCCGGCCCCGCCAGGTGCTCGACGTCGACATGCAGCTGGCGGACTGGGCGGCGGCGGTGGCCTACGCCCACACCCTCGACGGGGTCGACCAACGGCGAATCGCGTTGTGGGGCACGTCGTTCGGCGGGGGCCATGTCATCGCCTCGGCGGCCCGGCTGCCGGGCATCGCCGCGGCCGTGGCGCAATGCCCCTTCACCGACGGCCTGGCCTCGGCGCGCACGATCACCGACCCGCGGGCCACCGCGCGCATCTTCGCGCTCGCGGTGCGCGACGCCGTGGCCGGCCGGCTGGGCAGGCCGCCCGTCATGGTCGCCACGGCCGGCCGGCCCGGCGAGGCGGCGTTGCTGAACACGCCCGACGCGTACGAGGGGTACCTGAGACTGGTCCCCAACGGCGCTCGGCTGACCAACGAGGTGGCCGCCCGGATCGCGTTGCAGGTCATGACGTACCGGCCGGGACGCTCCGCGGCCAAGATCGGCTGCCCGATCCTGTTCTGCGTGTGTGAGTTCGACTCGGTGGCGCCCGCGGCTGCCACGCTGCGCTACGCGGCCAGGGCCCCGCGCGGCGAGATCAAGTCCTACCCCGAGGGCCATTTCGACATCTACGTCGGCGCCGCGTTCGAGCGCGTCGTCGCCGACCAGATTGCCTTCCTCGACGAGCATTTGCAGGCGTCCGGCGATTGAATTCGGGGACGGTCCGCGGGGCCCTTGGTCAGAGCCGAGTCCGCTGCTCGATGTCTTCGGTGAACTCGGCGAGCACCGCCTCTGTCAGCGAGGGCCGGATCTCGGCTATGGCCGCAAGATAGTCCTCGGTACGGGCCGACTCACCACGGCGGAATTCGATCTCCCGCTCGAACCCGGATTGCGCACCCTTGCGTGCAGCGAACTCGATATCGGCCGGAGTGAACATCTCGCTGGCCCTGACCAGTGCGCCGATATCGACCGAGCCGGCGGCCGGACCGAGATATCTGGCCCAGATCGCCGCCCGCGCCGTCGCGTCCGGGGGTCCGATCGGGATGATGTAGTCGAATCGTCCGGGCCGCAAAAACGCCGAGTCCAGCGAGCGCACCGAGTTCGTCGCGCAGATCAGTAGCCGCTCGTCGCGCTGGCGAAACGCCGGGATCAGTTTGAGCAGCTCGTTGGTGACGCCGTGCGCGGGATCGCAACGCTCACCCGAGCGCGATCCGGCGATTTCCTCGACTTCGTCGATGAACACCACCACGGCTTCCAGTTCCATCAGCGTCACGAAGGCCTCTCGCAGCGCGCTCGCCAGCGCAACATCCGGTGCGGCCAGACGCGAGGGGAGGAGTTCGACGAACGGCCAGCCGAGCCGACCCGCAACGGCCTTGGCGAAGCTGGTTTTGCCGGTTCCCGGGGGGCCGAACAAGATGACCGCCTTCGGCGGTGAGACGCCGTATTTTTCGGCGATGTTCGGCTCGCTCAGCGGCAGCACGATCCGCCGCTCAACGATCTGTTTCTCCGATTCCATCCCGCCCATCGCGTTCCACAGGCCGCGGGGCATCGCCTGCGCGCCGAGTTGGGCCAGCAGGCCCGCGTCCGAGGAGCCGACGGTGTCGATTTTTTCGAAAAACGACAGATCGGTCCGCTCCCGATAGCCACAGTTGCGCAGCGCCGCCGCGCCGGTCGCCTCTGTTTGCAGCAGTGCACCCACGCGCCGGACGCCCAGGGCACGCAGGCGCATCTCGAGCTCGCCCAACAGTGCGCTGCCGACACCCCGGTTGCGCCACCGGGTGTTGAGGCCGACGAGCAGAATCCATGCCCGTTCCCCCCGGGCCTCGGCGACCGCCATGCCCACCAACTCGTCGCCGACGACGGCGACCACGGCGGGCTGCCCCGATTTGGCCGCCGACACCATCTCGGAGACCGGAAAGGCCGGCGCCGGGTCACCGGGATGTCGGCTCTGATCCCACACCAGGATCGCCTGATCAAGGTCGTCGTCGTGAAAGTCGCGCAACCGCCACGGGGGCACCGGGTTCACCTCCCTGCCACGGGACCGCGCTGCCGGCATTTTTCCCATCGCGCCCTGCGCCCCGTGACAGGTATCTTCGCATACCCCGGGGGGCATAGTCACGCCCCTGACGCACACCTTCTATTCCTGCCGCATCGGAGGTACCGTCGTGGGTAGTTGTCCCCAATCAGGGTCTGCCGTTCGCAGGCCCGTCCTATTCAGGAGGAGGGGTGATGGCTGTCGATGTTGGCTCTGTGGCGCCGCTGCAAGCACGCCGGCCTTTTCCGGCCCGGTTGGGCCCCAAGGGCAACTTGGTGTACAAGCTTGTCGCCACCACCGATCACAAGACCATCGGGATCATGTACGTGGTGACCTGCTATGTGATGTTTTTCCTGGGCGGGCTGATGGCGCTGTTGATGCGCACCGAACTCGCCGCGCCGGGTCTGCAGTTTCTGTCGAACGAGCAGTACAACCAGCTGTTCACCATGCACGGCACCGTCATGCTGTTGCTGTATGCCACGCCGATCGTGTTCGGGTTCGCCAACCTGGTGCTGCCGCTGCAGATCGGTGCACCCGATGTGGCGTTCCCGCGACTGAACGCGTTCTCCTACTGGTTGTTTTTGTTCGGCGCCCTGATCGCCCTCGCGGGCTTCATCACCCCCGGCGGTGCCGCCGACTTCGGTTGGACCGCTTACACACCGCTATCGGATGCCATCCACTCGCCCGGCACCGGCTCCGACCTGTGGATCACGGGACTGATCGTGGCGGGCTTGGGCACGATCCTGGGCGCGGTCAACATGATCACGACGGTGGTGTGTTTGCGCGCGCCGGGGATGACGATGTTTCGGATGCCGATCTTCACCTGGAACATCCTGGTGACGTCGATTCTGGTGTTGCTGGCGTTCCCGATCCTGACCGCGGCGCTGTTCGGGCTGGCCGCCGACCGCCACCTGGGGGCGCACGTGTTCGACCCGGCCAACGGCGGAGTCCTGTTGTGGCAGCACCTGTTCTGGTTCTTCGGCCATCCCGAGGTCTATATCGTGGCGCTGCCGTTCTTCGGCATCGTCACCGAGATCATTCCGGTGTTCAGCCGCAAACCGGTCTTCGGTTACACCACGCTGGTGTATGCGACCCTCGCCATCGGGGGGTTGTCGATGGCGGTGTGGGCGCACCACATGTTCGCCACCGGCGCGGTGCTGTTGCCGTTCTTCGCCGTCACCTCGTATTTGATCGCGATCCCCACCGGGATCAAGTTCTTCAACTGGACCGGCACCATGTGGAAGGGCCAGCTCACTTTTGAGACGCCGATGCTGTTCTCGGTCGGGTTTCTGGTGACCTTTCTGCTGGGCGGTTTGTCGGGCGTGCTGTTGGCCAGCCCGCCGCTGGACTTCCACGTCACCGACTCCTACTTCGTGGTGGCGCACTTTCACTACACGCTGTTCGGCACGATCGTGTTCTCCACCTTCGCCGGTGTCTACTTCTGGTTCCCGAAGATGACCGGCCGGCTGCTCGACGAGCGGCTGGGCAAGCTGCACTTCTGGTTGACGTTGATCGGGTTCAACACCACGTTCCTGGTACAGCACTGGCTGGGCAACATGGGCATGCCGCGCCGCTACGCCGACTACCTGTCCACCGACGGGTTCCAGCCGCTCAACGTGGTCTCGACGGTTGGTGCGTCCATTCTGGGCGTATCGATGCTGCCGTTCATCTGGAACGTGTTCCGCAGCTGGCGCTACGGCGAGCCGGTCACCGTCGACGACCCCTGGGGTTACGGCAACTCGCTGGAGTGGGCCACCAGTTGCCCGCCGCCGCGGCACAACTTCACCGAGCTGCCCCGGATCCGTTCCGAGCGCCCCGCGTTCGAACTGCACCACCCGCACATGGTCGAACGCATGCGCGCCGAATCTCACGTCGGCCGCCACCGCGAAGTGGTCAGCGACGTGGACACCGCAACGGGTCTGCGCCGATAGCCCTTGGTAACCGGTCGTCTGCGCGACGCACGGCACACCGTGGAGGGACGCCGGGGAATACACCCGGTGAGGTAGCCGTTGCGCACTGCATCGCCGCTGACACGAAAGGTTCACCATGACAACTGCTATCGACGCGGCCCCGCACGTGACGAGCATGCCCCGCATCGGCGATCCCGCTCCCGCGTTCAGCGCCGTCACCACCCAGGGGCAGATCGACTTCCCCGCCGACTATTCCGGTAAGTGGGTCATCTTTTTCTCCCACCCCGCCGACTTCACCCCGGTGTGCACCAGCGAATTCATCACCTTCGCCACGATGCAACATCAATTCGCCGCGTACAACACCGAACTGGTCGGGTTGTCCGTCGACGGGCTCGCCAGCCACATCGCCTGGTTGCGCACGATCAAGGAAAAGATCTCGTTCCGAGACATGCGCGACGTGGACGTCACCTTCCCGCTCATCGAAGACGTGTCGATGGAGATCGCGCAGAAATACGGGATGATCATGCCCGGCGAAGACTCCACCAAAGCGGTGCGCGCGGTCTTCGTCATCGACCCCAGGGGCGTGATCCGGGCCATCATCTACTACCCGCTGAGCCTCGGCCGCAACTTCGACGAACTCTTACGCGTGGTCAAGGCCCTACAGACGGCCGACCGATTCAACGTCGCGACCCCCGCCGACTGGCGCCCCGGCGACCCCGTGATCGTCCCCACCGCGAGCACCTGCGGTATCGCCGAGCAGCGGATGGACGGCCACGTCGACGGTGTCGAGTGCCAGGACTGGTTCTTTTGCACCAAACAGATCAGCGCCGACGAGGTCGAGGCCGCGATCCGGGTTCATCCCGCCGGCCAGCCACCCGACCCGGCGGGATGACCGCCGCGGCGGTCGGGCTCGCTCGAGCCACCGACTCCAGGGGCCACCGACTCCAGGGGCCACCGACTCCAGGTCGGGGCCCGCGACCCGCGCGTCGCTTTCCCTCACCGCGGCGGACTTATCAGTCGATGCGCGGATGGCGGTTTAGTCTTTCCTGATGCCCGACCGCCGGGGCAGGGGGATAGACGGAGGATCTGTAGACGGGGGATATGTCGTATCTGATCACCGCGCCCGACGCGCTGGCGTCGACGACCGCCGACGTGGAACGCATCGGCGCGGCGATCAGCGCGGCCGGTGCCCACGCCGCCGGCCCGACGACCGGCGTGGTCGCAGCGGCCGAAGACGAGGTGTCGGCGGCGATCGCCAGGCTGTTCGGCGCCTACGCCGAGCAGAACCAGGCGCTCCTGGCGCAGGCGGCGACATTCCACATCCGGTTCGCCCGGGCGCTGGCCGCCGCGGGCAACTCCTACGCCCGGGCCGAGGCGGCCGGCGCGGTGAGCTTCGCGTCCACGCTGCCGTCGTTGCCGGTGACGGCGCTGATCATGGGCGGCGCCCACAACCCGGGCCCGGTGCAGTACTACCTCGACGAGGTCAACACCGCCTACATCCAGCCGCTGATCAGCGGGGCCAACCCGCTCGGCGTGTCCACCCCCGAGCAGTTCTGGCCGATCACCCCCGAACTCGGCAACACCCTGACGTTCGGCCAGTCCGTCGCCCAGGGCGTCACCCAGCTCAACAGCGCGATCAACAACCAGATCTACCACCTGGGCAACAACGCCCTGGTTCTCGGCTACTCCGAGAGCTCCACGATCGCCACCAACGAGATCAACGCGCTGCTGGCGCTGCCCACTGCCGAGCAACCCAGCGCGAGCCAGCTCGCGTTCGTGCTGCTCGGCGACCCGAACAACCCCGTCGGCGGCATCCTCGAGCGGTTCACCGGCTTCTACGTCCCCCTGCTCGACGTGCCCTTCAACGGCGCGACCCCCCAATCACCTTGGCACACTTCGATTTACACGATCCAGTACGACGGCATCGCCGACTTCCCGCAGTACCCGCTGAACCTGGTGTCGGACCTCAACGCCGTCATGGGCCTCACCCTGCACGCCGACTATCCGCTGCTGACGGCCAGCCAGGTCGCCGATGCCGTCCCGTTGCCGACGTCGGGCGGCAACACCCACTACTACATGTTGCCGACCCAGAACCTGCCGCTGCTGGGCCCGATCCGCGACTACGTCCCCTACGCGGGGAATGCGATCGCCGACCTGGTCCAGCCCGATCTGCGGGTGCTGGTCGACCTGGGTTACGCCGACTACGGGCCCAACGGCAACTACGCGAACGTTCCGACCCCGGGCCAGCTGTTCGAAATACCCAACCCGTTCACCGTCATCCCGGACCTGGGCACCGGCGCCGTGCAGGGGGTCCAGGCGGCGATGGTGGACCTGGGCTACCTGCCGGCCTCCGACCTGCCGACCACCTACCCGTACGTGCCGTCCCTGGATCCGGGCCTGAACGTCTTCCTCGGCCAGCCGAGCACGACGCTGTTGTCCACGATCACCGGGGCCGTCGGGCCCGCCCTGCACCTGATCCCGCCCGCGACCGACCTGCCCCAGCTTTGAGGCGGCGCCTCAGGGCCCCAGCGGCGACGTCTGGCGGATCGTCTCGTCGCGGATCAGCCCCCGCAGCAGCGCGGTGCTGAACTCGGCGGCGATCTCCTTCGCGCTGCGCCGGCCGCTGGGCCGCAGCCAGCGATAGCTGCCCAGCGTCATGCCGATGTAGCCGAGGGCCACCACGTGCGAGTCGCACTCGTAGAACTCGCCGCTGACGATCCCGCGGTCGATCAGGCCGTGCACGTGCTCGTAGACCTGAGCTTCCTTCTCGCGCACCTCGGCGACCTGCTCGGCGGTGAACCACTCGGTGATGTAGGGCGCTTCCTGGAAGTAGACCGCGGCGCGCTCGGGATTGTCGGCGATCCCGCCGAGCAGCCGCACGGTGTACTGGTAGAACGCCTCGCGCGCCGTCCACGACGGGTCGTCGTGGACGGCGGCCAGCGTGCCCTCGGCGGCCTGGCGGTAGATGTCGAACAGGATCAGCGACTTGCTGGCGTAGTAGTGGTAGACGGTCGCCTTGTTCAGGCCGATCACGTCGGCCACGTCGTCCATCCGGGTGCCGTGATAGCCGCGGGCGGCGAACAGCGTGGTGGCAACGGCCAGCAATTCCTCGCGGCGGGAAAGCCCGTTCTCGGATGGCATCTGCACTCGCTATCGTCCGTTGCCGGGGCCGGGCGCGGCCCCGGACCAGGCTAGCCGTCAATCAACTGGTTGGACAGTTTAGGCGGGTGTTGCGCCGAGGTGGAGGGGACTAGACTCACTGCTGAACCAGTCGTTACCGACTACAGGGGTGGCCCAATGGATCCGAGCCCGGACTACGACGCGAGCGACGAGATCGAGTTCTTCTTCCGCTACCTCCCGTGGGGTCTGCGCGGGGTCGTCGACGGCAACGGCTACCCGCCGCCGGCCTACCCGCCCGTCTGACACGAAAATAGAAGTGACCACAAGCCGGTGAGCGCAGGTAGGGGTGACCCGCCGGCGCTGTCGATGGGGTTC
>NZ_VMQU01000057.1 GCF_007714205.1 Mycobacterium helveticum | reverse complement strand
GGGGGGCGCGGGCTGGGGTTTCAGATGTTCCAACCAAATCTTTATGCGCGTTTATCGGGGGGGGTTATCGGGGTGGGTTGTCCGGGTGGGTTGTCCACCCGGCGTGCGGGGGCACCCCGGCGCGTCCACTAGCCTGCAGGCTGACACGTCTGCGACAGCACGACCTACGGAAGGGGCCCCACGTGGAGGTCAAGATCGGTATCACGGACAGTCCGCGCGAGCTGGTCTTCCCCAGTGGGCAGACCCCCGAAGAAGTCGAAGAACTCGTCGCCGCCGCGCTGCGCGAAGGCTCGGGCCTGCTGGCCCTCAGCGACGAGAAGGGCCGCCGTTTCCTGATCCACACGGGCAAGATCGCCTACGTCGAGATCGGTGCCGCCGACGCCCGCCGCGTCGGCTTCGGGATCGGTGCCGAAACCGCGGCCGCGCGGGCCACCGGGAAGGCCGCTAAGAACGAGTGAGCGGCACGTGCGACAGCCCGCCCCAGGCGAACTGAACCGTGCCCTCGACGGCGTCGACCTTGGAGATCGGACGGTCGGAGTCCAGCCAGTATCGGGCGCAGTCCACGCTGATGCCGACCAGCCCCACCGCGATCATCCGGGCGCGGTGCGGGTCCAGCCCCGAATCGGCGCTGATCAGCGCGAACACGGCGTCGGTGCAGGACTCGGTGGCGACCCGCACCTGCGCGGCGACCTCGGGTTCGGTCACGTAGTCGTTCTCGAAGATCAGCCGGTAGCCCTGGCTGTCGTGCTCGATGAAATCGAAGAACGCCTGCACTGCCGCGTGTAGCCGCTCGCGGTTGTCGGTGGTGGCCCGCAGCGCCTCCTGCACGCCGGAGACGAGCTTGTCGACGTGCCGGTTCAGCACCGCCAGATACAACTCGAGTTTGCTCGAAAAGTGTTGATAGAGAACCGGTTTGCTCACCCCGGCCCGATCCGCTATCTCGTCCATGCCGGCCGCGTGGAAGCCGCGGTTGACGAAGACGTCGCTGGCGACGATCAGCAGCTGGCCGCGGCGCTCGTCGCGTGGCAACCGGTTGCCACGACGGATCGAGGGTGCGGCTTGCTCTCCCGGCCGAGCGCGGTCACCCGTCTTGACGGCACGCCGCGCCGCCCTGGTGAGATCGCTCATCGAGTCCCCATCTGATTGTTTGCTGCCGGCCCCTTACCGCCGGCGCCGGCCGCATCCCGCTCGTGGCAACTGACCTTACTACCCGCGGGCCTACCCGCGGGACTACCGGCGTGACTACCGGCGGGACTACCCGCGGGGCCGCCGCGACCGCCGTCGCCGTCGGCGCCGGCAGGCAGGGGCGTCGCGCGGGGCATTCGGGCGCGCCGGGAACGCCCCCGGTGCCACCTGTGTCATCCTGGGAAAATGACGTCGGAGCGGCCCGTAGGCGGCACTGGCCGGATTCCGGTGGTGCGCGACGAGTGGCGCGAGCCGCTGCGGGCGCTGCGCGACCCGATCGACCGCAGCGCCGGCCGGCCCCGGGCCGACCGCGACCGCCCACGTCGTTGGCGCAAGCGGACCTGGCTGGGAAAGTTCGTGTCGACCTACGGCTGGCGGGCTTACGCGCTGCCGGTTCTGGTGGTGCTGACCGCGGTGGTGATCTACCAGACGGTGACCGGCACGGCCGCGCCGAAGCCCGCGGCCGGCCAGCCCGCCCAGGAATCGCCGGCCATCGGCACGGTGGGCACCGTGATCCTGGACGCGCCGCCGCGCGGGCTGGCCGCGTTCGACGCCAACCTGCCGGCCGGGATGCTGCCGGCCGGCGGCCCGTTCACCGAGGCGGGCGACAAGACCTACCGCGTCGTTCCCGGCACGACGCCGCAGGTCGGCCGCGGCACCGCCAAGGTGTTCAGGTACACCGTCGAGGTCGAGAACGGCCTCGACCCCGCCATGTTCGGCGGGGACGACGCGTTCGCCGAGATGGTTGACCAGACGCTGGCCAACCCCAAGGGCTGGACGCACGACCCCAAGTTCGCGTTCATGCGGGTGGACGCGACCAGCGGGGGCAACCCCGACTTCCGGATTTCGCTGGTGTCGCCGGTCACCGTGCGGGAGGGGTGCGGCTACGAATTCCAGTTGGAGACGTCGTGCTACAACCCGGCGTTCGGGCCGGACCGGCAGTCCCGGGTGTTCATCAACGAGGCGCGCTGGGTGCGCGGCGCCGTCCCGTTCCAGGGGGACGTCGGTTCCTACCGCCAATATGTGATCAACCACGAGGTCGGTCACGCCATCGGGTACGAGCGTCATCAGCCCTGCGACCAGCAGGGCGGTCTGGCCCCGGTGATGATGCAGCAGACGTTCTCCACCTCGGACGACGACGCCGCCCCGTTCGACCCCGACTTCGTCAAAGCGGACGGCAAGACCTGCAAGTTCAATCCCTGGCCGTTCCCTATCGCCTAGTCCGGCGCGCCTAGTCCGGCGCGCCGAGACTGCGCCCCGGGGCGCGGGCTCGCCGCGGTCACCGCAGGCTCGAAGCTCGCCGATCAGCTGAGTAGCCTCGGAGCTGTCAGAGCTGTCAAAGCTGTCAGCGGACAACCAGAGGACTGCCGGAGGAGATGTTCGGTGTCGACATCGTTGCCGCCGCTCGTGGAGCCGGCGCGTGAGCTCAGCCGCGACGAGGTGGCCCGCTACAGCCGCCACCTGGTCATTCCCGACCTCGGTTCGGACGGCCAGAAGCGGCTCAAGAACGCCCGGGTTCTGGTGATCGGCGCCGGCGGGCTCGGGTCGCCGACGTTGCTGTACCTGGCCGCGGCGGGCGTCGGCACGATCGGCATCGTCGACTTCGACGTCGTCGCCGAGTCGAACCTGCAGCGTCAGATCATCCACGGGGTGGCCGACGTCGGACGGCCCAAGGCGCAATCGGCGCGCGACTCGATCCTCGCCATCAACCCCCTGGTCGAGGTGCGCCTGCACGAGTTCCGGCTGGAGAACGGCAACGCCGTCGAACTGTTCGGACAGTACGACCTGATCGTGGACGGCACCGACAACTTCGCCACCCGGTATCTGGTCAACGACGCCGCGGTGCTGGCCGGCAAGCCGTACGTGTGGGGATCGATCTACCGGTTCCAGGGCCAGGTTGCGGTGTTCTGGGACGACGCCCCGGACGGACGCGGCCTGAACTACCGCGACCTGTACCCGGAGCCGCCACCCCCCGGGCTGGTGCCGACCTGCGCCGAAGGCGGTGTGCTGGGCATCCTGTGCGCCTCCGTCGCCTCGGTGATGGGCACCGAGGCGATCAAGCTGATCACCGGGATCGGCGAACCGCTGCTCGGCCGGCTGCTGGTCTACGACGCGCTGGAGATGAGCTACCGCACGATCACGGTTCGCAAGGACCCGTCCGCGCCCAAGATCACCGGGCTGGTCGACTACGAGCAGTTCTGCGGGGTGGTGCCCGAGGAGGCGGCCCACGCGGCCGGGGACGCCGAGGGTTGCACCGTCACCCCGGCCGAGTTGCGCCGGTGGCTGGACTCCGGCGAGAAGCTGGCGCTGATCGACGTCCGCGAGCCCGCGGAATGGGAGATCGTGCACATCGACGGCGCCCGGCTGATCCCGCAGTCGTCGATCAACTCCGGTGAGGGCCTGACGATGGTGCCGCCGGACTGCCGGCCGGTGCTGTACTGCAAGACGGGGGTGCGCTCGGCGCAGGCGCTGGCAGCGCTGAAGGGGGCGGGGTTCGCCGATGCGGTGCACCTGCAGGGCGGGATCGTGGCATGGGCGCAGCAGATGCAGCCCGACATGGTGATGTACTGACCGGGTAGCCGCAAATTGCTCCATTAGGCTGACCCCCGTGAGCGTCGAACCACCGCCGGACCATGTGCTGTCGGCCTTCGGTTTGACCGGTGTCAAGCCCGCGGCCCTCGGGGCCGGCTGGGAAGGCGGCTGGCGGTGCGGCGAGGTCGTGCTGTCGATGGTCGCCGACCATGCCCGCGCGGCGTGGTCGGCGCGGGTGCGCGAGACGTTGTTCGTCGACGGCGTGCGCCTGGCCCGGCCGGTCCGTTCGACCGACGGACGATACGTGGTTTCGGGCTGGCGGGCGGACACGTTCGTCGCGGGCACACCCGAGCCGCGGCACGACGAGGTGGTGTCGACGGCGGTGCGCCTGCACGAGGCCACCAGCAAGCTGGAACGCCCGCGCTTCCTGACGCAGGGACCCACCACCCCCTGGGCGGAGGTCGACGTCTTCATCGCCGCGGACCGCGCGGCGTGGGAGGAGCGTCCGCTCCAGTCGGTCCCGCCGGGGGCGCGGACATCCCCGCCGACGGCGGACGGCCAGCGGTCGGTCGAACTGGTCAACCAGCTCGCCACCCTGCGCAGGCCGACCAAGAGCCCCAACCAGCTGGTGCACGGTGATCTTTACGGGACGGTGCTTTTCGTGGGCACGGCGGCGCCGGGGATCACCGACATCACGCCCTACTGGCGTCCCGCGTCGTGGGCCGCGGGCGTGGTCGTCGTCGACGCCCTGTCCTGGGGCGACGCCGACGACGGGCTCATCGAACGCTGGAACGCGCTGCCGGAGTGGCCGCAGATGTTGTTGCGCGCGCTGATGTTCCGCCTCGCGGTCCATGCGCTGCACCCGCGCTCGACCGCCGAGGCGTTTCCGGGTCTGGCCCGCACCGCGGCGCTGGTCAGGCTGGTGCTCTAGCCCCCGGGCGGGAATTCGTGACGCACGTCGCGCAGCGCGACCCTGCCGTCGACCGCCAGCACCCCTTCGGCGCGCAACAGCTCCAGCTGGCGGGTGGTCAGATGCCGCGCCGGGCGTCCGGAGGCGGTGATGACCCGGTGCCACGGCAGGTCGGAGGAGTCGGTCCGCATGATCCAGCCCACGATGCGCGGACCGGACAGGCCCGCGGCGGCGGCGACGTCGCCGTAGGTGACCACGCGGCCGGCGGGCACGGCCGCCACCAGCGACCGCACCCGCTCGACCTGTTCCTCGGTGACCGGTGCCATGGTCAGCGCTCGCCCAGCAACTCGAGGGTCAGCGCCGCGACCTCGGCGGGCCGGGCGTGGGGCACCATGTGGTTGCAGTCGAAGTCCAGCAGCCGGAAGTCCGCCCCCAGCCGCGCTCGCAGTCCCGCGATGAGCCCCTGACCCACGTAGGGCGGCGAGGTCTGCCCGGCCCGCACCAGCGTCGTCGCCGTTCCCGGCGGCGGCAGCACGACGTCGCGGGCGAGTTCGCTCCAGTACGACACCATCGCCGGCAGGCTGACCCGCCAGCCGTAGCGCCCGCCCGGCAGCTCGATCAGGTGCTCGTCCAGCTCGGCATCGAGCAACGCGGGCTCCACGTCCACCCACGAACCCGTCGCCTTCTCCCGGCGGGCCTCCTCGGCGTCGGGGTAGTCCGGGGAGGACAGCATCGCGTCGGCGATCTCGCGCATCCAGTCGCCGTCCAGCCCGACGGCCGGGTCGAGCAGCAGCAGCGCCGCCACCCGGTCGGGTCGGGCCGCGGCCAGGTGCATCGCCAGGGCGCCGCCGAACGAGTGGCCGACCACGAGCACCGGCGTGTCGGCCCGGTCGTCGAGCAGCGCCGCCAGCGCCGCGACGTTGGCGTCGATGGTCCACGGCGCCGCCCACGACGACCGGCCATGGCCGAGCACGTCGGGCGCGGCCACGGTGATTCCGGGCAGGTAGCCGGCCAGGTGCCGCCAGCGCTGCCCATGGCCGGTCAGCCCGTGGATCGCCAGCACCCGCACCGGACCCGACGGACCGTAGCGGTGCACGTGCAGGTCTGCGCTCACCCGTCGATGGTGCCAGGTGCGGGGCGGGCTTACCCGATGTCGTCCCAGTCGTCGTCGGTGGGGACGACGAAGGCCTGTTCGAGCACGTCGGCTTCGTCGGCATCGCGATCCCCGGCATCGGCGCTCAGGTAGGCGGTGTCCAGGCCGGCCTCGTCGTCGGCATCGACCAGCTGGCGCTGTTCCTGTGCGTCCGCTTCCGGGACCTCGTCGTCGGGAACGAGGCCCTCGACGTCATTCACCATCGGATACCTCCTCACCTCTCGTCGGACTCAACCTCTCGTCGGACTGCCTCGGTCGAGTCTATTGATCGGCCCGACCCGGCGACATCGGCGCCGGGTCGGGCCGGAAAAAGCCGGAAAAAAAATTTGTCGGACCCCCGTGGTTGCATGCAGCCATGTCGCATACCTGGGACGCCGAGGCGCGTGCGGTCCTGGCGCCGGGCGCACGCGGCCTGGTCCGGATCGTGGGCGGGCCCGGCACCGGCAAGAGCAGCCTGCTGGCCGACGCGGCGATCGCCCGGATCGGTGCCGGCGCCGATCCCGAATCGGTGCTGCTGCTGACCGGTTCGGGCCGGATCGGGACGGGTGCCCGCGGCGCGCTGACGACGGCGCTGCTGCGGTCGCGGGGCGTCGGTGCGTGCCGGGCCGCGGTCCGCGAGCCGTTGGTGCGCACGGTGCACAGCTACGCCTATGCGGTGTTGCGGCGTGCCGCCGAGCGTGCCGGTGACGCGCCGCCGCGGCTGGTCACCAGTGCCGAACAGGACGCCATCATCCGCGAGCTGCTGGCCGGGGATGTGGCGGACGGCCCCCGCGCGGCGTCCGGGTGGCCGGACCATCTGCGTCCCGCCCTGGGCACGGCCGGCTTCGCGACCGAGCTGCGAAACCTGTTGGCGCGCTGCGCCGAACGCGGGGTCGATCCCCGGCAACTGGAACGGCTGGGCCGGCGGTGCCGGCGCCCGGAATGGAGCGCCGCCGGCAGGTTCGCGCGCCAGTACGAGCAGGTGATGCTGCTGCGTGCGGCGGTCGGGACGGCGGCACCGGAGGCGACGACACCGGCCCTGGGTGCGGCCGAACTCGTCGGCGCCGCCCTGGAGGCCTTCGCCGTGGACCCCGAGTTGCTGGCGGCCGAACGCGCCCGGATCCGCATCCTGTTGGTCGACGACGCCCAGCAACTCGACAGGCAGGCGGTCCAGTTGGTGCGGGTGCTGGCGGCGGGCAGCGAGCTCGCGCTCGTCGCCGGTGACCCCAACCAGGCGGTGTTCGGTTTCCGGGGTGGTGAACCCGCCGGGTTGCTCGCCGACGATTCGCCGGTGGTGGCGTTGGCGGTTTCGCACCGGTGCGCTCCGGCGGTGGCGCGCGCGGTCAGCGGTATCGCCCGCCGCCTGCCGGGTGGCACCGGCGGCCGGCAGATCGAGGGCACCGGTGACGAGGGGTCGGTGGTGGTGCGCCTGGCCGCCTCGGCGCACGCGGAGGCGGCGATGGTCGCCGACACGCTGCGGCGTGCGCACCTCGTGGACGGGATCCCCTGGTCGCAGATGGCGGTCATCGTCCGGTCGGTGCCGCGGCTCGGCCCGCGGTTGCAGCATGCGCTGGCCGCCGCCGGGGTGCCCGTCGCGCCGCCCGCGCTCGGCGGCCCGCTGTGGGCCGACCCCGCGGCCCGGGCACTGCTCACGGTGCTGCAGGCCACCGCCGAAGGACTCGACGGTGAGCTGGCGATCGCGTTGCTGACCGGTCCCATCGGCCGCGTCGACCCGGTGTCGCTGCGGCAGCTGCGCCGAGCGCTGCAGCGTGCCCGGCCCGGCGAACCCGGCCGTGCACCCGCGGGTTTGGGCGATCTGCTGGTGGCGGCCCTCACGGGTGCCGGGCCGCCGCCGGGCGGGCAGTTCCGCGCGCTGCGCCGGGTGCGCGCGGTGCTGGAGGCGGCGGCGCGCTGCCACCGGGACGGGCAGGATCCGCGCTACACCCTGTGGGCCGCCTGGCACCGCTCGGGTCTGCAGCGCCGCTGGCTGGCGGCGGCCGAGCGGGGCGGTCCCGCCGGCGCGCAGGCCGGCAGGAACCTCGAGTCGGTGACCGCGCTGTTCGACACCACGGATCACTACGTGGCTCGCACGTCGGGTGCGTCGCTGCGTGGACTCGTCGAGCACGTCGCGGCACTGCAACTGCCGGGCGTCGACCCCGGGCCGGTGTCGGGCGCGCAGCAGGTCCGGGTGCTCAGCGCGCACGCCGCGCTGGGCCGCGAGTGGGACCTGGTCGTCATCGCCGGGCTGCAGGAAGGGTTGTGGCCCAACACCGTTCCACGCGGAGGCGTGCTGGGCACCCATCGGCTGCTCGACGTGCTCGACGACGTCACCGAGGCCGCATCGGTGCGGGCGCCGCTGCTCGCCGAGGAACGGCGGCTGCTGGTGGCGGCGATGGGCCGGACGCGGCGCCGGTTGGTGGTGACGGCCGTGGACGGCGACACGGGCGGGCCGGCCGGTGAGGCCGCGCTGCCCTCGGTGTTCTTCTCCGAGCTCGCGCAGTTCGCCGATGGCGAATCGGAAACCGCTGCGGGGCAGCCTGTTTCGGCGCCCCGGGTGCTCTCCGCGGCGGCGCTGGTCGGCCGGTTGCGCGGTGTGGTGTGCGCGCCCGAGGGCGCCGTGGACGACGCCGCGCGCCGGTGTGCGGCCGCGCAACTGGCCAGGCTCGCCAAAGCCGGTGTGCCCGGCGCGGACCCGGCGGCCTGGCACGGGCTGACCGCGGTCAGCACCAGCGAGCCGCTGCACGGCGGCGACGACGTCGTCACTTTGACGCCGTCGACGTTGCAGACACTCAACGACTGCCCGCTGCGCTGGCTGGCCGAACGGCACGGCGGCACCAACGCCCGCGAGCTGCGGTCCACCCTCGGCTCGGTGCTGCACGCGCTGGTCGCCGAGCCGGGCAGAACCGAGTCGCAACTGCTCGCCGAGCTGGAACGGGCCTGGGAGCACCTGCCCTTCGAGGCCCGGTGGCATTCGGCCAACGAGCTGGCCCGCCACCGCGCCATGATCGAGGCCTTCGCCGAGTGGCGGGCACGGACCCGCGGGGAGCTGACCGAGGTCGGTGTCGAGGTCGAGGTCCACGGGGCGCTCGAAGCCGCCGACGGCGGCGGTGGAACGGTCCGGCTGCGCGGCCGCGTCGACCGGCTGGAGCGCGACGCGGCCGGGCGGCTGGTGGTGGTCGACATCAAGACCGGGAAAACACCGGTCAGCAAGGACGATGCCCAACAACACGCCCAGCTGGCCATGTATCAGCTCGCGGTGGCCGAGGGCATGATCGCCGCGGGTGACGAGCCGGGCGGCGCGCGGCTGGTCTACCTCGGCAGGGCCGGAACCGCGGGTGCCACCGAACGCGAGCAGGACCCGTTGACGCCGGCCGCCCGCGAGGAATGGCGCGCGGTGCTGCGCCGGGCTGCCGCGGCGACGGCCGGGCCGCACTTCACCGCCCGCCGCAACGACGGCTGCACACACTGCCCGATCCGGCCCTGCTGCCCCGCCCATCGTGAGGACCCCGCGACGTGAACCCCGCACCTCGCTACAGCCCGGCCGAATTATCCAGTGCGCTAGGGCTTTTCCCGCCCACCGACGAACAGGCCGCGGTCATCGCCGCCCCGCCGGGCCCGCTGGTCGTCATCGCCGGGGCCGGTGCGGGCAAAACCGAGACGATGGCCGCCCGGGTGGTGTGGCTCGTCGCCAACGGCTACGCGGATCCCGGCCAGGTGCTGGGGCTGACGTTCACCCGCAAGGCCGCCGGCCAGCTGCTGCGCCGGGTCCGGGCCCGGCTGGCGCGGCTGGCCGGCACCGGCCTGGGCCCCGCCGGCCTCGCGCCCCCGGAACCGGCCGGCACGCCGGTGGTGAGCACCTACCACGCGTTCGCCGGCTCGCTGCTGCGCGACTACGGGCTGCTGTTGCCCGTCGAGCCCGACACCCGGCTGCTCAGCGAAACCGAGTTGTGGCAGCTGGCTTTCGACGTGGTCAACGAATTTCGCGGGGAGTTGCACACCGACAAGACACCGGCCGCGGTCACCTCGATGGTGCTGCGGCTGTGGGGTCAGCTCGCCGAGCACCTGGTGGACACCGGCCAGCTCCGCGACACCCACGTGGAGCTCGAACGTCTGGTCCACGCGCTGCCCGCGGGTCCCTACCAGCGCGAGCGCGGGCCCAGCCAATGGCTGCTGCGGCTGCTGGCGACCCAGACCCAACGCGCCGAGCTGGTGCCGCTGCTCGACGCCCTGCGCGAGCGCATGAGCGCGGCGAAGGTGCTGGACTTCGGGGGGCAGATGGCCTCCGCGGCACGGCTGGCGTCGACCTTCGGGCAAGTCGGGCAGGAGTTGCGGAGCCGCTACCGGGTGGTGCTGCTCGACGAGTACCAGGACACCGGTCACGCGCAGCGCCTCGCCTTGTCGGCCCTCTTCGGCGGCGGGGCCGACGACGGTCTGGCGCTGACGGCCGTCGGCGACCCGATCCAGTCGATCTACGGCTGGCGCGGCGCCTCGGCGACCAACCTGCCGCGGTTCTCCACCGACTTCCCCCGGTCCGACGGCAGCCCGGCGCCCGTGCTGGAGTTGCGGACCAGTTGGCGCAACCCGCCGCGCGCGCTGCAGGTGGCCAACGCGATATCGGCGGAGGCGCGGCGGCGCTCGGTGGCGGTGCACGCGCTGCGTCCGCGCCCGGACGCGCCGCCCGGTACCGTCCGCTGCGCGTTGCTGCCCGACGTGGCGGCCGAGCGTGAGTGGATCGCCGACCACCTGTCGGGGCATTACCGGCGAGCCCGCGCCGACGGCGTCAGCCCCCCCACGGCCGCGGTCCTGGTGCGCCGCAACGCCGATGCCGCGCCCATCGCCGAGGCCCTGCGGGCGCGCGGGGTTCCGGTCGAGGTGGTGGGGCTGGCCGGCCTGTTGTCCGTGCCGGAGGTCGCCGACGTGGTGGCCATGCTGCGGCTGGTCACCGACCCGACGGCGGGTGCGGCGGCGATGCGGGTCCTGACGGGTCCACGGTGGCGCCTGGGTGGCCGCGACATCGCCGCGCTGTGGCGGCGCGCGCTGGTCATCGGCGGGGGCGGGCTGCGCCCGGGCGACGCGGCGTCGCCCGCGTCGATCGCGATGGCGGCCGATCCCGACGCCGACACCGCGTGCCTGGCCGACGCGATCAGCGACCCCGGCCCGGCCGGCTCGTATTCCGCGGCGGGATATCAGCGCATCACCGCGCTGGCCGCCGAGCTCGGCGCGCTGCGTGCCCACCTGGGTCATTCGCTGCCCGAGCTGGTCGCCGAGGTGCGTCGCGTGCTGGGGGCCGACTGCGAAGCCCGGGCCAAAGTGTCGGCGGGCTGGACCGGGGCCGAGCACCTCGACGCCTTCGCCGACGTGGTGGCCGGCTACGCCGAACGCGCGGGCGCGGCGGACGCGCCGGTGACGGCCTCGCCGGCGGGCCTGCTGGCCTACCTGGACGTGGCCGAGGCGGTCGAGAACGGTTTGGCGCCGGCCGCGCCGGCGGTGGCGCCCGAGCGTGTCCAGGTTCTCACGGTGCACGCCGCGAAGGGTTTGGAGTGGCAGGTGGTGGCGGTGGCGCACCTGTCCGGCGGCACCTTCCCGTCGACCGCGTCGAGGAGCACCTGGCTCACCGACGCCGCCGAGCTGCCGCCGTTGCTGCGCGGCGACCGCGCCGCGGCGGGCGCACTGGGTATCCCGGTGCTGGACACCTCGGCGGTCACCAACCGGAAACAACTGTCCGACGCGATCTCCGATCATCGCCGCCAGCTCGAGCAGCGGCGCACCGACGAGGAACGGCGGCTGCTGTACGTGGCCATCACCCGCACCGAGGACACCCTGCTGGTGTCGGGTCACCACTGGGGGGCCACCGGGGCCAAACCGCGCGGGCCCTCGGACTTCCTGTGCGAGCTCAAGGAGATCATCGAGGGTTGCGCCGCGGCCGGCGAGCCCTGCGGGGTGGTCGAACAGTGGGCGCCCGCCCCGGCCGACGGTGAGCGAAATCCCCTGCGCGACAATGCCATCGAAGCGGTGTGGCCGGCCGACCCGTTGGCCGGGCGCCGCGACGCCGTCGAACGCGGGGCGTCGCTGGTGCGGCGGGCCATGGCGGCCGAGGAGGCCCGGGACGGCGATGACGGCGTTGACGTCGTCGACGTCGACGGCTGGGCCGCCGACGTCGACGCACTGCTGGCCGAGCGGGCGCGGGCGGTGCGCCGCCCCGTCCCCGCGCTGCCCGGCCAGCTGTCGGTCAGTGGACTGGTCGACCTGGCCCGCGACCCGGACGGCGCCGCGCAGCGCCTGCTGTATCGGCTGCCGACCCGGCCGGATCCGAATGCATTGCTGGGCAGCGCCTTCCATACCTGGGTGCAGCAGCACTACGGCGCCGAGTGGTTGTTCGATCTGGGTGACCTGCCGGGCGCGGCCGACTCCGGCGTCGGCCACGATCGGGAGTTGGCCGCGTTGCAGGAGTCGTTCGCCGGATCGCGGTGGGCGGCCCGCACACCGGTGGCCGTCGAGGTGCCCTTCGAGATGCCGATCGCCGACACCGTGGTGCGCGGCCGCATCGACGCGGTCTTCGCCGACCCCGACGGCGGCGCCACCGTCGTGGACTGGAAGACCGGTGACCCCCCGCGGGGGGCGGCGGCGCTGCGCCAGGCCGCCGTCCAGCTGGCGGTGTACCGCCTGGCGTGGGCCGCGTTGACCGGAGTCCCGGAGTCGGCGGTGCGTGCCGCCTTCTACTACGTGCGCACCGGCGCCACCGTCGCGCCGCAAGAACTGCTCGAGCCGGACGAGCTGGCCGCATTGCTGGAAGGTTTCACGGCGAGCCACCGCGTCGCCGGGTGATGCCAAGTCCCCGGCGACGGGCGCGGGTGGTTACATTTGATCGCGTGCGTGTCTCGTGCGCCGGGTCTGAGCCGATGATGGACCGCCGTGGGCAACGGTAAGTCGCGGCAACTGAGCGGTCTCAAGCAAAGGCTGACCACCCAACCCGGTCACCAGCTGGTCGGCGTCGTGCGCATTCCCGAAGACCCCGCCAGCCCCGCCCGCGTCATCACGCGCCGCGTCGCCATCGCATTGGTGGTCCTGTTCGTCGCCGCCGCCATCGTCTATGTCGAACGCGGCGGCTACCGCGACGTGCGGAACCAGCAACTGACGTTTATCGACTCGCTGTACTTCGCGGCGGTCTCGCTGTCCACGACCGGTTACGGCGACATCACCCCGATCACCGAAGCCGCGCGTCTGACCCACACCGTGATCTTCACTCCGCTGCGGATCGCGTTCCTGGCCGTGCTGGTCGGCACGACGCTCGAGGTTCTTTCCGAGCGGTCCCGGCAGGGGTGGAAGATCCAGCGTTGGAGGAACAAAGTGCGCAACCACACCGTCGTGATCGGTTACGGCACCAAGGGCAAAGCGGCCGTCGCCGCCAAGGTCGGCGACGAGGCCGCCGAGGGCGAGATCGTCGTCGTCGACACCGACCGGACGGCGCTCGAGCGCGCCGCGGCCGCCGGCCTGGTCACCGTGCACGGCGACGGCACCAAGTCCGACGTGCTGCGGTTGGCCGGGGTGCACCACGCCTCCTCGGTGATCGTGGCGACGGGCCGCGACGACACCGCCGTCCTGGCGACGTTGACGGCGCGCGAAATCGCGCCCAAAGCCAAGATCGTGGCCGCGATCCGGGAGGCCGAGAATCAGCATCTGCTGCAGCAATCGGGCGCGGACTCGGTGGTGGTCTCGTCGGAGACGGCCGGCCGGCTGCTCGGCCTCGCCACCAGCACACCCAGCGTGGTGCAGATGTTCGATGATCTGCTGACCCCGGACGTCGGCCTGGCCATCGCGGAACGCGAGGTCGACCAGAACGAGATCGGCGGTTCGCCGCGCCATCTGCGCGACACGGTGCTCGGCGTGGTGCGCGACGGTCGGCTGCTTCGCATGGGCGCACCGGAGGCGGACGCGATCGAGGCCCACGACCGGCTGCTCTACATCCGCAGCGCGGGGCAGTAGTGGCGACCGAGTTTCGGCTGCGGGAGGTCCCCCTGCTGTCGCGCGTCGGTGCCGACCGTGCCGATGCGCTGCGCACCGATGTCGACGCGGCCGCCGCCGGATGGGCCGACGCGGCACTGTTGCGGGTGGACTCGCGCAATCAGGTGCTGGTCGCCGACGGCCGGGTGGTGCTCGGCGCCGCGGCGGCCCACGCCGACACCCCGCCGCCGGAGGCGGTGTTCCTGGGCCGCATCGACGGTGGCCGCCACGTCTGGGCGATCCGGGGCGCGCTGCAAGCGCCCGAGTCCCCCGACACGGAGGTCGAGGTGGTGAACCTGCGCAGCCTCGGCCCCGTCTTCGACGACACCAGCAGCCAGCTCGTCTCGTCGGCCCTCGCGCTGCTGAATTGGCACGACCGGGCGCGGTTCAGCTCGGTGGACGGGTCCCCGACGAAGCCGGCGCGGGCGGGCTGGTCGCGGATCAACCCGGTCACCGGTCACGAGGAGTTCCCGCGTATCGACCCGGCGGTGATCTGTCTGGTGCACGACGGCGGCGACCGCGCGGTGCTGGCCCGCCAGGGCGCATGGCCGGAACGGATGTTCTCGCTGCTGGCCGGATTCGTCGAAGCCGGCGAATCCTTCGAGGTGTGCGTCGCCCGGGAGATCCGGGAGGAGATCGGCCTGAGCGTCCACGACGTGCGCTACCTGGGCAGCCAGCCCTGGCCGTTCCCGCGCTCGCTGATGGTCGGCTTCCACGCCGTGGGCGACCCGTCCGAAGAGTTCTCGTTCAACGACGGCGAGATCGTCGAGGCGGCGTGGTTCACCCGAGCCGAGGTGCGCGCCGCGCTGGACGCCGGCGACTGGAGCAGCGCGTCGGGGTCGAAACTGCTGCTGCCCGGGTCGATCTCGATCGCGCGGACGATCATCGAATCATGGGCCGCGATCGACTGATCAGCCGCCGACGTCGGCCAGCTTCGCCTTCACCTCGGCGGCGCTCGGGTTGGTCAGCGTCGATCCGTCGGCGAACTTGACCGTCGGGACCGTCCGGTTGCCGCCGTTGGCCGCGGCGACGAACTCCGCGGCTGCCGGGTCCGCTTCGATGTCGACCGCTTCGTAGGCGATCCCGTTGGACCTGAGCACCGTCATGAGCCGGTGGCAGTAGCCACACCAGGACGTCGTGTACACGGTGACGGCAGCATTCGTCATGACAGCCAAGGTAGCCCGGCGGCCCGGACGACGGCGAATCCGGCCGGACTGTGCATGAACCTGAGGCCGGGAGGGCGTCGCGGGATGCACACGCGCCGCCGGCGGCGCGACACGCCGGGGGCCACGTTTGTCGGCGGCCGCTGCCAAGATGGACCCCATGCCGATGGTCGCCGATTCCCTGACCGCCGGGCTGGACGACGAGCAGCGCGACGCCGTGCTGGCCCCGCGCGGACCGGTCTGCGTGCTCGCCGGCGCCGGGACGGGCAAGACGCGCACCATCACGCACCGGATCGCCCAGCTCGTCGCCGGCGGCCATGTCGCCGCCGGGCAGGTGCTGGCCGTCACGTTCACCCAGCGGGCGGCGGGGGAGATGCGGTCCCGGCTGCGGGCGCTCGATGCCGCCGCCCGGACCGGCGCCGGCGTCGCCGCCGTGCAGGCCCTGACGTTTCACGCCGCCGCGCACCGGCAGCTGCGGTACTTCTGGCCGCGGGTGGTCGGCGACACCGGCTGGCAGCTGCTGGACAGCAAGTACGCCGTCGTGGCGCGGGCGGCCGGGCGCGCCCGGCTCAACGCCGGCACCGACGACGTGCGCGACCTGGCCGGCGAGATCGAGTGGGCCAAGGCCTCGCTGATCGGCCCCGAGGACTACGCCGGCGCGGTGGCCGCCGCGGGCCGGGACACCCCGCTGGACGCCGCGCAGGTGGCGGCCGTGTACTCCGCCTACGAGGCGCTCAAGGTCCGCGACGAAGCGGTCACGCTGCTCGATTTCGACGACCTGCTGCTGCACACCGCGGCGGCGATCGAGAACGACACGGCGGTGGCCGAGGAGTTCCGCGACCGCTACCGCTGCTTCGTCGTCGACGAGTACCAGGACGTCACCCCGCTGCAGCAGCGGGTGCTTTCGGCATGGTTGGGCGACCGGGACGACCTGACCGTCGTGGGCGACGCCAACCAGACCATCTACTCGTTCACCGGGGCCTCGCCCCGCTTCCTCCTCGACTTCTCCCGGCGGTTTCCCGACGCCACGGTGGTGCGCCTGGAGCGTGACTACCGCTCCACCCCCCAGGTGGTGTCCCTGGCCAACAAGGTGATCGCCGCGGCCCGCGGCCGGGTGGCCGGCAGCAAGCTGCAACTGACCGGTCAGCGCGCACCCGGCCCGGTCCCGTCGTTCCGCGAGCATCCCGACGAACCCGCCGAGGCCGCCGCGGTCGCGGCGTCGATCGCCCGGCTGATCGAGTCCGGCACCGCCCCCGGCGAGATCGCCGTGCTGTACCGGGTCAACGCGCAGTCCGAGGTCTACGAGGAGGCCCTGACCGAGGCGGGCATCGCCTACCAGGTGCGCGGCGGCGAGGGGTTCTTCAACCGCCAGGAGGTCAAGCAGTCGCTGCTGGCGCTGCAGCGCGTGGCCGAACGCGACCCCGAGGGCCCCCTGCCCGAGGTGGTACGCGCCGTCCTGGAACCGCTGGGCCTGAGCGCCGAACAACCGGTCGGCACCCGGGCCCGGGACCGGTGGCAGGCGCTGAGCGCGCTGGCCGCGCTGGTGGACGACGAAGTCGCGCAACGCCCGCAGCTGACGCTTCCGGCCCTGCTGGCCGAGCTCCGGACCCGCGCCGACGCGCGGCACCCGCCGCCGGTGCAGGGCGTCACCCTGGCCTCCCTGCACGCCGCCAAGGGACTCGAGTGGGACGCGGTGTTCCTGGTCGGGTTGGCCGACGGCACGCTGCCCATCTCGCACGCATTGGCGCACGGCGCCCAGAGCGAGGCCGTCGAGGAGGAGCGCCGGCTGCTGTACGTCGGCATCACCAGGGCCAGGGTGCATCTGGCGCTCAGCTGGGCGCTGGCGCGCAGCCCCGGCGGGCGGCAGAGCCGCAAGCCGTCGCGATTCCTCAACGGCATCGCCCCGCAGGCCCGCGCCGACGCCGCGCCGGTCAAGTCGCGGCGCGCCCGGGGCGCGCCGACCCGCTGCCGGATCTGCAACACCAACCTGACCACCCCGGCGGCCGTCATGCTCTCGCGCTGCGAGACCTGCGCCGCCGACGTCGACGAGAACCTGTTGCTGCGGCTCAAGGCCTGGCGGCGCGACACCGCCACCGAGCAGAACGTGCCCGCCTACGTCGTCTTCACCGACAACACGCTGATCGCGATCGCCGAGCTGCGGCCCGAGGACGAGGCGGCGCTGATCGCGATCCCCGGTATCGGCGCGCGCAAGCTCGAACAGTACGGACCCGACGTGCTGGACATGGTGCGCAGCCGCTGAGGCGCAAACCCGCAGGCCAGAAAATCGGTTGTGGCCGCGGGCCGCCGCCGTCTACCCTCGAGACACGCTGTGCCGCCAGGAGGCGAAAGGAGGGTGGCCACGATGCCGACCATGCCGACCCTTCATGCCGCCCACGCCGCCGCCCGGGCGGCCCGGGGCACACACGCCAAGCGCCGTGCCGCCGCCGCCGCCGCGACATGCGCGTCCGTGCACCGGGGTCATCGGTAACCAGCCCGGTCAGCCATCAGGCCACGGACCCGAAGTCACCAGGATCCGAGGCCACAGTTCTCACCCCGAAACCAGCAGTCTGGTCCGGATCCCCACCCAGCACAGGGACCCAGACCAGAAAGCAGGTGAACGGGCATGTCGGCACCGACAGTCCCCAGACAGCCGCTCCCGTGCCGTGCCGGCGATCCTGACCTCTGGTTCGCCGAGACACCCACCGACCTGGAGCGCGCCAAGACGCTGTGCGGGAGTTGCCCGCTGCGCCGCGACTGCCTGGCCGCGGCCCTGGAACGGGCCGAACCGTGGGGTGTGTGGGGCGGCGAGATCCTGCACCGCGGCGCGATCGTGCGCTGCAAACGCCCGCGCGGACGCCCCCGCAAGGACGAGGTCGCCGCTTAGACGACGGCGCTGTCGGGCTCGGCGAAGCCGGGGATCAGCTCTTCGGAGAGCGCCTTGATCGGCACGCTGGCGTCCAGCTGGCACAGGATCGCCGCCACCGACGCGATGACGCGCATCGGTATCGCGAGCTTGGGCGGCAGGTCCATCTGCCGAGCCGTCTTGATCTGGGACACCGACCGGTCGATCTGGCTGTAGGTCATCTTCTGCAGCCACTTGCGGGTGTAGTGGAACACGTCGACCTGCACGGGCTCGACGTATTGGCGCAGCATCTCGTCGATGTCGCGCACCGACACCTGCTGGCCCTTCTGGATGAAGCCGACCTTCTCCATCGTCGGCAGCAGCAGGTCGTAGTTCTTGTCGCGGGCCAGCCGGATCGTCATCCCGAGCTCGATCGGATAGCCGCCGGGCAGCGGCGCGACGGCACCGAAGTCGATGACGCCCATCCGGCCGTCGGGCAGCAGCATGAAGTTGCCCGGGTGGGCGTCGCCGTGCAGCATTCCCAGCCTGCGCGGCGCGTCGAAGGTGAGTTCCAGCAGCCGGGTGCCGATCAGGTCGCGCTGCTCGGGGGTGCCGTGGCGGATGATCTCCGCCAGCGGCATGCCGTCGATCCATTCCTGGACGACGACCTTGGGGGCGCTGGCCACGACGTGCGGTATCGCGAACCGCGGGTGCCCCGCGTAGGCCTTGGCGAAGGCGCGCTGGTTGTCGGCCTCCAGCCGGTAGTCGAGTTCCATCTCGGTGCGCTCGATCAGTTCGTCGACGACACCCTGGACGTCGGCGCCGGGGGCGAGTTGCTTGGCCAGCCCGATCATGCGCTGCATGGTCTTGAGGTCGGCGCGCAGCGCCTCGTCGGCGCCGGGGTACTGGATCTTGACGGCCACCTCCCGGCCGTCGGACCACACCGCCTTGTGGACCTGGCCGATGCTGGCCGAGGCCACCGGCGTGTCGTCGAACGAATCGAACCGCTCGCGCCACTTGGTGCCCAGCTGGGCGTCGAGCACCCGGTGCACCCGGTGGGCGGGCATGGGTGGGGCGTCCTTCTGCAGCTTGGTCAGGGCTTCGCGGTAGGGCTCGCCGTACTCCTCGGGGATGGCGGCTTCCATCACCGAGAGCGCCTGGCCCACTTTCATCGCGCCGCCCTTGAGTTCGCCGAGAACGGTGAACAGCTGGTTGGCGGCCTTCTCCATCAGCTCGGCCTGGACGTCGTCCTTGGACTTGCCGGTCAGCCGCTTGCCGAAGCCGAGCGCGGCCCGGCCGGCGAAGCCGACCGGGATGCTGGCCAGCTTCGCGTTGCGCGCAGCACGGCCGCGTTTGATGTCTGCCACACACCCATCATCCACGACGGTCAGCCTCCCCGGGGTGTTGATCTCGCAACAGCCGGGCGCCGGGCCGTGCCGGCCGCAGTCCGGCGACGGGGCGACACGCGCATCCGCACGGTGGACCGGGACGGCCCCTCGCGGCGGTGTCAGCAGGAGCACAGCGGATGCCTGCTCCACTGGCGCGCCACCAGGGCTCCGGCGGTGAGATCGAATTCCAACGTGGCGTTCAACGCCTGGGGCGGGCCGGGATCGGGTGCCCCCTCCTGCCCGCGGACCGCGGCGATCACCCGGTTCACCTGGCTGAGCGCCAGCGCCGCCGTCGCCAGCAGGGTGGCCCGGTCGGCGACCCCGACGGCGTCGCGCAACTGCGCGGCGATCGCCGGCCACGCCGCGTCGCGGTCGCGACGGTGCAGGTCCGCGCAGCCCAGGCAGCTGGTCACCCCGGGGATGACCAGCGGGCCCACCAGCCCGGTGCCGTCGCGCACGCGCACCGGCAGGTGCGGCACTTTGCGCTTGTGCAACTCGCGCAGCATGCGCGGGTCGGCGACCAGGTAGTCCGCCAGCACGACCAGGTCCACGGCGGCGGTCGACATCGCGGCGTGCGGCTGGCTGCTGTGCGCGATCCGGGCTCCGGAGCAGCGCAGCGACTCCACGAGCAGGTCCGACAGGGGCCCGCGGCCGTGGACCCGGATCGACGCCGTCCGGCCGCCGGCCCGGCGGCATTCGGTGGCGACGCCGGCGCCGACGAGCTGTGCCACCAGGTGGGTCAGCCCGTCGGGATCGTTGCACCCCCGGTCGACGGCCCGGCGTTGCAACTCGGGCAGCGGCGTCGGAGATCGCATGGACTGCAGCAGCGCGGCCAGGTCGGCGGCGGCCAGCCCGCGCGGCGGCTGTATGAGCACGGCGCGGCGGGGGTCCCAGCCCACCTGGACCGCGCCGTCGGGCCGCAGGAGGACCGGCATCGCCGGGTCCAGCGCGTAACGGGCCGGAGCCAGGACCGGGGGCATGAGTCGAGACTGTGCCAGCCCGGGCGGACCGCCGGATTCAGTTATCCACAGAGCCGCTGTCCGGGCCCCGGTCCTGGGGTGCCCGGTCCTGGGGTGCTCGGTCCTGGGGTGCTCGGTCCTGGGGTCCCCGGTCGGCGGGGTCGCGCTCGACCGGGTCCTTCTCGAACTGGGCGAGCGCCTCGTCGATGCCGCTGGTGTCGCCGCCGATGACCCGGTCGATGAAGCCGGCCGGCTCATCGAGGTCGTCCGCCGACGGCAGCAGGTCCGGGTGCGCCCAGATGGCGTCGCGGGCGTCGGCGCCCGCGGCCTGCGTCAGGCGCTCCCACAGCGCGGCGGCCTCGCGCAGCTTGCGGGGCCGCAGCTCCAGGCCGACCAGCGTGGCGAACGTCTGCTCGGCCGGGCCCCCGCTGGCCCGGCGCCGGCGCAGGGTCTCGGCGAGCGCGGCCGTGCCCGGAATCCGGTCGCCCAGCGCCGCGGTCACCACCACCTGCACCCACCCGTCGATGAGGGCCAGCAGCGTCTCGAGGCGTTCCAGCGCCTGCTTCTGGGCCGGTGTCGCCTTGGGCTCGAAGACCCCCTGGCCGAGCAGGTTCTCCATGGCCGCGGGATCCGACAGCGACGACGGGTCGAAGTTGCGCGCCAGCTCTTCGATCCCGCTCATGTCGATCTGCATGCCCCGGGCGTAGGCCTCCACCGCGCCCAGCAACTGGCCGGTCAGCCAGGGCACGTGGCTGAACAGCCGGTGGTGTGCGGCCTCGCGCGCGGCCAGGAAGGTGAGGATCTCGCTGCGCGGCTGCTCGAGCCCGGCGGCGAACGCTTCGACGGCCTCCGGCAGGATCGCGGCCACTCCCTTGGGGCCCAGCGGCAGCCCGATGTCGGTGGAGGTCAGCACCTCGCGGGACAGCCGGCCCAGCGCCTGGCCCAGCTGCGAACCGAACGCCATGCCGCCCATCTGGGACATCATCGCCAGCAGCGGTCCCGCCATGCTCTTGGCTTCCTCGGGCAGCGAGGACGCCCACACCGACGAGATCTGCTCGGCCATCGGATCGCAGAGCCGCTTCCAGGTTTCCAGGGTGTTGTCCACCCAGTCGCCCGGCGACCAGCCCACCGCCTTGCTGGTGCCGGCGGGCAGCGCCGTGGCTCCGTCCAGCCAGGTCTCGGCGAGGTGCACCGCGTCCGCGATCGCCGCGTTCGTCGTGGCGGGTACCGGTGCGGCGAACCCGATCGAGCTGGCCGCGACGCGGCGCGCGAGTTCGTAGTTGATCGGGCCCGAGGTTTTGCCCCCGGCCATGACGGTGCCCGCGCTGTTGAACATCTGACCCAGTTGGGTGAAGATCTGCCCCAGCTCGCCCATGCCGAAGTCGCCGCCGAAGCCGAACGCGCCGAACGGGTTGGAGGCGCCCGACCCGGAGTGGGGGTCCTTCGTGCTGTCGCGGCCCCGCTCGTTTTCCGGGGGCTCGTTTTCCGGGGGCTCGTCTTCCGGGGAGAAGCCAAAAGGCAGGTCAGCCATAACCCCAACGGTACCCATCGCCGGGACGGAACGTGGAATCCCGGGTCACGCTCGTAGCTGAAGGAGCCCAACGGAGAGCCCGTCTAGTGTAATCGGCGTGAACAGGCGGATTGTGACCTTGATGGTCGCGCTGGTGCCGATCGTGGTGTTCGGGGTGCTGCTGGCGGCGGTGACGGTGCCGTTCGTGTCGTTGGGGCCCGGCCCCACTTTCGACACGCTCGGCGAGGTGGACGGCAAGCAGGTGGTGCAGATCCAGGGAGCGGTCACCCACCCGACGACCGGTCACCTCAACATGACGACCGTGTCCCAGCGCGACGATCTCTCGCTGGGAGAGGCGCTGACACTGTGGCTTTCGGGGCAGGAACAGTTGGTGCCGCGCGACGTCGTCTACCCGCCGGGCAAGTCGCGCGAGGAGGTGGACAAGGCCAACAACGCCGACTTCAAGCAGTCCGAGGACAGCGCCGAGTACGCCGCCCTGGGGTACCTGAAGTACCCGTCCGCGGTCACGGTGGCGACGGTCAGCGATCCCGGCCCGTCGGCGGGCAAGCTGAAATCCGGGGACGCCATCGACGCCGTCGACGGCGTCCCCGTGGCCGATGTCGAGGCGTTCACCGGGTTCCTCAAGCACACCAAGCCCGGCCAGGTGCTGACGATCGACTTCCGCCGCAAGAACGAGCCGGCCGGCGTGGCGCAGATCACCCTCGGCGCGAACAAGGACCGCGACTACGGCTTCATGGGTGTCGCCGTGCTCGATGCGCCGTGGGCGCCGTTCGAGGTGACCTTCAACCTGGCCAACATCGGGGGACCGTCGGCCGGGCTGATGTTCAGCCTGGCCGTGGTCGACAAGCTCACCACCGGCGAGCTGGCCGGCTCGAAGTTCATCGCCGGGACGGGCACCATCTCCGCCGACGGCAAGGTGGGCCAGATCGGCGGCATCACGCACAAGATGGCTGCCGCGCACGCCGCCGGCGCCACCGTTTTCCTGGTGCCCGCGAAAAACTGCTACGAGGCGAGTTCGGACAACGGGACCGGCATGCGCCTGGTCAAGGTCGACACGCTCAGCGAGGCGGTGGACGCGCTGCACAAGATCACGTCGGGGGGTCAGCCGCCGACGTGCTAGACGATGACGTGCCAGACGATGACGAACGCGCGGCAGGACGAGGTGCGTACAGTTGTGACCGTCTAGTTGTGACCGTCTAGTCGTGACCGTCTGGGAAAATCCGTGGAAACGCAGCAAACTGTCAGGGACCGTCCGGCGGGACGGCTCCGGCCACATTGATCCCAGTTGACGCCAGTTGACGCCAGCCTCATCGATCAGGAGCGTAGCCAGTGGGGATGCGGCCCACCGCAAGAATGCCGAAGCTAACCCGGCGCAGCCGAATTCTGATCATGATCGCACTCGGCGTGATCGTCCTGCTGCTCGCCGGCCCGCGACTGATCGATGCGTACGTCGACTGGCTGTGGTTCGGCGAGCTGGGGTATCGCTCGGTGTTCACCACCGTGCTGGTCACCCGCCTCGTGGTCTTCCTGGTGGCCGGTCTGCTGGTCGGCGGCATCGTGTTCGGGGGGATGGCGCTGGCCTACCGGAGCCGCCCGGTGTTCGTCCCGGGCAACGACAACGATCCGGTGGCACGCTATCGCGCCGTCGTGATGTCACGCCCGTACCTGGTCGGCGTCGGGGTCCCGGTCGCGATCGGGTTGCTGGCCGGCATCATCGCGCAGAGCTACTGGGTGCGCATCCAGTTGTACCTGCACGGCGGCGACTTCGGCATCAAGGACCCGCAGTTCGGTAAGGACCTGGGCTTCTACGCGTTCGACCTGCCGTTCTACCGGCTGGTGCTCGGCTACGTGTTCATCACCGTGTTCCTGACGTTCTTGGCGAACCTGTTGACGCACTACCTGTTCGGCGGGATCCGGCTCTCGGGCCGCAGCGGCGCGCTGAGCCGCTCGGCGCGCATCCAGTTGGTCAGCCTGGTCGGGACGCTGGTGCTGCTCAAGGCGGTCGCCTACTGGCTGGACCGCTACGAGTTGCTCGCGCACAGCCGCGGCGGCAAGCCGTTCACCGGTGCGGGCTACACCGACATCAACGCCGTGCTGCCGGCGAAGCTGATCCTGATGGCGATCGCCCTGATCTGTGCCGCCGCGGTGTTCTCCGCGATCACGTTCCGGGACTTGCGGATTCCGGCGATCGGCCTGGTGCTGTTGCTGTTGTCGTCGGTGATCGTGGGCGCCGGCTGGCCGTTGATCGTCGAGCAGATCAGCGTCAGACCCAACGCGGCGCAGAAGGAAAGCGAGTACATCAGCCGCAGCATCACCGCGACGCGCCAGGCCTACGGCCTGACCTCCGATGTCGTGACGTATCGCAACTACTCCGGCGACGCCAGGGCCACCGCCCAGCAGGTCGCGGCCGACCGCGCCACCACGTCGAACATCCGGCTGCTGGACCCCACGATCGTCAGCCCCGCCTTCACCCAGTTCGAGCAGGGCAAGAACTTCTACTACTTCCCCGACCAGCTGTCCATCGACCGCTACCTCGACCACACCGGCGCGTTGCGCGACTACGTCGTCGCGGCGCGGGAACTCAACCCGGACCGGCTGATCGACAACCAGCGGGACTGGATCAATCGGCACACCGTCTACACCCACGGCAACGGGTTCATCGCCTCGCCGGCGAACACGGTGCGCGGCATCGCCAACGACCCCAACCAGAACGGTGGCTACCCGGAGTTCCTGGTCAACGTCGTCGGCGCCAACGGCGTCGTGATATCCGACGGGCCCGCTCCGCTGGACCAGCCGCGCATCTACTTCGGCCCCGTCATCGCCAACACGTCCGCCGACTACGCGATCGTCGGACGCAACGGGGCGGACCGCGAATACGACTACGAGACCAGCAACGAGACCAAGAACTACACCTACACCGGGCTCGGCGGGGTGCCGATCGGCAGCTGGCTGTCCCGCAGCGTGTTCGCAGCCAAGTTCGCGGAGCGGAACTTCTTGTTCTCCAACGTGATCGGGTCCAACAGCAAGATCCTGTTCAACCGTGACCCGGCGGCGCGCGTCGAGGCGGTGGCCCCGTGGCTGACCACCGACAGCGCCGTGTACCCGGCGGTGGTGAACAAGCGATTGGTGTGGATCATCGACGGCTACACCACGCTGGACAACTACCCGTACTCCCAACTCACCTCGTTGGAGTCGGCGACCGCCGACTCCAACGAGGTGGCGTTCAACAGGCTGGGACCCGACAAGCAGGTCTCCTACATCCGGAACTCGGTGAAGGCCACCGTCGACGCCTATGACGGGACCGTCACGCTGTACCAGCATGACGAGAACGACCCGGTGCTCAAGGCCTGGATGCGGGTCTTCCCCGGCACCGTCAAGCCCAAGAGCGAGATCACCCCGGAGCTGGCCGACCACCTGCGCTACCCCGAGGACCTCTTCAAGGTGCAGCGGATGCTGCTGGCCAAGTACCACGTCAACGACCCCGTGACGTTCTTTTCCACCTCGGATTTCTGGGACGTGCCGCTGGATCCGAACCCGACCGCCAGCAGTTATCAGCCGCCGTTCTACATCGTCGCGAAAAACATTGCCAAGAACGACAATTCGGCGTCGTACCAGTTGACGAGCGCGATGAACCGGTTCAAGCGGGACTACCTGGCCGCCTACATCAGCGCCAGCTCCGACCCGGCGACCTACGGCAGGATCACCGTGCTGACCATCCCGGGGCAGGTCAACGGGCCCAAGCTGGCCAACAACGCGATCACCACCGACCCGGTGGTGTCCCAGGACCTCGGCGTGATCGGGCGCGACAACCAGAACCGGATCCGGTGGGGCAACCTGCTGACGCTGCCGGTCGGTGAGGGCGGGCTGATGTACGTCGAACCGGTCTACGCCTCGCCGGGGGCCAGCGACGCCGCCTCGTCGTACCCGAGGCTGATCCGGGTGGCGATGATGTACAACGAGAAGATCGGATACGGGCCCACGGTGGGCGACGCGCTGAACGGCTTGTTCGGTCCCGGCGCGGGTGCCGCCGCGACGGGCATCCAGCCCACCGAGAACGGCGGCGCGGCGAACCCGCCCGCGAGCGCGCCGGCGCCGGCCGCCACGCCCGGGTCGCCGCCCTCGCCGCCGCAGGCGGTGCCGCCGGCGCCGGACGGGTCGGTGACCTTGACTCCTGCGAAAGCCGCTGCGCTGCAAGACATCCAAACGGCGTTGAGCGCGGCCAGGGACGCACAGAAGAAGGGCGACTTCGCCGCCTACGGCGCGGCGCTGCAGCGGCTCGACGACGCCATCACCAAGTACAACAACGCGAAGTAGGTTGCCAAATAGGCTGGCCGTTCAGGACACGCGGTTGCGGGCACGGCCGTTGGGCTGCATGTCCTCCAGGAGCCGGCGCAGCCAGGTGAACCACAGCGTGTTCCGCATGCCGTGCCGCCGGCGCAGGTGGGCGTCGCGGAGCCGCGAGGCCTGGTGACGGGCGGGGACGTCGGGGACGTCGGGGACGTAACTCATGTGCCAGCCGGCCCGGGCCAGAGCCGGGGCGAGCAGCTCCTCCTCGCCGCCGAGCCACAGCCGCGCCGAGAAGCCGCCGGCGGCCGGGTGCGCCTCGCGGCGGACCACCGACACCCCGGCCGGGAAGCTCGGCAGCGGGCGCCCGGGGATGCCCCGGGTGCGCTCCACGGTGAGTCGGGCATCTCCGAACAGATGGCGTCGAACTCGCCGCCGGGTTCGACGAGGCTGCTGCCGGACACCGAGATTGCGGCCGACGGTGCCGGGGCTGGCCCCAGGGGTGAGCAGCGGGATGCCGCGTTCGCACCATGTCGGCGGTCCCGGCGGTCGGGGGTGATCGCCACCACGCTCACACGTCCGCCGGGTGACACCCGTCCTCCTCGATCTCGGCGCCGGAAACCGGCGCGACGCCTCGCCGCGGCGAACGATCTGCTCCGACGGTTACCGGGGTGGCACCGGCGGGCTATGACGGCGCCGGCGGGCCGCGAGCTCGGTGAACCGCCCGCCGGGCGGCCGCACCGGCCCGGCGCCGCAGGACCGGCTCAGCGCCGGCTTTGCCCGGTGACCCCGCGCGCCGGTCCTGGCGATTTGGTGGCGTGCTGCGCGTTCGGTAACCTGGCATTCACCAACGCGGGGTGGAGCAGCTCGGTAGCTCGCTGGGCTCATAACCCAGAGGTCGCAGGTTCGAATCCTGTCCCCGCTACCAGGTGAAATGGCTCCCGGAGATCTCTCCGGGGGCCATTTTCGTGGAGGTTGGGAACGCTTTTGGGAACATTAGGGTGGGTAACGAGCTTTCCGCGGTCCACGAGGTGGCCGCGATAAGCCTGGCGATTGCGCTAATCGAGCGCGCGTGCCAGGCGTCGCAGCGCTAGGCCTAAAGCTGCTCCCGAGGTCGAAATCGTCGGGCAGGAGGGTGGGCCTCACCTACTCGATGCGAACGAGACTTCCTGGGCGTTTTCGCGCTGGACGACCTGACCGGGTTCCCGATCAGCGCAGGTCAGACCGGTTGGTTGTGTTGGGCGCGGAAAGCTCTACTGAGGCCCGTCAGGGACCGAACCGGTGACCGAGGCCGACACAGCGAACCCAGTCACCGGCGCAGCGATTTGGGTAGCTCCTGGGCAAGCCTCATCGTGATCGCCTGCACACGGACCAGGCATTGGTCCACTAGATCGAGGTAACCAGCTGTCGAGATGTCGGTGCGGCCTTTGAGCACGTTGAAAGAATCGTGGTGGATCCGCGCCAACCCGATCTTCCGGTCACGCGTGGCGCCAGTTTTAGGGCCGATGTAGCCGTAGTAGAAGAAATCGACACCGCACCGGTCGCTCCAATCGTCGGCCTCGTTCGCTGCGCTGATCGCCCGCGGCATGGGATGAAAGTCGTCCATTTGACGGATGAGCCGAAGCATCAAGCCGAACCTCGGGAACTCGAATGGATTATCGATGTCCAACTGCTCAGGCAGGTTTCCTCGTTGGGTGACAGGCGGCAGCGCCAAGCGCGCATCACTCAACGCGCCTTCGAGCCACGAGAGAGTCCACGGCTGGAGTTCCGGTGGGTCTCCGATCGGCTCGGGCACCATCTCTAACGACACCTCCACTCCCAGCATGTCGCAGGCCTGTTGGGCCGTTTGGATGCTGGACTGAGCAACGTGAATCACCTGTTGGAGCAGGGGTTCGATTCGTGCTCTCGCCCTTGCGGCCCGTACGCGCACCACGATGACGTTTGACAGGAGCAGGGTGGGGCCGATGAGAGCGAGGTCGGCGAGGAGGTTCACGCTGAACCCGGTTGAGTCCCAAGGCTTGGCCCACCACCCCCACCCCATGCCTAGAGCGGCCAGGCTGATCAAGACTCCGGAAGCAGTCAGCGCCGCTGGAATGGGGTCGCTCTGCCTGCTTGTCACCCAGTTTCGCGCTCGCTTCCACGGCGAATAGGCGTCGCGGCACATCAGCTGCCCTCGCTGTCGGCATCGTCGGGCCCGGGCGGCGTCGGGGCGGCGCAGGCCTGATGGAAGAGATTCATCGCGGCGATGTGGAGATTGATCGCTGCCTTGAGCGTGCGGAAGACGAACTTGGGGTCCGGCCGAGTCCAGAAAACGAACTCGCCGTCGATCTCCTCAGACTCATTGATGGAGCTGCCGAATGACCTGTGGAACGACGGATGCGTCAGCCCGCTGACAAACATCCATCCGCCCGCACATGACCTGCCGCGCCACGGACCGTCGATGCCCTGCTCAGCACCAGCCTGCCGAAGTAAGGCCTCGTAGCCGCCTGGAACGCCGTGCTCGAACTCGGCCTGGTCGATCCCTAGGTTTGCGGCGGTCTCAAGGATCCACTGCCAGCGCATTCGTCGTCTGGGAGCGGCGTCGCGGCGGAAAGCCTGCACTTGAGCGCGCATGTTCGGAGGGTCATCGTCGAAAGGGCGGGTTTGGACGTCAACGGTCTTACCGTCGTAGTCAAGCTCGGCCTTCAGTATTTGCAGGAGCCGTAAGACGCGGTCACGCTGCTGCTCGGGTCCCAGCACCCAGGCAGTCTGACCGCTCGACTCCATCACGCCTCGGATCAACGGGTAAAGCGAGAACCGAAGGAGCTGCAACTCCTTCGGACGCGGAAGCATCAATTGGTGCAGGGACCCGAGCAGTTCCGCCGAGCTGTCTAGGTAGTGCGCGCAGGCTACCGGCATGTTGAGACGAAGGCTTTGTGTCGCGGCTTGATCGGCGGCCATGCGGCTGCCGTCGCTGATCTTGGGCATCTCCACCCCAACGAAGAACCTGGGAATCCCCTCAAGCATTGCGACGATCAAATCCTTGAGGGCATCCTCGGACTGCGGTTCCTCGTCGCCGGTTACCAAAGGGCCTCGATCCCAACACCAACCACGGTTGCCGACGATAGCGCGATGAGCGCAGCGCGCTACGAATCTGGGGCGTCCGCCTCGGTAGTCGTCGCGTCAGCCATTCAGTTCCACGGTGCTCTCACCGAACTTGGCGATAATCCGCAGACTTCCCCCGAGTGCGGCCACGTACGACTGCAGCGTGCCGAGTTCAGTGTGCGAAAGGTCGCCGCTCTCCAACTTCGATACCCGAGCTTGGGAAACGCCCATGATGGCGGCGACGTCGGCCTGGCGGGCATGTCCATGCGCCTTGCGTATGTCGGCAAGGCGCTGCGCCTGCACGGCGTCGTGCATTTCCTTGCGCGCGACATCGGCGCGGGCCGGGTCCACCCTTCCCTGCGCGATGGCTTCCGCACGAATCTCACGCCAGTTGCGTGCCACGATCATTCACCTCCTCGTTCGCCAGCCAGTTCTCATACCGCTGCTCGGCCACCGGAATGTTGTCGTCGTACCAGCTCTTCCAGTTGCCTGCCTTGTCCCCGCCGAGCAGCAAGATCGCCTGACGCCGCGGATCGAAGATGAACAGGATCCGAATGCTGGTACCCGCCGGCCGCAGCTCCTTCAAGCTGTGGAACTTCGATCCCTTTACCTTGTCCGCCGTCGGCCGGCCTAGCGTTGGTCCTTCCAGCTCGAGCAGGTCGATGGCCCCGGTGACCGCTGCCATCGCTTCGTCGTCGAGCGAGAAGTACCAGGCTTCAACCTCCTCTAGCAGGATCACATCCCAGGCCATCGACATTAATATAACTCCAGTGTTATATGCAACTTTTCAAGGCGAAGGGGGGTCATGTCGAGCCCTCGCCGTCCTGCCACGCGTCGCCGAGCAGGAATTCGGCGGCCTGTTCCGCTGCCTCGCGATCGTCGTTTCCCAGCACATGGGCGTAGGTCTCCAGGAAGAACCCGACATTGGCGTGGCCGATGCGCTCACTGATCACTTTCGGGCTGATGCCAGCCCGCAAACTGGTAACGAGCAATCTTCGAACGTTGCGAATGCCTAGCCGCGGGCACCGCTGGCGTGAGGCATTCGTCATGGTTGGTGACTGGTGTTCTGGGTGAGTTGGGCGGCGTAGCGGTTCCAGTCGCCGCCGGCGTCGTGGACCCAGTGGACGGCAGTGGTGGGGTGGATTCCGAGGAGGTCGGCGATGACGGCGGCGGGTAGTTGGGCGGCGAGGTGGGTGAGTGCGGCGCGGCGGCCGGGTTGGGCTCGGATCCCGAGTTTGCGGAGGCGCTCGCCGAGTCGGGCGGCGGTGAGGGGTCTGCCGGGTTGCAGTCCGGGGAACAGCCAGCGGGTGGTGGGTGGAGTGCCGACTCCGGTGTAGGGGCGGCCGTCGCGAGCGAGGGTTCCGATGAGCCCGGCGAGGGGTTCGGGGATGTGTAGGTCGTCGGTTCCGAGTCGGAGAAAGACTTGCGGGCCTTGCGTTTTGATCTGGTCGTGGGTGATCGCCACGATCCGGGCCAGGTGCTGGCCGTAGAGCAGCAGTAGTGCTCCGGCGACCCGGTCGGTGAGGTCGATGGTGTCATCGTGCAGGAGCCGGGCGATCTGGGCCCACCGTTGGTCGTGGTCGGTGGCCGGGCCGGGGTTGCGGCCCGGGGCGGCGATGGTAACCGGGTCGGTGTGACCGGTTGCGGCGGCCCATTGGAGGAAGTCGCGGACGCGGTAGCGGGACGGCGGTTGTCCGGCCAGGTAGGTGTCGATGTCGGCTTGGCCGCATGGCGTCTCGGCAGGCTTTCCAGGCCTCGCGCTCGGTGTCAAACCCTCCTTTGGTGATCCAGGGATACCGCCCGGTCGACGGGTCACGCTCGGGGACGCGAAACTTGTAATACCACACCGAACCGCGCTGAAGCACCGTGCCTTTCACGATGCGACCAGTTCGCGTAGGCCGTCGGTTACAACGTAGATGCGGCCGCCGAGCCGACGGACGGGCAGCTCGCCGGAGGCCACCAACCGATAGGCTGCGGCCCGGCTGATTCCGAGCAGCTGGGCGGCGCGGGGTACGGCGAGCAGCAGGGGAAGGTCACTGAACACGTTGTTCTCCAAGATAATTCACCACCTTTCCACAATGTTGGACGGATTGTTCTTCGGATGATCGGATCCTGTGGACTTGCGGGCTGCACTGTGGACAAAACTTTGCTGCTTCTGTTCCGTCTAGCTCGGTGACCGTGATTGTGCGAGAACGCGCGTCCTCGCATTCGCCACACCACGGCACATTGGTTATGGGCGGGTCAGGTGGCTGTCCGAGATCAGTGAGACGCCGGGCCAGCACCCGAACTGGATCACGCGCCCCATTCGGGTTCCGGATCAGAAGGTCGGTGAGATCTGCGGCCAGCCAGCCGCGCGCCAGGGCAGACTCGATGGCCGGTCGAAGACTGCGCGCGTCGTGGGTCCCGAGCTTCCACGCTCTGGTCACAGATTCCAAGACCAGTACCGCGGCGTCGCCCGGTTCGGATGGTGATTCGGTTGATGGGTTCAAGGGGTCCCGCTGTGGGACCCTCGGGGGGTGCCGCTTTGACACCGTCCCCGTCTCAATGCGAGACGGCCCCCGTCCCGCTGCGGGACGGGGGGATCCCGGATCGGGACCGGGTAGAACATGCGGCGCCCGAGGATGATTCAGGTAGTAGCGGGTTGAACGGCGGGCCCCGGAGTCGTGGAATTGCGGACGCCGGCTCATCAACCCGCACGTCTCCAGATAGCTCAGCGCACGCAAGATCGTGCTTCTGCCGGCACCGGATTCGGCCATGAGTGTGCGAATTGAGGGGTAGCACGAGAAGTTTTCGTCCGCCTTGTTTGCCAGCAGGACGAGAATGAACTTCGCGACCGGATGTGCGATGTCCGAGTCTTTCGCCCAAGCGAGCGCTTCCCAGCTCATTCTGAAGCGCTGATCGCGAACTGCCTACGGGCAGCCGTCTCGGCGGGCTGCACCTCAGGGCGATCCGTCTCGCGTCGTTTCATGTCTAGAACGGTAAGCCGCCCAATGGCGCTATACGACGGTCGGGTGAATAAATTTCGTCGAATTTCGCTGCGACACACCCGATTACCGCTATGTACCGAAACACATTGAAACAACGTGAAACCCGCTGCTTCACAACGGCATCACTCGGACCGGGCTGTGGCTGAGCCGGGGGCCATCATGGATGGCTCCCTTGCTCCGCTTGGCCCTGCAAATTTCACATCGGCCGCAAAGGCTCGGAATGGTTGGATGGCTCCGCCTTAGCCATTGATGAGTCGTGCCCGCCTGAGCGAATCGAGCATGCGCTGAGCGGCGCGCAGCGTCGGGGCATGCGCGGCGGCGTTCAACCGTCCTGAGTCCGCTTCGGCGGCCAACGATTCCAAAACAGTGCGGCACGCGCGGGGTGACCTCAGCACGATCTGTGCGGCCTCGGCTGGGCTGGAATGGACCTCCCTTGTCTCGATCCGGACGCGTTCCACGATCCGCTCGATGGGTTTCTCGACCACCTCGACCCGCACCGACACCGCACCGTTCTTGGCCGCGCGGCGCTCCTCGTAGGCCGCTCGCCGGCATTGTTGGGAGCACCAAATCGAGGGACGTCCGGGCTTGGGTGGCCAGGTGCTACTGGGCATCTCCGCGCTACATCTCGGGCATCGTTTCGCTGGCATGGAATTGATGCTAAGGGATACCTCATTAGCGAAGCTTAAGCGGCGCAGCCGTGAGTTTTGAGTCAAGTACGCGGTTGGGGTCGTGAGTGGTCAGGCGGCGAGTTGAGCGTGCTGGGTGAGTTCGTCGAAGGCAGCTTGGTAGGCGCGGGCGGCGTTGTGCAGCTTGGTGTTTCGTGGAGGGCTGGGGTCGCTTGTCAGAGCCAGCCCGGTTCGGAGCAGATGGTCGTGGGCGTGGGTGAACAGCAGCGCGTTCTGCAGCCCAGTGTCGGTGACGGTGTAGCGGCGGGTGCGGGGGATGCGTTCGATGAGGCCGTGGGCACGCAGGCGCCGCAGGTCGTAGGTCATCTGCCCGGCGGTGATGTGTTC
>NZ_VMQU01000056.1 GCF_007714205.1 Mycobacterium helveticum | reverse complement strand
AGTCCTATTATCCTTGCGGCAGTGCACCTTTCGCGTCAACGACACCCGCAAACGCGGAATTGCATGAAAGATCGAGGGTAGTGCTGGGCAGAGGCCGCCTCGAGTCAGCAGGGCCATGGCTATCAGTGCGTCCGGGCTGTGGAATCCGTAGGCGCGCTTGGTCAATGCCCTCAGGTGGGTGTTGGTGGTCTCGGATCTGGCGTTGGACAGTCCGTGATCGAGCGTGTTCCAGATGAGGTCGCGGTAGCGGCGGATGCTGCGGGCCAGCGCGGCGAACTCGGGGATGCGCGAGTGCGAGGCCCACGACAGCCACCCGGCCAGCAGCTGCCGCCCGTGGGTGCCCTTGACCCGAAACACCTCGCGTAGTTGCTCTTTGAGCAGATACGCCCGGTAGAGGGTCTTGTTGGTGTCGGCGATCTCAGCGAAGCTGGTGCGCTGCTCGGTGGTCAACTCGGGCGGGTTCTTGCGGGTCGCCCACATCGCGTGCCGATCGGTGATCCCGGCGCGGATCATGGTGCGTACCCGCACCTTGTCCAGCGCCTTCATGGCCCAGACCACGACATGGAAGGCGTCCAGGCAAATCAGCGCCTGCGGCGCGCGGGCACGCACCAGGGCATGGATCCATTCCGCGCCGTCGCAGCTGACGTGGGTGAGCAGCTTCGCCCGCTCGGCGCCGAGCTGGTCGAAGAACCGGCCCAGCGTGTCCTGGTTGCGGCCCTCGCCGGCCCACACCAGCCGGCCTGTCGTGTGGTCCACCACGCACGTCAAGTAGCGGTGCCCCTTGCGGTAGGCGATCTCGTCGATCCCGATCCGCGACAGTCCGGCGAGCAGGTCGTTGGTGTCGCGGCCATCGGCAACCACCCTGGTCACGATCGCCGCCACGGTGCGCCAGGCGATCCGCAGCAGCACCGTGAGCACGCTCAATGCGGTGTGCGCGGCCAGCCACGCGCAGGTGTCCTCGAACGCCCAGGTGTGTTTGGCGCCCGGCCGCGCCCACGGCACATGCGCGACCACCACCCCATGCTCGCCGCATGCCACCCGCGGCGCCGCGGCCTGCAGATAGGCCTTGGTGGTCCCCACATCCAGGGTGCGCCAGCGCCTGATCCCGTCCCCAGCGCGGCCCCCCGCGTCATACCCCGGGCACCGCTTGCGACACCGCGAACAACGGCCCGCCTGCGATGCCTTGGGCCGCACCGACAACACCAGCACCTCGGTGGTCTTCGGCTGCTTGCGGCCCGTGGTCTCGGTCGCGATCCTCACGTCCTCGATCACCATGTTCTGGTCACCCAGACCGGTCGCGAATACCCTGGACATGCGCAACGCCGTAGCTCCTTCTTCGTCTTGAACCTGGAATCAGTCCAAAACGTAAGCAGGACACGGCGTTGCGCCCAAACCCCCAGGTCAAACACCCACTACAACGTCACAAGAGCCGAATAGGTACAGGGACGCGAATTCCCGGCGGCGAAAGTGCGGGGAAGGCGCGGCGCCACCGCCGCCGGCCCGGATTATTCGGAATGCGACCCCGACCGGCCATGCCGCGGCTCGGGCACCGGGCCGGGCCGGAGTGCGCGCATGAACGCCACGTTGACTGCGCGCATCGCCACGCTGTAGGGCCACCAGGCCAGTCGCTTGAAGGCGTACAGCGCGCGGATGTCGGCCGACGTGTAGATGAGGTACCGGTTCCTGGCGACCCCGGCGACGATCTTCTCGGCCGCCCGTTCCGGCGACACGGCGTGCCCGCCGAAGCGGTCGACCCAGCGGGCGACCCTGGGGTCTGCGCGGTCGACGCCGGCGATCTCGACCGTGTCGATCAGCGGGGTGCGCACCGCGCCGGGCACCACGACCGACACCCCGATGCGGTGGCGGGCCAGGTCGAAGCGCAGCACCTCGGAAAGGCCGCGCAGCCCGAACTTGCTGGCGCTGTAGGCGGCGTGCCAGGGCAGCGCGACCAGTCCGGCCGCCGAGGAGATGTTCACCAGGCGCCCGCCGCGTCCGGCCGCGACCATCGGCGGGACGAACGCCTCGATGACGTGGATCGGCCCCATCAGGTTGATCGCGATCACCTTGTCCCACTGCTCGTGGGTCAGCCGGTCCACGGTGCCCCAGGCCGACACCCCGGCGATGTTCATCACCACGTCCATGCTCGGGTGCGCGGCGTGCACGTCGGCGGCGAACGCCGCGACCGCGTCGTAGTCGGCGACGTCCAGGACGCGGTGCTGGGGCACCCGCGCGCCCAGCGCCCGCGCGTCGGCGACGGTGAGCTGCAGGCCGTCGCCGTTGCGGTCGGTCAGGTAGAGCTCCGCGCCGTCGGCGGCCAGCCGCAGGGCGGTCGCGCGGCCGATGCCGCTGGCCGCGCCGGTGACCAGGCACCGCTTCCCTGCGAAGTACCCCCCGGATGCGCGGTGCGCCATGGCCGAGACGATACCGGCGGCGGCGCGGCTCACCGGTGGCCGCCACCCCACAACGCGTTGAGCCACAGCCGCTCGAGCACCGCCACCCGCCGGTTCACGTCGTCGTGGGGGCCGACCATGACGGGGTCGCCGGTCAGGGCCAGCGCCGTGGTGCCCGCCAGGGTGCGCACCAGTGTCGGGATGTCCTCACTGATCGGGTGTGCGGTCCCGGCCTCCATCTCGGCCTCGACGATCGCGACGATCTCCCGCAGCACCACCTCGAACTGCTGCTCGAGGATGTCGCGGATCTCGCCGTCGGTGTAGCGGGCGGCATTACAGGCCGTCATCACCGGGTCGTTGTGCGCGTACACGGCGGCGGCGCTGCCCACCATCCGCACGGCGAACTGCTCGGGCGACTCGCCCGGCTGGCGCGGGGCGAAGTACTGGGTGAGCTCTTCGAGTTCCTCGGTGGCCTCGGCCACGATCTGGGCGAGCACCGAGTATTTGGAGTCGAAGTAGAAGTAGAAACCGGAGCGGGCCACCCCGGCGCGGGCGCTGATCGTGGCGACCGACAGTTCGGCGAACGGTCTTTCCTGCAGCAATGCGCGCGTGGCCTGCAGGATCGCCTGCCGCTGCTTGTCTCCGCGCCGCTGCAGGGCCGGCCCCGGCTCCGGATCGGCGGCGTGGGTGCCCATGCTCCGACCTTGCACCACGCCGACCGAAAAGCAAACTTGACAGCCGTCAAGTTTGTGTCGAAGGATGGAGGCACGTGACGGCTGTCACTTGTCCCGGGCACCCGAAGGAGCGTCTATGGTCGCCACCATCAGCACCCCGCAGTACCTGCTGGATCAGGCGCGCCGCCGGTTCACCCCGTCGTTCAACAACTTTCCCGGCATGGGCATCGTCGAACGCCGGCTGCTCAACACCGAGTTCCCGGAGCGCAAACTCGCCGACCCGCCGCCCGGCAGCGGGCTCAAGCCGGTCGTCGGCGACGCGGGGCTGCCGGTCATCGGGCACCTCATCGAGATGTTGCGCGGCGGACCGGACTACCTGATGTTCATGTACCGGACCAAGGGCCCCGTCATCTTCGGGGACTCCCCGGTGATGCCGGCCGTCGCGGCGCTGGGCCCCGACGCCGCGCAGGTCATCTACTCCAACCGCAACAAGGACTACTCGCAGCAGGGCTGGGTCCCGGTGATCGGGCCGTTCTTCCACCGCGGGCTGATGCTGCTCGACTTCGAGGAGCACCTGTTCCACCGCCGGATCATGCAGGAGGCGTTCACCCGCTCCCGGCTGGTCAGCTACGTCGAGCAGATGGACAAGGTCGTCTCGCAGGTGGTCGCCGACGACTGGGTGGTCGACGACGCGCGCTTCCTGCTCTATCCGGCGATGAAGGAACTCACCCTCAACATCGCCTCGATGGTGTTCATGGGCCATGAGCCGGGCACCGACCACGACCTGGTGACGAAGGTCAACAGGGCGTTCACCGTCACCACGCGCGCGGGCAACGCGATCATCCGTACCCCGGTGCCGCCGTTCACCTGGTGGCGCGGGCTGAAGGCGCGCGAGCTGCTGGAGCACTACTTCCGGGAGCGGGTCGCCGAACAGCGCGGCAAGGACGGCAACGACCTGTTGTCGGTGTTGTGCCAGAGCGCCGACGAGGACGGCAACAAGTTCACCGACGAGGACATCGTCAACCACATGATCTTCCTGATGATGGCCGCGCACGACACCTCGACGTCGACCGCGACGACGATGATCTACCACCTGGCCGGCAACCCGGAATGGCAGGAGCGCTGCCGCGACGAGTCCAACCGGCTCGGCGACGGGCCGCTGGACATCGAATCGCTGGAGAAGCTGGAGTCGCTCGACCTGGTGATGAACGAGGCGATCCGGCTCGTGACGCCCGTCCAGTGGGCGATGCGCCAAACCGTCCGCGACACCGACCTGCTGGGCCACTACATCCCCAAGGGCACCAACGTCATCGCCTATCCCGGACTGAATCACCGGCTGCCCGAATTGTGGACGGACCCAATGAAGTTCGACCCGGACCGCTTCACCGAGCCGCGCAACGAGCACAAGCGGCACCGCTACGCGTTCACCCCGTTCGGCGGCGGCGCGCACAAGTGCATCGGGTCGGTGTTCGGGACGCTGGAGATCAAGACGATCCTGCACCGCCTGTTGCGCAGATACCGGCTCGAGCCGCCCCGGCCCGGATACCGGGCCGTGTGGGACTACGGCGGCATGCCGGTGCCCAAGGACGGCATGCCGATCATGCTGCGCCCGCTCTGAGGGCCGCCGCGGCGAACAGCCGGTTGGCGCAGGCGATCACGGCGCGCTGCGCGGACTGCGCCGGATCGTCCGACCAGCCCAGCGCCCACTGGGCGCGCACGCCGTCGGTGCCGCGGACGAAGGTCACGGTGTCGGCGCCCGCTCGCGTCTGGTGGAACCTCAGGATCTCCACGGTGATCCCGCGTTCGTGCAGCATCGCGGTGAGGGCGGCGATCGGCCCGCTCGCGGCGGCGGTCGAGGTGCCGATGCGGTCGCCGACGGCGATCACGGCCCGGAAGTTACGCGCCTGCGGACCGAGGCGCCCGGCGGCACGCGGCGCGTCGGTGCATTCCCATTGCCCCAGCCGCACGGGGCCCGGGGTGTGACCGTAGGTCGCGACGAAGGCCTCCCAGGACAGGGCGTCGGCCTCCTCCCGCAGACCGCGCGGCAGCGCGGCATCGCCGCGGTGAGGAGGCCGGGGACTCGGCCGGGTAACCAGCATTTCGGTCTTCTTCGTCGGTCGACAGGAGCGACCGACGGCAGCAGCTTGCGGCCCACAGCGGGGGGTCGGTCCGGGTCAGACCCCGCTGCGGGTGCCGGCTACTACGGCACGCACGAGAAGACGCACGTGCCGAACGTTAGACGCCGCGTGGCGACGATGCAAATTCGGACGATGCAAATTCGGACGATGCAACTTCGGATGACGCAACTTCGGATGCACTGTCGTGTGGCGCAACCCTTCCCGGGCTCAACGCCCGGTATCGTCGTCGTGTCGCCGACGATGGTCCCGCGAAAGTATTGGTGGCCAACACTTTCCGGACCGGGCTCCAAAACGGCTCCCGCTGCGCGGTGCCGGCGATAGCATGCGGTGCGGCAGAAATCGCACGGGCAGATGTTCCACCAGGCAACGAAAGGCGCTTCGATGAACGCGAAGAAGACGGGTAAGGGGATGCAGACGGTGAAGATCCTGGTTGCCGCGGGGGCGACGCTGTTCGCGGTGCTGTCGGCGAGCTGCGCGGCGCAGGCACCGACGACGGGCACCGGCGTGGCCCCGGTGTCGCAGTCCCCCGCGCGCTAGCGGGGAAGGTACGGTCCGGGACAACTCACGACAGGGTCACAAAGCGGGCGGTTCGGCCGGCGGCGGCGGTCCCGCCGGGGCTCAGCCGGCCGACCGCGGCGAAGGCTCGCAGCGCAGGTACACCCGGATCGTCGTGCCGGTCGCGGTGGTGTGGGTACGCACCAACTCGGATAGGGCGTTGACCAGGAACAGCCCCCGGCTGGCGCGGCCGGCGGAGCCCGGGTTCAATCGCCCGGCCAGCAGATCGTCGAGCCTCCCGCTGTCGCGCGCCTCACAGATCAGGTGCTCGCCCTCCCGCCAGAAGGACAACCGGCAGGCGCCGTCGGCGTACGTCAGGCTGTTGGTCGCCAGTTCGGTGGCGACCAGTTGCAGGTCCGCGATGCCGTCGCGCGGCAATCCCACCCAGCCGGCGTAGTCGACGGCGAACGACCGCGCGGGACGCAGATCCTCGGATTTTCTGACGGTGTAGGTGACGGCCCTCGGGTTGGCCGTGAGCGGCTGGTTGCAGGCCTCCAGCGCGTCGTCGGGCGCGTACTCGGTGCTGCGCTGCAGCGCACCGTAACTCCACAGCAGCGGGTGGGTGGTGCGGGCGCTGGCCAGGACGTCGTCGTCGAGTCGGCTTGCGTCGTACAGGCACAGCCCGGTCACCGGGCGGCCTTCGAACGCCCCGTTGACCAGCGCTTCGTGCTGTGCACAGGCGACCAACTCGTCGGCGCTGCGGCCGGGCCAGGCAAGCTGGCTGACGATCCGCACCCGTCGGTCCGGATGCTCCTCGGCGAACGAACTCGCGACCGCCAAAAACCGGCACGGGTTGCGTGCGATTTCGGCGATGTCGGCCAGCCGCAGCCCGGTCCGGGATCGGCCGGGCCCGTCGCACAGCTCGTCACGCAGCGTCGCCAGGTTGGCTTCGGGCATGGCGACCAGCACGGGCTCACCCGCCGCCAAACCCTCGGCGACGAAGCGGGTGACATGGTCCCCGCACTCGCGTTCGGACCGGTAGACAAGCGCGGAGTGAAGGAAACCCTGGCGCTCGTTCCTCATGTCCAAGGACACCTCGGCGCTCTCGCTTTCGATCAGGATGCCGGCCCTGCCGGATCGGCCGTGTCGCGTGTTGCTGTGTCCATACCCGCCAAGCGCCTTGGCTATGCGCGCGAACTCCGCTACAGCCACCGGGACGCGGCGGCGTCGAGATGGCGCCGGAGACGGTAGCGGGCCAAACTGTCGTCGCCGGCCGCGACGGCCTGCAGGATGCGCAGGTGGGCGTGGTCGACGGCGACGACATCGTCCCACGTCGGCGGCGGCCGGCCGGTGTTGCTGGACCAGTGCCGGCGGAACAACTCGACGATGATCCGCAGGAACAGGTCGAGCAGCGCGTTGCCGGCCAGGTGCGCCAGGCCGACGTGGAAGCGGAACTCCTCGACCGCGGCGCGGCCCGCGTCGCCGGCGGCCTGGTGGTCGATGCCGCTCCGGGTGTTCAGGAAGGCCGCCACCTCCGGGTCGGTGCGCCGCTGGACCACTCGGGCCACATTGTCGATCTCGATGGCGTCCCGGATGCAGCGCAGGTCCTCGCGGCTGGGCTTGCGGTACTGCAGATACAGCGCGATCGTGTCGATGCTGGCCTGCGGCTGCGGTGTGGTGACGATCAGCCCGCCGCCGGGTCCGCGCCGCATCCGCGCGATCGAATGGTGTTCGAGTAGCCGCACCGCCTCGCGCAGCACCGCCCGGCTCACCCCGTAGCGCTCCAGCAGCGCCGCCTCGGTGCCGAAGACCGAACCGACGTGCCACCCGCTGGCGGCGATGTCGTCGCCGATGGTGGCCGCGAGGCCCTCGGCCAGCTTGCCGCGCGGCGCCTCGGGGTCGACGCGGGGCGCGCGGGGCCGGCCCGCTCGGGCGCCGGGACCTGCCCCGCCCGGGTGATGCTGCTGCAACCAGGCGGTCACCCGTTCCACGTGGCGATCGCTGAGCGTCTTGGCCCGCGCCACGTCGCCGGCGGTGACGGCGGCCACGATCTCGCAGTGGTCGCCGTGCATGTGCTCGACCGCCTCGACGGCCTCGCTCGCCGAGTCCGTGCGCGCCGTGCGCGCATACCGCGCGGTGAGCCTGATCAGCACGTCGACGAACAGCTGCAGGACCGGGTTCTTCGACCTCTCCGCGAGCGCGACGTGGAACTCGTCCCGCGGCGCCGGCAGGCCCGGCCGCCACCGCTCTTCGGCGCGCAGCACCGCTCGCAGCCGCGCGATCCCGGCTTCGTCGATGCATTCGGCGGCAAGCGAGGCCGCCAGCGGCTCCAGCACCCTGCGCGCGTTGAGCAGGTCGCCCGGCGTGGTGCCCAGGTACTCCAGGTAGATGACGACGGCCCGGGTCGCGGGACCGGCGTCGGGCTCGCAGACCAGCAGCCCGCCGCCCGGCCCGCGCCGCATCCGCGCGACCTGGTGGTGCTCGACGAGGCGGACCGCCTCGCGCAGCACCGATCGGCTCACCCGAAAGCGTTGCTGCAGTGCCTGTTCGGAGCCCAGCGACTCCCCGACCGGCCAGCCGCGGCGAACGACGTCCGCCTCGATGTCACGGGCGACCTTGGCGGCCAGTTTGTCGGCCTGGCCGACCGCTACGCTCAACTGCGCCCTCCGACAACCACTTTCCAGCATTTCCGGCATCTCCATCAGGTCAGCAGGTCAGCAGCATGCACCCCGCGACCGGACCACCGCCCACGGAGACCACGCCGACCTCGGGGCGCCGCGCCACCTGCCGCTCCCCGGCCTCGCCGCGCAACTGCAGGCAACCTTCGTGCAGCGCCCAGTAGCCGTGCATGCGCCCTGCCGAGAGCTGGCCGCCGTAGGTGTTGAGCGGCAGGGCACCGTCGCGGGCGATCCGCCCCCCGCCGTCGACGAACGGCCCGGCCTCGCCGTCGCCGCAGATTCCGAGGGCTTCCAGCCACGCGATCGTCAGAAACGTGAAGCCGTCGTACAACTGCGCGACGTCGAGATCGGTGGGCGTCAACTGGGTGCGCGACCACATCTGGGCCGCGGCATCCGACATCGCCATCTTGGGGTAGTCGTCGCGGTGGAACCAGCCACCGGCGCCGTCGGACCCGCCGATCGCCTCCACCGACACCGCGCGGTGCGGGCAGTCGCGGGCGTACTCCGCGTTCGACACCACCACCGCGACCGACCCGTCGATCGGGACGTCGCAGTCCAGCAGCCCGAACGGTGTCGACACCGGACGCGCGCCGAGGTAGTCGGCCATCGTCATCGGTTCGCGGTACACCGCAAGGGGATTGAGCGCCGCGTTGCGCCGGCCGTTGAGCGCGACCCAGCCCAGCTGTTCTTTGGTGGTGCCGTAGAGCTCCATGTGGCGGCGGCAGTTCAGCGCCAGCCAGTTGGCCGCCGAGTAGGCGTGCGCCGCAATCAGGTCGTTGACGTCGTCCATCGGGCCGACCGCCGGGCGTGGCGCCCCGTCGGGCGCCTCGAACATCCGCGCCAGCGGCGGGGCGGGGGCGTCATCCCCCTGCGGCCGCACCGGGACCGTCCCGCCGAGCATCTGCACGGTGCGGTACACCACGACGTGGCGGGCCCGCCGCTCGGCGACCGCGCGACAGGCCGACATCACCGGGCTCAGCAGCCCCCCCGTGCCGAACCCGGACCCGCAGTCGGGGGCCTCGATGCGCAGTTCGGCGTTGACCACCCCCGGGGAGGTGTCGCCCAAGCTCGCGATTCCGTCGATGTCGTCGGCTCGCAGGCCGGCATCGGCGATGGCGGCCCGGACCGCCTCCAGGGTGAGTTCGGGCCCCGGGATGCCGGTGCGACGGCCGATCCGGGAGATGCCGATGCCGGACACGATCGCGTCCTTCTCGAAATACGTCATCGCCGCACCGCCGTAAACCGAGTCATGAGGAATTGAGTGTACTGTATTGCTCGTGTCAGTCGAGCTGCTCATCGAACACTGCGACGGCTGCGCGCGCTGGGTGCATCCGCCGAGTGGCCAATGCCGTGACTGCGGCGGCACGCTGGTCGCCCGGCCGGTCGCCGGCCGCGGGACGGTGCTCACCTATACGGTCAACCACCACCCGTACAACCCGCAGATCCCGATCCCCTACGTGATCGCCATCGTCGAGCTCGCCGAGCAGAGCCGTCTGCGCGTGGCCGGCAATATCGTTGACTGCGAACCTGATTCGGTGGCGTGCGGGATGGCCGTCGAGATCCGCCCGGAGCAGGGCAGCGGCGGCGCCCCGGTGTTCGCGCCGGCCTGAGGGTGCCGAGCAGACGCAAAAGCCCCAAAAATCGGAGATTTTGGGGTGCTTTTGCGTCTGCTCGGCGTAACTGGCGCGCTCAGTTGATCAGCGGGTCGCGCGGCATGCCGAGGATCCGCTCGGCGATCTGGTTGCGGGTGACCTCCGAGGTGCCGCCGGCGATGGCCATGCCGCGTGCGCCCATCACCATCCGGCCGACCACCGCACCCGGCCCGTCGGTCAGCGCGACCTCGGGTCCCACCAGCGCCGCCCAGATCGCGGCGCCCTCGACCATGTGGTCGGCCAGCTTGAGCTTGGTGATGTTGCCCTCCGGGCCGGGACCGGCCCCCTCGACGCTGCGGGCCGCGCGGCGCAGGTTCAGCAACCGCAGGGCGTGATCCTCGGCGAGGAACCGGCCCACCCGGGCCCGCGCGCCCGCCAACCGGTCGGAGCCCTCCCCGGCCAACTGCACCAGGGCGGGGGCCAGTCCGCCGTAGGACGCCCCGCTGCCACCGCCGATGCTGACCCGCTCGTTGCCCAGCGTGGCGCGCGCGACCGTCCATCCCGAGTTGGGCGTCCCGACGACGTCCTCGTCGGGAACGAACACGTCGTTGAAGAACACTTCGTTGAACTCCGAGCCACCGGTGATCTGCCGCAACGGCCGCACCTCCACCCCGGGCGCCTTCATGTCGATGATCACCGTGGTGATGCCGGCGTGCTTGGGCGCCTCGGGATCGGTGCGCACGGTGGCCAGGCCGCGGGCGCAGTACTGGGCCCCGCTGGTCCACACCTTCTGGCCGTTGATCTTCCAGCCGCCGTCCACCCGGACCGCGCGGGTCTTGACGGACGCGGCGTCCGAGCCGGCCTCGGGCTCGGAGAACAGCTGGCACCAGATCTCTTCCTGGCGCAGCGCCTTTTCGACGAATCTTTCGATCTGCCAATCGGTTCCGTGCTGGATCAGGGTCAGGATCACCCACCCGGTGATCGAGTAGTCGGGGCGCTTGATGCCTGCCGCGCGGAACTCCTCCTCGATCACCAGTTGCTCGACGGCGTCGGCGGCGCGGCCCCAGGGCCTGGGCCAGTGCGGCATCACGTAGCCGGTCGCGAGCAGCTTGTCGCGCTGCGCCTTGTCGTCCAGCGCCGCGATCTCGGCGGCGTCGGCGCGGACCCGGGTGCGCAGCTCCTCGGCTTCGGGCGGCAGGTCCAGGCTGTTTTCCCGGGTCGCCCCGGCCGCGGTGCGCTCGAAGACGTCGCGGGGCGGCGCGTCGCCGCCGAACAGCGCCGCGCTGACCAGCGCCCGGCGCAGATGCAGGTGCGCGTCGTGCTCCCACGTGAAGCCGATTCCGCCGTGGACCTGGATGTTGAGTTCGGCGTTGCGCGCGTACGCCGGGAAGGCCAGCGAAGCCGCGACCGCGGCGGACAACCGGAACTGCGCTTCGTCCGCCGAGGAGTCCTCTGCCGCCGCACGCGCGGCGTCCCACACCGCGGCCACCCCCGACTCCGCGCCCACCAGCATGTTCGCGCAATGATGCTTCACCGCTTGGAAAGTCGCGATGGTGCGGCCGAACTGCTGGCGCACCTTGGCGTACTCGACGGCGGACTCGACGCAGTCCGACGCCCCGCCCACGGCCTCGGCGGCCAGCAGCGTGCGGGCCCGGGCCAGCGCCGATTCCCGCGCACCCGCCAGCACGTCGTCGGCGGTGACCGTGACGTTGTGCAGCCGCACGCGTCCCGAACGCCGGGTCGGGTCCAGGTTCTCCGGCACGTCGACCGTCACGCCGGCGCGGTCGCGCTCCAGCAGCAGGACGTCGTCACCGGCGGCGATCAGCAGCAGGTCGGCCAGCCCGGCCCCCAGCACGATCCCGGCCTCGCCCGCGGCGACACCGTTTTTCAGTTCGACGCGGCCGTCCAGGCCGATGCCCGCGGCGACGGTGCCGTCGATCAGGCCGGGCAGCAGCCGCGACTTCTGCGCGGCGGTGCCGTCCTTGGCGATCACCGCCGAGCAGATCACCGTCGGCACGAACGGGCCCGGTGCGACCGCGCGGCCGAGTTCCTCGATCACCACCACGAGTTCGGGCAGGCCGTAGCCCGAGCCGCCGTGCTCCTCGTCGATGTGCAGGCCGAGCCAGCCGAGCTCGACGAGGTTCGGCCAGAAGCCCGGCCGCACCTCGTCGGCGGCGTCGAGCAGCGACCGCGCCGCCCAGCGCGCCTTCTGTGACGTCAGAAACGCGCGGGCCACCTCGGCGAGTTCGCGGTGGTCGTCGGTCAGGGCAATCGCCATGGGGCCTCCTCGCGACTGGAATGTGACCGCCTGCCCCGCTCCGGAAGGGAGCGGGGCGGCTGCCTAAAGAGTGTACTTATTCCGGCTCGGGCCCGGACCCGGGGTGGCTACTTCGGCGCGAACCGCTGCCCGGCGTCCAGCCGGATGCACTGACCGTTGAGCATCGGGTTGTCCACGATGGCCGCTGCCAGCTTCGCGTACTCGACGGGCCGGCCCATCCGCTTGGGGAACGCCGCGTCCCGGGTCAGGGCGGCCGCCATCTCGTCGGGAACCATGGACGTGATGCCGGTCAGGAACAGGCTCGGCGCAATCGCCAGCACCCGGATGCCCAGCGACCCCAGGTCACGGGCCATCGTCAGGCACATGCCCGCGATCCCGGCCTTGGCGGCGGTGTAGGCGATCTGGCCGATCTGGCCCTCGAAGGCCGCGATGGACGCGGTGTTGATGATGACGCCGCGCTCCTCGTCTTCGGGCTCGTTGCGGGCCATGTGTGCGGCGGCCAGGCGGCTGATGTTGAACGTGGCGATGAGGTTGAGATCGACGACGGACCGGAAGGATTCGAGGTCGTGCGGACCTTCCTTGGTCAGCGTCCGCTTGGCGATGCCGCCGCCGGCGGTCGTCACCACGACGTGCAGGCCGCCCAGTTTGTCGACGGCGCCCTGCAGGGTCTGCTCGGTCCCGGTGAAGTCGGTGACGTCGACGGGGTAGAACGCGCCACCGAGGCCCGCGGCCACGCTCTTGCCGTCGGAGTTCTCCCGGTCCAGGACCGCGACCTGGGCGCCGCGCTGCGCCAGCAGTTCGGCGGTGGCGCGACCCATCCCCGACGCGCCGCCGATGACGACGACCTTCTTTCCGTTGATCTCCATCCGGTTCTCCCTGTCAGAATGCCTGGAATCTGTAACGTTACGTGGGCACGCTAGCGGGTCCGCCCGGCAGGGTTGTCGGCGAGCCGTGCCAAGCTGGTCTCGTGCTGCTTCTCGACGTGGCCGCCACGTCGCTCGCCGTGGGCGCCACCTCGTCGCGCCTGGCCAAGGTCGCCCAGATCGCCGAGCTGCTGCGCCGCGCCGCGCCCGACGCCGAACTCGTCGCCATCGTGGTGTCCTGGCTGTCCGGCGAGCTGCCGCAGCGCCAGATCGGTGTCGGCTGGGCGTCGCTGCGGTCGCGGCCGGCGCCCGCGCCGGAGCCCTCGCTCACCGTCACCGGCGTCGACGCCGCCCTGTCACAGATCGGCGCGGTGGCGGGCAAGGGATCGCAGCCGCGCCGGGCCGAACTCGTGGCCGGATTGTTCTGCGCCGCAACGGAACCCGAACAGGAGTTCCTGGTGCGGCTGCTCGGCGGCGAGCTGCGGCAGGGCGCGCTGGCCGGGGTCGTGTCCGATGCCGTGGCCCGGGCCGCCGACGTCCCCGCCGCCGCGGTCCAGCGCGCCGCGATGCTGGGCGGGGATCTGCCGGCGGTGGCCGCGGCCGCGCTCTCCGGCGGCGTGCCGGCCCTGCGGGAGTTCGCGCTGCGGGTCGGCCGGCCGGTCGGACCGATGCTGGCGCAGACCGCGGCCGGTGTGACCGATGCGCTCCGACGACACGGCGGCGCAACGGTTTTCGAGGCGAAGCTGGACGGTGCCCGGGTGCAGATCCACCGGGCCGGCGGCGAGGTGAGCGTCTACACCCGCAGCCTCGACGACGTCACCGCCCGGCTGCCCGAGGTGGTGGTGGCGACGCTGGCCCTGCCGGTGCACGACCTGATCGCCGACGGCGAGGCGATCGCGCTGCGGCCCGACCACCGGCCGCACCGCTTCCAGGTCACCGCCTCCCGGTTCGGCCGGTCCGTCGACGTGGCCCAAGCCGTTGCGGCCCAGCCTCTTTCGGTGTTCCTCTTCGACATCCTGCACTGCGACGGCGTGGACCTGCTCGACGCGCCGACCACCGAACGGCTGGCCGCGCTGGACGCGTTGGCGCCGCCGGGGCTCCGGGTCGACCGGCTGCTGACGTCCGACCCCGCCGAGGCGGCCCGCTTCCTGGACGCGACGCTGGCCGCCGGCCACGAGGGGGTGATGGCCAAGTCGCCGGACGCGCCGTATCAGGCGGGCCGCCGCGGGGCCGGCTGGCTGAAGGTCAAGCCGGTACACACGCTGGATCTGGTGGTCCTCGCCGTGGAGTGGGGATCGGGGCGCCGCCGCGGCAAGCTGTCCAACATCCACCTGGGCGCGCGCGACCCGGCCACCGGTGAATTCCTGATGGTGGGAAAGACGTTCAAGGGCATGACCGATGCCATGCTCGACTGGCAGACGGCCCGGTTCACCGAACTGGCGGTCGGCGGAACCGAGGGTCACGTGGTGCGGCTGCGCCCCGAGCAGGTGGTCGAGGTGGCGCTGGACGGGGTGCAGAAGTCGTCGCGCTATCCGGGCGGACTGGCGCTGCGCTTCGCCCGCGTGGTGCGCTACCGCGACGACAAGGGCCCGGCCGACGCCGACACCATCGACGCCATGCGCGCGCTGTACTGAGCCGCCGGCGCGGCCCCCACCGCGAGCGTGAAAATCACGACGCGACACGCCGATCGGGCGTCGGTGAATTCACATTCGCGCGGCGCCGCAGCAGTGACGACTCGACGCTGCCTCACTGCGCATCTGCCTTACAGCGCATCTGCCTTACTGCGCATCTGCCTTACTGCGCATCGGAATTCCACCGCCAGTCCGGCCGGTGGACGTATTGCAGCGCCTCGGCCACCGTCAGCCCGCTCGCCGCGCGGGCGCGGTTGTCCGCACAGTGACGACGAAAGATCGCCATGTCCGCCTCGCTCGGCGGATGCGCATCGCGATACGGCACCTTCTGCCCCACCAGCATCACCAGATATCCTTCGAGCCCGAACTGATTGTCCTGCCCGATCGTGCTCGTCACATAATGCCGACAGAAACCCGTCGGCCCGTTCTCGCGATAGAAGTCCAGCAGCGGCTGCACCGGTGTCACGTCCACCTCGTTGCAGCACGCGGTCCAGAACTCGTTCTGGAGGCGCGTGTTGAACCGGTAGTGGACCGACAGAAAATCCCTGATGCCGTCCCACCAGTCGACGAACAGCGTGTTGTAGAGCGCCTTGAGGCTCGGCGTCGGGTCGAGCTGCGACTGCACGAGCATCTCGACCATCGCCTTGATCTGCGACGACGCGACCATCAGCGCCGTCGCCTCGAGCGGCTCGACGAAGCCGCACGCGTTGCCGATCGCGAAGACGTTCTTGACCCAGCCCTTCTCGTAGCGCCCCGAGCGGAACTTCACGACGTGATCCCACGTCTTGGCCTTCGGGTTCTTCTGCACGAACTCCTCGCGCGCCTGGTCGTCGCTGAGGAAGTGTGACGAATAGACGTAGCCCCGATTGATCGCGTGCTCGTGGTCGATCTGCCAGCACCAGCCGGCCTCCATCGTCTCGGCGATGGTGTAGGGGTAGATGTACTCGTCGGTCCGGTCCCAGCTGCCGACGATGGCGCGGTCACAGAAGAGCGAGCTGTCGTACGGGAGGAACGGCGTCCCCAGCGCGCGGCCGAGCAACTCGGAGCGAAAGCCGGTCGCGTCCACGTACAAGTCGGCCGAGAACGTGCGGCCGTCGTCGAGGACGACGGCCCGCACGCCCTGCTCATCGACGGGCACGCCGGTGATGCGCGCGTCGACGATCTCGATGCCGCGCGCGACGGACGCGCTCTCCAGCGCCTCGACCAGCGCGGGATTGAACAGGTGCAGTGCCGTGTTGGGCGTGATCAACGGCCCCTGGCCGCTCGGATGCTTCTCGAACGCCTTGCCCTGAGCCATCAGCGCAGCGTTCATGTCGACGCTGTCGAAATCGTCGCCGCAATAGAAGCCGTTGTAGCGATCGAGGTCGGTGTAGAACCCGTCGAGCTGGAATGCGAACCCGTAGTCGAATGACGTGCGTGGCCCCCAGAGGAAGTGGATGCCCGTCTTCCAGGTCGGCCGGACGGTCGAATAGAACTGCTTCTGCGGCAGTTTCAGGTAGTCGAACAGCAGGTTGACGATCTGCGGCGTGGTGCTTTCGCCGACGCCGATCACGCCGATGTCCTTGCTGCGCACGACGCGGACTTCGAGCGCAGGAGCCTGTTGTTTGAGCGCAAGCGCGGTGAGCAGGCCGGCACTGCCGCCGCCGACGACGAGTACGGATTGGATCATTGCTTCCCTGCTTTCCGTGCGACCGACAGCCTGATCCGGAAGACACCCGCCGCCTGCCGGGCTGACAGCGTCGGGTCGAGTCATCCGTAAGCCCGTCACAGAGCGGACCTATTCAAGCAGATGACAAGGCATCCCGCTTGCCAACGTACCCACAGCTCGCCGGGGCGGGCGGCGCGCCGCAGAAAGGATGTGCTCAAACCGGTGGCAGAGCCCTAAAATCGGGCGATGCGAGTCGGCATCGACTTCGGCACCACCCACACCGTCGCCGCGGTCGTCGACAGGGGCAACTACCCGGTCGTGTCCTTCGACGGAGTCGACACCTGGCCCTCGCTCGTCGCGGGCAACGCCGCCGGCGAGCTGCGGTTCGGGGCGGACGCCGCCGCGGTCCGCCACGAGCCGGGATGGTCGGTGCTGCGGTCGTTCAAGCGACTGCTCAACGACGCCGGACCGCAGACCGAGGTGACCCTGGCCGGCCGCGGCCACCGCCTGGCCGACCTGCTCACCGGCTTCCTGGCCCGGCTGAGAAGCGACCTCTGCGACCGGTCCAACGCCGGGCTCGCACCGGGTGAGACCGTCGAGGCCGCGATCAGCGTGCCGGCCAATGCCTCGAGCGCCCAGCGGTTCCTGACCCTGGACGCGTTCGTGGCGGCCGGTTTCCACGTCGTCGCCCTGCTCAACGAGCCGTCCGCCGCGAGCCTGGAGTACGCCCACCGGTACCGCTCCACCATCACCGCCAGACGCGAGTACGTCCTCGTCTACGACCTGGGCGGCGGCACCTTCGACGCCTCGCTGCTGAAGATGACCGGGCCCGCGAACGACGTCGTCCTCAGCGAGGGCATCCAGCGCCTGGGCGGCGACGACTTCGACGAGGCCATCGTCGACCTGGTCCTCGCCGGATCCGGGCTGGGCGAGGTGGACGACGGCCGCCGCGACCTCCTCAGGGAGGAGTGCGCCGCCCGCAAGGAGGCCGTCGGGCCGCAGACCCGCCGCTTCCTGGTGGACCTGACGGCGGTCGACCGGCCGCCGTTCGCCTGCGGGATCGACGACGTCTACGCGGCCTGCGCACCGCTCGTCGACAAAACCGTCGAGATCCTGCGTCGCGTGCTGCGCGACCCGGCCGCCGGAGACGAGGTGACGACGTCGGAGGTGGCGGGAATCTACGTGGTGGGCGGGGCGGGCAGCTTCCCGCCGGTCTCGCGGGCGCTGCGCGCGGCCTTCGGCGACAAGCGCGTCAAACGCTCGCCGCACCCGTTCGCCGCGACCGCCATCGGCCTGGCCGTCCACCTCGACACCGAGGCCGATTTCGAGCTCTCCGAACGCTTCTCGCGTCATTTCGGGGTGTTCCGCGAGGCCGAGGCCGGCACCGGCGTGGTCTTCGACCCGATCGTGCCCAAGGACGCGCCCCTGCCGGCCGACGCGCACTCCCCGCTGGTCGTCCGGCGCAGCTACCGGGCCGCGCACAACATCGGGTGTTTCCGGTTCGTGGAGTGCAGCCGCATGGTCGACGGCCGTCCCGACGGGGACGTGATGCCGTTTGACCCGGTGTACTTCCCGTTCGACCCGGCCCTGTATGACCGCCCCGACCTCGGGCGGCACGCCGTCGGCCGGTGGACCGACGGGCCGGACGTCGAGGAGCGCTACGAAATCGCCCCCGGCGGTGCGGTGCAGGTCACGCTCACCACGCAGCCGGCCGGTTTCCGGCGCACCTTCCGGCTGGAGCGGCGCGCCGCCGCGGCCTCGTGAGCCGGCCCGCCGTGGACCTCTACGACGTCATGCGAACCGCGTTCGCCGCGCGCGAGTTCACCGACGACACGCTGCCCGACGACGTGCTGTCGCGCATCCTCGACAACGCCCGGTTCGCCCCCAGCGGGGGCAACCGGCAGGGCGCGCACATCACCGTGGTGCGTGACGCGCGGACCCGCCGCCGGCTCGCCGAGCTGGGCGCGCCCGCCGCCCGCCGCTACGTCGCCCAGCTCATGGCCGGCGAGAGCCCGTGGAATCCGCTGCGGCCCAGCGGGGTGCCCCAGGACGTGATCGATGCGACCGAGATTCCCGACGCGTTCGTCGCGCCGCTGGCGAACGCGCCGGTGCTGCTGGTCGTCTCCGTCGACCTGGGCGTGGTCGCCGTCCTCGACCAGGAGCTGGACCGCGTCGGCATCGCCGGTGGGGCCTCGGTCTACCCGCTGGTGTGGAACATCCTGCTGGCCGCCCGCAACGAGGGCTACGGCGGCACGATCACCACGATGGCCATCGCCGCCGAGGACGAGGTCCGCCGGTTGCTGGGCATCCCCGACACGCACGCGGTCGCCGCGCTGGTGCCGCTCGGCAAGCCGGTGCGACAGCCGACCAGACTGCGCCGCCGGTCCGTCGCCGAGTTCGTCACCCGCGAACGCTTCGACGGCCCCGCGTTCGAGGGCTGAGCCGGGGTGACCGCCCGGGCGCTCCCATCGTGTACACACCTACATGGGGTCCCTACACCGGGAGGCGACGTGAGCTATCTACTCCTCATCTGCGCGATCTTGGCCGAGGTGGTGGCGACCAGCCTGCTCAAGAGCACCGACGGCTTCAGCCGGCTCTGGCCGACGGCGGTGTGCCTGACCGGGTACGCGGTGGCGTTCGCGCTGCTGGCGTTGTCGATCTCCCGCGGTATGCAGACCGACGTCGCCTACGCGCTGTGGTCGGCGATCGGGACGGCCGCGATCGTGCTGATCGCCGTGCTGTTCCTCGGCTCCCCCCTGTCGGTCGCCAAGGTCGTCGGGGTCGGCCTGATCATCGCCGGCGTCGTCACGCTGAACCTCTCCGGTGCCCACTGACCCACTCCGTGACGGCGCCCATCGGCCGGGCGATCGCCGAACAGCCGTCCAGCGAGTGCGGCAGCGATGTCGGCGAAGCCGAAATATTCTGCTGGCGAGGGACTTTCATCGTTGCCCAGCGGGCCGATCGGCACGACGCCATGCCTCCTCCTCGACGAGGTGCGCACGACCACCCGACAGGGAACCGTTCCTGGGATGAGCACGCCATCGGAGGTGAGGGAGCTGATCGACCGTCTCGCCGGCAACATCTACGACGCCTACTACGGCATCGAGCATTCCGGCCCGGCCTACAGCGGGGAACAGGGCTGGACGGCGGCACGATTCCTGGCGCGCAACCTGCTGCGCAAGGGCCGGCGCAAAGCCGGCCTCGGCGCACTTCCGCACTGCCCCTACGGGAGGTGTCATCACTGTAATAGGCAGGGCCACAGCCGAATCGGTGCAGATGGCTGTCGGTCCAGCCGAAGGCTGTCTGGATGATCTCGTGCACGTCGTCCAGAAACACGTCAGACGCAACCTCCAGCCCCGCCACGCCGGGGGTGTGGTGCCTGCCAGATCGACCCGGACCTGGTAGGTCATCACGTCCGGACGCCGGGTGCGGCGCCGAGACGGTGGCGGCGTTCTATCCACCGGGTCGATCACCGGTCACCTCCGCCTTCGCTCAGCGCGGCATACGCGGACCGCAGGATCTCGACCAGCGGCCGGCCACGCACCCCGACAGTGACATCGGGAAGCTGATCGAGCAATGCCGTCGATAACGTCACCCGCGGGCCTGGCGATGGGACGTCGACCTGACGAATGAAATAGGAGTCAAGGCAATCGGTGAGCGGCCGTCCCGGCGGCTCCGCACGGTCGGCAGCGGGGCGACCCTCCGACCGGGCAGCCTGCAGGTTCGCCAGCAGATCCTCACGCTCGCGTCCACGCCAGGCGAGGATGGCGAATGGATCTTCGTCGAACGACTCGGCCAGCAGGTAGAACGTCGCGGCCAGATGCTTGCACGGCACCGCGCCATCCGGGCACGAACAGTCCAGTGACAGCTCGCGGGCGGTTGCCGGGAACAGTGAAAGCCCCAGCCCCGCGAAGACGTCCTCGATATCCTCCGGCATCTCACCGGAAAGCAACGCGGCTGCATACCAAGCGTTTTCGGCCAGCGCACCCTCGACCTGCGCCCACTCAGCCTTACCGAATGCGCCGATACCGATGCGCACACGGTAGGGGCGCGTCCGGCTGCCCTGCACCTGTGCGGTGACCAGGCCCGGACCCACCTCCATCGAAATCACTTGTCCCTTACGGGCATAGCTCCGCCCGCGCTGCAGCCGGCTGCCCATCCCGATGCCTTCGAGGACGCCGATGAACCGCTGGGACCACCAGGTCTGGGCGATCGCGCCGCGGGTGCTGCGGGCTTTGAGACCGCCGTCCACCGGGCGGGGCCGCGACGGAGGGGGGAACCAGTCACTCACCGACGGCCCCGTCCGATAGGGCGAGCAGCTTGCGCAGATCACCGGTGGACAGCTCCGTCAGCCAACCTTCCCCGTCACCGACCACGAGATCGGCCAGCGCCTTCTTCTCCTCGATCATGTCGTCGATCTTCTCTTCGAGCGTTCCGGTGCAAATGAATTTGCGCACCTGGACGTTCCGCTTCTGGCCGATCCGGAACGCGCGGTCGGTGGCCTGGTTCTCCACAGCCGGGTTCCACCAGCGATCCAGGTGCACAACGTGGTTCGCCGCAGTGAGGTTGAGCCCGGTGCCGCCGGCCTTCAGCGACAGCAGGAAGATCGGTGGCCCCTCACCGGACTGGAAGCGTGCCACCATTTCGTCGCGCCGCTTCTTCGGGGTGCCGCCGTGCAGATACAGCACGTCCTGCCCGAACCGCGCCGCGAGGTGTGGCACGAGCATCTCGGCGAATTCGGTGAACTGGGTGAAGCACAGCACCCGGTCACCCTCGGCGAGAATCTCCTCCAGGATCTCCTCGAGCCGGATGACCTTGCCCGACCGCGCACCGACCGGCGAACGGTCATGCAGCAGTTGCGCAGGATGGTTACAGACCTGCTTGAGCTTGGCCATCGCCGCGAGCACATTGCCGCGCCGCTCAATGCCCTCGGTGTGCTCGATCTTCTCCATCATCTCATCGACGATGGACTGATATAAGGACGCCTGTTCGATGGTGAGCTGGCAGTACTGCTTGATCTCGATCTTCTCGGGCAGGTCGTCGATGATCGTCGGGTCGGTCTTGAGCCGCCGCAGGACGTAGGGGCGGGTGATCCTTCGCAGCCGCTCGGCCGGCTCGGTCTGGCCGTACCGCTCGACGGGGATCGCGTATCTGGTGCGGAACACCTCGGACGAGCCGAGCAGACCGGGGTTGAGGAAGTCCATGATGGACCACAGCTCGGCGAGCCGGTTTTCGACCGGGGTCCCGGTGAGTGCCACCCGGTGCCCCGCCTTCAGCCGGCGCACGGCCTTGGCCCCGCGGGACAGACTGTTCTTCACCGCCTGCGCCTCATCGAGCACGACCCGGTTCCAACCGAATCCGGCGAGCTCATCGATATCGCGGGTCGCGGTGGCATAAGTGGTGACCACGACGTCGGTGTCAGCGAGATGATCGCGCAGCGCCTCACCGCGCAGCCGTGCCGTGCCGTGGTGGGCGTAAACCCTCAGTGTCGGTGCGAATTTCGCGGCTTCCCGTTGCCAGTTGCCCACCAACGACATCGGGCACAGCAGCAGTGTCGGCGCGGTGGCGGGCTCGTCGTGACGTTGCGCGGACTCCAGGGCGAGCAACTGCACCGTCTTGCCCAGCCCCATATCGTCGGCCAGGCAGCTGCCCAGCCCGAGCGAGGACAGAAACGCCAGCCAGGACAGTCCCCGCTGCTGGTAGGGACGCAGCGTCGCGGCGAACTCCGGCGGAGGTGCCAGCGGCTGCAGCGATTGGGCTGCCGCCCCGCTGAGCAGGTCGCCGAGCCAGCCGTCGGCGCGCACCGCGGTGACTTCCAGCGGGGTGTCGGTGTCGTCGGGATGGCCGGCGGCCAGGGCGAGGATCTCGGCCGTGGTCGCTTGGCCGGTCGGGTTCTTCGCCAGGAAGTCCAGCCCTCGGCGCAGCTGATCGGGGTCCACCGCCACCCACTGGCCGCGCAGCCGGATCAGCGGGGCCTTGGTCTCGGCGAGCGCGGTGATCTCGTCCTCGGTCAGGGTCTCGTCACCGATCGCGAGTTCCCAGTGGAAATCGACCAGCTGGTCGCGACCGAATCTGCGTGTGCCGCCCACCACACCGTCGACCGGTGTGGACGCCGACACGGCGAGCCCCAGCTTGCGGCGCCGGTCCCACCATGACGGCAGCAGAACGCCGAACCCCGCCTCGTCGAGCAGTGGCGCGGCGGTGGACAGGAAGTGGTAGGCGCCATCGGCGTCCAGGGAAATCTCCGATGGACGCGCCGTTCGCAGGGCGGGCGCGAGTGCGGGGTAGATGCGGACGGCGCGGCCGAGCTCGGCGAGCAGGAGTTCCTGGGGGCGGTCCAGCCAGCGGCGCAGGCCGCCATTCTCGTCCCAGGTCTGCTCCGCGGGTACCAACAGGCTGGGGTCGGCCATGGATTGCAGCAGGAACTCCAGCCGCCAGCCGGGCTGTTGGTCGAGCCGCTCTTCGATTTCGGTGAGCCGGAACATCGCCCTTGCCGGGCCCGGCCCGTCCGCGCCGATGTCATCCCACGGTTGCAGTGCCACGGCCAGCGCGTCGAGTTCGCCCGGGTCCGCCTCGAACCGGCCATCCGGGGCGGTCAGCGCAGTCAGCCAGGCTTCCTCGGCCGGAACGGTTTTCGGGCGACGGCCACGCCGGGGCGGGATGAGGTCGATCCCGGCCGGCAGCATCGTTCGCACCGCCGCATCCGCGAAGGCATGCAACGCCGAGGTGGCCAGCTCGTGGCCGTCCTGGGCCGTCGGCACCGCCCGGCATACCGGTGGCATCGCGGCGATCAGCGCATTCAGGGCCACCACATCGGGACCCTGCACGACCGGCCGCCAGAACGCACTGGGCCCATGCTCGTCGCGGGACAGCGCGGGCAGGACCCGGCCGCGCTCCGCCAGCTCCCGCGCGAAGGCCGCCAGTTCGGCCAGGTACCTCACGGATGCCCCGTACCGTACGTCGGCGGCGGGCTCCTCCAGCGCGGTCAGCGCCGACGCGGCGGGCAGGGACATCGTCGGAACCGTCCATGGCAGCAAAACAGGTTCGATTCTTGGTGCCGGGCGGGGCGTGATCCGGAACAACTCCGGTGAGTCCAGCGGCGACTTCCGCAACGACGGCAACAACAAAACCGCGGTTCCTGGTTTGCCGGTGTGGATCGGGGCGATGGCATCGGCGTCCGCGGCGAACGGATGCGGGCGCGCCGCACGCAACGCTTCGCTGGGACTCGTCACCGCGAGCGCGGAATCCTCCGCCCAAAGGCATAGCCCGTCCGTAGGGGACCAGAACCCGTGCAGGACCAACATTGACGTTTCTCCCTCGTCGGATGCGGCCAGGCTAACGAGCGAAGGTAAGCACGCCGAGGCGCCACGCGGAAGCCGCTAGGGCAGTTCACCGATGTTGTGACCGGTGGGGCAGATGGTGTATTGATGCCAGAGGGATGACACCAGCAGTCGTACCATGCCTCCGTGCAGAAAGACGACGGCCTGCCTGCCGCACGATCTCAAGGTGGCGGTGAAGCGCGCCGCGTAGCCCTCGGCGGGAAACCGTGTCCAGAGGTCTTGATGTCGAGTTCGACGCTGGGATTCTCTTCAGAACTCAGGATTGACGATTTGGTCACAGGCCGGTGGACGATGTGCGACTTGTCCGCGGAGGTCGCGATTCTGCCAGGCCCGTACTTCGTCTTGATCTCACGCATTATCCCGCCGCGGCTGGGGGCTCACACGCCAGCGTGTCATGGCTGCTGAAGATAAGGAGAGCCCCTCTGCGCAAGGCGGACTGAAAAAGCCGGATTCAAGTGCTGATTTCCGTTTTTAGCGCTGTTACTCAGGACTGGTTACGGACTGCTACGTAACAGTGGACCGAGGGTAGAAAATACCCTTGAGCTGGACTTTCTCGGTGGAGCTAAGGGGACTCGACCCCTGACCCCCACACTGCCAGGAGCGTGCAGATGCCGTTTACCAGGCGCTTTAACTTTAACTGCGATTTTGCAGTGTAGGCGACGTAGTTGCGTGTCCAATTGTCGTCACGGTTGTCGTCAAAAATGTCGTCAATCCGGCGGAGCCCGCCCGGATCTGCTCCGGTGGGCCACGCGTTGGCGGCTACGGCCCCAGTGCCGAGATCGGCACGACATGAACCCCATCGGTTCGTTTTCCACCACCGCCTGTCGCAGTCACGACAACGAGAGCGGACGGGCTGCCATGCTTCGAGGCATCCACGTCGGTCGCGAAGTTTAGGAGGCCCTTCGCCGCCCTGTCGACGACGTTTTGATCGCCCGTCAGCTTCACCTCGAATGCGGCCCAACCATCCGGTGTGTCGACGATCGCGTCGACTTCCTTACGACCGTGAGACTCGCGCCAGGTGTACACCGCGCCGCCGAGCGGTTGCGCATAGGTGCGAACGTCGCGGACTGCCATCGCCTCAAAGTGGAATCCGGCGGCCTCGAGGTCGGCGAGCAGATCCCGCGATCCAACCTTGAGCGCGGCGGTGCCCAGCGACGGGTCGACGAAGTAACGGACCGGCGCCTCGCGTAGTTCGGTGCGCGAACGCATGTGCGGCTTCCACGCCGGCGAGTTCTCGGTCAGCTTGAGACGGTCAAGCGCGTCGAGGTAGGAGTTCACCGTCTCCTTTGCCGGAGCCCGGTGATCGTCACCGGCGATGTCTGCGCCTAGTGCGGTGACTTTGATCGCTGTCCCGACGGATCGCCCGAGCGATGCGAGCGCACGGCGTACTCGGTCCGGAGTGCGCTTGCCGGTGCCGAGCTCAGGAATGTCGATGTCGACGATCTGGGCAAGGTAGTCGGCAAGCCACCCCCGGGCACTGCGCTCGGACTGATCGAGCAACGCCGGCCAGCCGCCGATGACGATCCGCTCCATGAGGCCCGGGACCGTCATCGCGGTTCGCTTCGCCTTCTGGTCTTCGCCGCGCAGCAGAGCAGCCAGCGAAACCTCACCCGTCGAATGGCCGGATTCGAATAGGGTCATCGGCCGCATCCGGAGCGTGCCGATCCGACCCGCGCCGGAGTGCAATTCGCGCTCATATCTCGGAGTCGCCGATCCGGTCAGGATGTACAGGCCGCGACGGCGCTGATCATCGACATGCCGCCGCACCTGGTCCCATATCTCCGGCGCGCGCTGCCATTCATCGAAAAGGATCGGCGTCTCTTGGTCGAACAGCTCATCCGGGTTGAGTCCCAGGAGCGCCCGCGCGTTCGGGTCGGTGTCGAAGCGGACTGAACTCTTCGCCCGCTGGAGGGCGGTTTCCGTCTTCCCGCAGCCCTTCGGCCCATCGATGAGGACAGCACCGATCGAGGTCAGCCGCTCGGACAACTCGGCGTCGACGATGCGTGCGCGATAGTCGAACATGACACCAGTCTACATTTCCGACCACTCATACTCGTCGTTTTCGACAGTCCACACTCGCTGTTTTCGACAAACTGGATTCGCCCGTTCCGGCAACCGCGGCCGATACATCAATATCCAGGAAGTGATCCCCATCCGCTCGTTGTCGTCAAATATCGACCCAGACGACGCGGACAGCAAACGCCAAAATCAAGAATAAGGCGTGTTCACGACGGATTCTTCACTGGTGGAGGCAATAGGGAGGCAATAGGAACGTACTCGAACCTTGGCCACCTCTGTAAAGGATGGACTGATCTGCGCAAGCGGGTCAACGAATCACCCGCTTGTCCACCCTCATCCCCCGATGATGGCCTGAAACCGCGCTCCAAACGGTTCCTGGCCGCCGAAGACATCACCGACATCGTGCAGCGCTACGAAGCCGGCGAAACCACCCAGCAAATCGGCGCTCGCTACGGCATCTCTAAGACTCGTGTCGCCACGGTCCTCCGTGAGCAGGGCATCACCATCCGCCGCCAAGGTCTGAACAATGAACAGGTCAGCGAAGCCGCAATGCTGTAGGCGACTGGCCGTTCGCTCGCGTGGCTCGGCGCTCGCTTCGACGTCTCGCACACAACCGTCGGCACGGCGCTTCGCCGGCGAAACGTCCGGCTACGAACGCGACGAGGCTGGATGGTCTGAGCGTTAAACGACCATGCCGTACGGGCGAGTCCCGCATGGTGCATGAAACCCGGGATGGCCCGGGCGCGGCGCTCGCCCGCCTGGCGCTGCCGCCTGACCCGGGCCGGTCCATAGTCTCGGCAAAGGCGAGATCCCGAGTAAAGGTCTGACTAGGAGAGAAACAGGAGTATCAAATCCCCCTTCTCCCCGGGTCCGCGCGCAGCCTCGGAGATGCGCAAGGTAACTTGCACATGGGACGGCGGGCAAGGTAACCTGCGCATGTGGAGACCGCAGGCAACGCCCGTAAACACGGCGTTGCTGACGAAGAAATCGAGCACGCAGTCCGCAACGCTATCCGCGTCGTGAGCCAGGGCGACCGTGACCTCGACATCGGTGCCGACCGAACCGACCGACTCCTTGAGGTCGTTGTTCGCCGATGACGACGGCCAGCCGGTGGCGATCCACGCCATGGCGCTCCGCCCCAAGTCCCAAGTTCTACGAGCACTTAAAGAGGTGATGGACATGCCCCGAACCCGTGAACAGCTCCAGCAAGCCGCCGAGGCCGCCGAGCGGTGGCTCGACTCGCTCGACCCCGCGGCTATCGCTTCGCCGGACGCCGATGCCAGTCGGTTGCGCCGCATCGGTGACGCCGTACGCGCTGTTGCCAGCAGTCAGGTGGAGTTGGCCGATGCCGTGGCCGAGGCCCGAGAACACGGGCACACGTGGACTCAGATCGCAGCCATGCTCGGCACCAGCCGCCAGGCCGCTCAGGAACGCTACGGCGAGCCCGCCGAGCGCCGGTAAGCCAGATCGATCCTCAGCCAGCCCGCCCGGGCTGTCGCTGCCGCGACCAGCAGAGGCCCGTGTCTGAAAACCCAGAGACTTGGCGTCAATCAAATCCTGTCCCAAAGGGTTGCCTGGCGACGGCGGCCGCTCCCCATGGGCAGCCCACGCGAATGGACAGACGGGCATCTATGCGCTCACCGGGACGCACCATCGCAGAACGAAGTTCAGGGTGGTTCCAGTAAGGACACCCAGGTGTCCGAAAAGTGGAGCTAAGGGGACTCGAACCCCTGGATTCGGTGTCCATCAACGTCTCTACCAGCGGCTTCGATCTCCTTCGATCGATTTCAGTGCAGTTCGTCACCTGCGGGTTTCGGTTCGGCGTGTTGACGGCGTCAACGCGCCGGACCGCCCCCATAGACGGCATGTTCTCCGCACGCCGCTCCAATTAGGACTGTCATCTGCAACCGCAGTTCGTTAATATTGACCAAAGAGAGGTGGTGATTGACAGTGGCTCGAGTCATCCCGCGCTCGGTCGCCGACGTGGTCGAGCAGCTCGAACTCGACGGCGACCTGGTCGTGACGTCAGGTCGGCTGGCCGCGGTCATGCGCCAAGTCGGGCTTGCCGGTGACGAAGCGGCGACACAGCGCCTCGCCTACGAACTCCAGCGCGGCGGCTGGCTGGGAAAACTGCGCACCCGCCACGCTTGGGAGTTCCTTCCCGGGGCGCGCGGTGGTGCCTACGGCTCTGGTGATCGCTTCATCGAGTTCCGCGCGCAGCGCGCCGTGGACCCTGATTGGCGCGGTGTGCTGGCAATGGAAACAGCTGCATCGGTCCTCGGGCTGGCCCAGCGGTTACCGGAGCAAGAAGTCGTCGCCCTGCCGGCCGAGCAACCCTTTCCTAAAGCACTTGCCGGTGATTGGCGGTACGTCCGCATCGAGTTGCCCGACGCCGGGCTGACGACGGTCAACGGACTGCCGTCATGGAACCTCGAGGGACTGATCGTCGGTATTGCGGTGCGCCCGTCGGCCTACAAGGACGTAGCCGGCCTCAGCCAATGGCTGCCCGATGCCGTCCCGCGCGTGAACCTCGATACCGTCATCGGCTTGCTGAAGACTAGGCCGCGTGCAGCGGCGCAGCGTGCCGCATACCTTCTCGGGTCGGCAGGCACCAACGACGCCCGAGCCGCGATCGTCGCTACCTACCCGGCGACAGAGACGGTCTGGCTTGGACCGCGTGTCGCCGGTGCAGGTTTCTTCGACGCCGAGACCAACGTCAACGACACCCTGCTGCACCGATACCTCACCGTGGGCACCGGATCGTGACCCGGATTACCGAGGGGCACCTCGCGCGCCACTATCAAGGCGTCAGGGGTGGACGCGATGCCGCTCTTCTCGACATTGCCCAGGATCACGCGTTGCATCTGCTTCACAACGCCGGGCTCTTCGCACGCGGCCTGGTTTTCAAGGGCGGCACCGCGCTGCGAAAGTTTAGAGCAGGCAACGCTGGCCGTTTCTCGACCGACCTCGACTTCGCCGCGCCCGATGAACAGGTGGCGCTCGCCGCTTTGCAGGCTCTCGACCGCGTCGAGGTCGACGGCTTCATTTTCGCGATTGAAAATCTCGGTGATGACGGTCGGCGTGGTGACCTGTTGGTCGACACGCCGTTCGGCCGGCCGCAGCTGGGTGCCAAGATAGAGCTAGCGCGACACGCGCTCAGCCTGGCACCAGAGATGCTCGACCCAGTACGGCTGCCGATCCACGACAGGTACGACTTCGTCCTGCCGACGACTCCCGTAGTGCGCGTCGAGGAGGCCGTCGCCGAGAAGCTCGCACGCTACCGCCGAGTGTCGCTGGCACGAGACCTCTACGATCTGCAGTGGTTCGCAACTTCGGGCGCGTTCGATGAGTCCCTCGTCCGCCGGCTCTGGGTGCTCAAGGTCTACCGCGACGTCGTAGTCGACTGCCGCGGAACCAAGCCAGTCGATCCGCAGGAGATCCTCAGGCCCCGGGACGAGCGCGAGTTCCGTCAAGAAGACATCGGCTACCTCACCAAGCCCGTGCGTCTGAAGGACTGGATCGCCACCATCCGCAGCCGCTATGCCTTCCTTACTCACTTCGACGCCGACGAGCAGCGCTGGACACAATGCAACGAGCGAGACCTTCACGAGGTGGAAACGGCCCTCGCGTCTTTTCCGGCGCACACCTGAACCACGAATCATAAAGCCAGGAAACCGATTCCCGACGGAATGACCACCCCGGATGAGTCCGCACTGTAGCGAAGTGTCGAGCCGCCTGTCGCCCCGGACCCCTGAGTTATGAGCTACGGGCCAGGGGTTTTCGCGTGTTCATGTGATCTCAAAAGTCCAGGTCGAAGGCGGTAGCACGTCTCACCGGTCGCGCCGTGTCGCACCGATTTGAGGCGGTTTCACGGCTCTTCGATTTTGACCGGGCAATCAGCTGCAAGTCCGGGTTGCGGCCCGCTGTTTGCGGGTGCAGTGGAAGCGTATCCGGCGGGCCGAGTTGGTGGGGTTGCGGAAGCCGCAGGCGGCGCGTTTGACCTGTTTGACGAGGCGGTTGTAGCCCTCGGTGGCCGCGTTCGATAGGACCGTCGAGTACACCTGATACCGACGATTCGGCTTGTTGGACGCAGGTGCTGGTGACGCACCGGTTCCATCCGTTGTTCGGTCGCCGGCTGGAGTTCGTGAAGCGGCGTAAGAACTGGGACCGCGAGCGGGTCTATGTCTGCGATGAGGGCGGGGCGCTGGTCTCGCTGCCGGTGGAGTGGACCGACATGGCGGCCGAGGACCCGTTTGTGGTGGTCGCCGCCGGCCGTGCGCCGTTTCACGTCGCGCGACTGTTGGAACTGGCCGATTTGATAGCGCGGCTGTCCTCGGGCGACGCATCGGATGTCAGGGAGATTACGCCGTGACTGTCATGCGGATTATGCCGCATCTGGGGTCGCATCTTCTCACCATGGCAGCACTGACTGTTGTTATAGCGTGTATCTGGCCGCTGCGATGGCGTGTCGATGCGATTGCGAAGATTGCTAAAGGCATAATTACATGGACAGTCAAGTTAGGGAGGCGACGTGAGCAGCCGGCGCAGCAACGATACGAAGGCCGATGCGCTGCGCGCCGGCAGGACGTTGAATCCGCATCCGGAGGCCGTGGCCGACGAGGTGTTCGCCGCGGACGATTTCTTCGATGCACGCGACGTGGTGCAGGTCAAATACGAGATGCTGCGTCGGGTCAACAAAGACGGCGCGAGTGTGAGTGCGGCCGCTGCGGCATTCGGGTTCTCGCGGCAGTCCTACTACCAGGCGGCGGCCGCGCTGGCTGCCGGTGGGTTGCCGGCGTTGGTGCCGGCCAAACCGGGCCCGCGTGGCGCGCACAAACTCACCAGCGAGGTCATCGACCACATCCAGTCGCTGCGGGAAGCCGATGCGACACTGCGGCCGTCCCAGTTGGCGGAATCGGTGCTGGCGCGGTTCGGTCTACGGGTGCATCCCCGCTCGATCGAACGCGCGCTTGGTCGGGCCGGGGAGCCCGACCAGGGTTCGAAAAGTCCCTGACCGCAACACCGTCGGGGATTTCGGCGGCGATCCGCTGGAACTGGTTCAAGGCTACGAACAGTTGCGTGCCCAGGTGCTGGCCGGTCATACCGACGGCTGGCGGCTGGGCTGGGGTGTGCTGGCCACCAAGGGGATGGCCGCCTGGATGCGCGCGTGGCCCACCGCCGGTGCCGGTCTCGATGGCACGGCAGGAACGCAAGCGCAGGCCTCGACCTTGTCCACCACGACCCCATCCACGTCGATTCCCAGCACCAAAGGAGGTGAAGATCCCTCGGCCTGCTGTGCGTTTCTGCCTGCCGTGACCGCCGACATCGTCGCGGTGCTGGCGGCGATGACGTTGGCACACGCCAACTAAAGCCGACCCCGGTCATCGATCACCCGTGCTCACCCCTGGCCCGTGAAAGGAAACGTCTCGTGAACGACACCTCCTCCAAGGTCACCGTCGCGCATCTGCGCCGCGATGCCTATCTGTATGTCCGGCAATCGACGTTGTATCAGGTCGTCAACAACACCGAATCGGCGCGCCGCCAGTACGACCTGCGCAGCAAGGCCACCGCGCTGGGCTGGGACCACGGCAACGTCATCGTCATCGACGTTGACCAGGGCCACTCCGGCGCCAGTGCTGCCGACCGGGAAGGCTTCCAGCGACTCGTCGCCGACGTCTCACTGGGCAAGGCCGGGATCGTGCTCGGGTTGGAATGCTCACGGCTGGCCCGAAACAACGCCGACTGGCACAAGCTGCTGCAGATCTGCGCCCTGAACAACACCTTGATCTGCGACGAAGACGGCCTGTATGACCCGTGCGATTTCAACGATCGGCTGCTGCTGGGCCTCAAAGGCACGATGAGCGAGGCCGAACTGCACTTCTTACAGGCCCGGATGCAGGGTGGGCTGCTGGCCAAGGCCCGCCGCGGGCAACTGCCGGTGCGCCTACCGATCGGGCTGGTCTACGACCCAGCCGGCGACGTCGTACTCGACCCCGACACCGGCGTCCGCGACGCGCTCACCCACCTGTTCGACGAATTCACCCGGACCGGATCGGCTCGCGCGGTCGTCAAAGCCTTCGCCGCCCAGCAGCTGACCTTCCCCGCGCGTCACCTCACCGGCCCACGCGCCGGCCAGCTTTACTGGAAACCGTTGGGCCACGACCATGTGCTCGACACCTTGCACAACCCCCGATACGCCGGCGCCTACTGCTACGGACGCAAACGCCACCTGAGCGCACCCAACGGCACGGTGCGCACCATCGTCAAACCCCGCGAAGAATGGACCGTGCTGCTGCCCGACGCCCACCCCGGATACATCACCTTCGCCCAATTCGACGCCAACCAGGCCACTCTGGCCGCCAACGCCGCCACCCACGGTGACGACCGCAAGGCCGGACCCGCCCGGGAAGGCCCCGCCCTGCTACAAGGGCTGGTCGTCTGCGGTAAGTGCGGAAAGCGGATGACCGTGCGCTACCACAAACGCTGCAACGGCACACTGGTACCCGACTACGCGTGCCAGCGTGAAGGAATCGCCACCGGCACCCCGGTCTGTCAAAACGTGTGTGGCGCAGGGGTGGACACCGCCGTCGCCGAGCTGATCCTGGACCGCCTCACCCCACTGGCGCTGGAGGTAGCGCTCACCGTCACCGATGAGATCACCGCGCAGGCCGAGCACGCCGATCGTATCCGCGCCGCCCACGTCCAGCGTGCCCAACACACCGCCGATCTGGCCCGGCGCCGCTACCTCGCCGTCGACCCCACCAACCGGCTCGTCGCCGACCACCTCGAAGCCGACTACAACACCGCGCTGCGTGAACTCGCAACCGCCAAAGACGATTACGATACCGCCAAGACCAATGCCGAGCGTCCCCTGGACAACGCGCACCGCGACCGGATACGCGCACTGGCGGCCGATTTCCCGGCCCTGTGGAACGACCCGGCCACTCCCATGCGCGAACGCAAACGGCTGATCCGGTTGCTGGTCACCGACGTCACCCTCGTCAAGACCGGCCAGCACATCACCGTCTCGGTCCGCCTGTCCGGCGGGCAGCACCACACCATGACACTGCCTCGCCCGAGAACCGCCTGGGAGTTGCACACCACCACCGACGACACCATGAAACTCGCCGACCAGTTACTCGACGAGCACCCCTACCACACCACCGCCGCGCTGCTCAACGAACGCGGCCGCCGCACCGGCTGGGACAAACCGTTCACCGCGACACGGCTGCGCGCACTGTGTCATGCCCGCAACATCCCCAGCCACCATCAGCGGCTTCGCGACAACGGCTGGCTCACCACCGATGAGACCGCCGAAAAGTTCGGCGTCACAATAACAACGATCAAACACTGGAACAGCAAAGGACTGCTGACCAGCCGCCGCACCGACGGCCGCGGCACCTTGCTGTTCGACCCCGCCCAAACC
>NZ_VMQU01000055.1 GCF_007714205.1 Mycobacterium helveticum | reverse complement strand
GGGGGGGGGGGGCGGCCGCGGGGGGGGGGGGGGGGCCGCCCCCCCCCCCCGCGGCGGGGGCGCCGCGCCCCCCCCCCCCCCCCCACGGCCACGAAGTGGGCTGGTCGATGCTGCCGGTGGCCCGCTCGGTGTTGCGCCGCATCGGCGACGACACCGACGTCGTGACGTTCGTCAGCCGCTACACCCGCTCCCGGTTCGCGCCGGCCTTCGGGTCCGCGGCCTCGCTCGAATACCTGCCGCCCGGGGTGGACACCGACCGGTTCCGGCCCGACCCCGCGGCCCGTGCCGAACTGCGGAACCGCTACCGGCTGGGCGGACGGCCGACCGTGGTGTGCCTGTCGCGTCTGGTGCCGCGCAAGGGCCAGGACACGTTGATCAGGGCGCTGCCGTCGATCCGGCGACGCGTCGACGGGGCCGCGCTGGTCATCGTGGGCGGCGGCCCGCACGCCGACGCGCTGCGCAAGCTGGCCCGCGGCTGCGGGGTCGCCGAGCACGTGACGTTCACCGGCGGCGTGCCTGCCGCCGAACTGGCCGCGCACCACGCCCTGGCCGACGTGTTCGCGATGCCGTGCCGCACCCGCCGCGCCGGCATGGACGTGGAGGGGCTGGGCATCGTGTTCCTGGAAGCGTCGGCGACCGGCGTGCCGGTCATCGCCGGCGAGTCGGGCGGGGCCCCGGAAGCCGTGCGGCACAACGAGACCGGGCTTGTGGTCGACGGCCGCTCGGTGGCCAAGATCGCTACCGCCGTCACCGAGTTGCTGACCGATCGCGATCGGGCCGCGGCCATGGGCGCGGCCGGCCGCGAGTGGGTGACGGCGCAGTGGCGCTGGGACACGCTGGCCGCGCGCCTGGCCGGCCTGCTCCGCGGCTGACTAGTCCTTCGCGTAGATCGCGGCGATGTCGGACGCGAACTTCTCGGCCACCACTTTGCGCTTGACCTTCATCGTGGGCGTCAGCTCCCCGGTGTCCTCGGTGAAGTCGACCGGAAGGATGCGGAACTTGCGGATCGACTCGGCGTGCGACACCGAGAGGTTGGCCTGCTTGATGGCGGCGTTCACCTCGGCGATCAGGTCGGGGTCGGTGGCCAGGTCGCCCACCGACGCGCCGGCCGCCTTGCTGTTGCGCTGCTTCCAGACGTCGAACGCCTCGGGGTCGATCGTGATCAGCGCGCCGATGAAGGGCTTGTTGTCCCCGACGACCATCGCCTGGCTGATCAGCGGGTGCCCCCGCAGTTGGTCCTCGAGCAGCGCGGGTGCGACGTTCTTGCCGCCCGCGGTGACGATGATCTCCTTCTTGCGCCCGGTGATCGTCAGGAAGCCGTCCTCGTCGACGGAGCCCAGGTCGCCCGTCTTGAACCAGCCGTCGGTGAACGCCTCGGCGGTGGCCTGCTCGTTGGCCCAGTAGCCGCTGAACACCACCCCGCCGCGCACCAGCAGCTCCCCGTCCTCGCCGATGCGTAAGCTGTTGCCGGGCACCAACGTTCCGACTGTCCCGATCTTGACGTTGCCGACCTGGTTGACCGTGATCGCCGCACTGGTCTCGGTCAGGCCGTAGCCCTCATGGATGGTGAGGCCCACACCGCGGAAGAAGTGGCCCAGCCGGGCGCCCAGCGGTGCGCCGCCCGACACCGCGGCGCGACAATCGCCGCCCAGCGCGGCGCGCAGCTTGTGATAGACCAGCCGATCGAACAGCGCATGTTTGGCGCGCAGCCGCAGCCCGGGGCCCCCGCGGTCGCGGGCCTGGCTCCACTCGACCGCGGTCTGGGCGGCGAGCGCGAAGATCCGCCCCTTGCCGTCGTTGGCGGCGCTCTGCTCGGCGGTGTTGTACACCTTCTCGAACACCCGCGGCACCGACACCACCACCGTCGGCGTGAACTCCGCCAGCAGCGGCACCAGGTTCTTGATGTCGCTGGTGAAGCCGACGGTCACCTTGTTGGCGAACGCGCCCAGCGTGAGCGCCCGGGCCAGGACGTGGGCCAGCGGCAGGAACACCAGCAGCCGCTGCCCGTTGGCCAGCAGCGTCGGGAGGCACTCCTTGGTTCCCCGCATCTCGTAGAGCAGGTTGGAATGGGTGAGCTGGCAGCCCTTGGGCCGGCCGGTGGTGCCCGAGGTGTAGATCAGCGTCGCCGGGTCCTCGGCCCGGAGCGCCCCGAGCCGCGCCGTCAGCTCGGCCGGGTCGACCGGCGCGCCGGCCCCGGCCAACTGGTCGAGCGCCTTGGGGCCCGACCCGTCGATGCGCAACACCCGGCGCAGGGCGGGCAGTTCGCCGGTGAGCTCGGTGATCATCGCGGCGTGGGCGTCGGTTTCGGCGAACGCCAGCACCGCCGCCGAGTCCTGCAGCACCCAGTGCACCTGCTCGGCCGACGACGTCTCGTAGATCGGCACGGTGACCGCGCCCACCGACAGGATCGCCAGGTCGAGGATCGCCCACTCGTACCGGGTCGCCGAGAAGATCGACACCCGGTCACCTGCCTGCACCCCCAACGCGATCAAACCCAGTGCCGCGGAACGGACCTGATCGGCCGCCTCGGCGCACGTGACGTCGGTCCAGACGCCGTCGACCCGGCGCTGGTAGATCGCGAAGCCGGGGTCCTGTCGCTCGTGTTCGAAGACCATGGCCGCGATGTTGTCGTGCTCCCCGACGCAGAAGCGGGCGGGAACGCTGTACTCACGCACTGTGTTGACCTCGATTCGGCTAGTGATGCCGGCTCCGGCTTGCCGTGTCCAGCCTAATGCGGGCGTTTACCAGCCCAACCCGGCCCAACCCGGCCCGGCCGCCGCGGGTGTGTGAAGCTGGGGCGGTGAACAGCATCCAGATCGCCGACGAGACGTACGTCGCCGCCGACGGCGCGCGGGTCGGCGCCGCGGTCGCCGACCCGTCGAACTGGCGGCGGTGGTGGCCCGACCTGCGGTTGCAGGTCGTCGAGGATCGGGCCGACAAGGGCATCCGGTGGGCGGTGACCGGCGCGTTGACCGGCACCATGGAGATCTGGTTGGAACCCATGCGGGACGGGTTGGACGGCGTGGTGCTGCACTACTTCCTGCATGCCGAACCGACCGGCGTGGCGGCCTGGCAGCTGGCCAGGCTCAACCTGGCGAAGGCGATCCACCGGCGCCGGGTCGCGGGTAAGAACATGGCTTTCGAACTCAAGGCGACGCTGGAACGGTCACGCCCGGCCGGGATTTCTCCGGCAGTTTGACGCTCAACCTCGGGCATGGGGAGTACCGTTTCGGGCCGGAGACCGGGTTAGTCCCGCGGCGGGCCGACTCGCTCGTGGGAGAGAGGCAGCAGCCAGGTGGCGGAGAAGACGACGCAGACCATTCACATCGACGCTGATCCCGACACGATATTGAAGGTGATCGCCGACATCGACGCCTACCCGGATTGGATCTCGGAGTACAAGCAAGCAGAGGTGCAGGAAAGGGGCGCCGACGGCTACCCCAAGGTGGTGCGCTTCGTGATGGACGCCGGGATCATCAAAGACACCCTGGTCATGTCCTACCAGTGGCCCAAAGATCGCCGATCGCTGAGCTGGACCCTGGTCTCCAGCTCGCTGCTGCGTTCGCTCGAAGGCTCGTATCGCCTGGCGCCCAAGGGTTCTGGCACCGACGTCACCTACGAGCTGTCGGTGGACCTTGCCCTGCCGATGATCGGGATGCTCAAACGCAAGGCCGAGCGCAGGCTGACCGACACCGCGTTGAAGGATCTGAAGAAACGAGTCGAGGCTGAGTGAGTCCGTTACGCCGACCCCGTCCCGGGTCAGTCTGTTCGTCGGCAAGGGCGGGGTAGGGAAATCCACTCTGGCCTCGGCCACCGCGGTCGCCGCCGCGAACCGGGGTCAGCGCGTGCTGGTGGTGTCCACCGACCAGGCGCATTCGCTGGGCGACGTGCTGGGCGTCCCGGTCCCGCCGAGCGGTCCCGACGAGCCCGTTCGGGTGCTCGCCGACCTCCGAACCGAGTGGGCCGAGGCGGGCGGCGGTTTCCTCGACGCGCTGGCCCTGGACACCCTGGCCCTGCTCGAGGCCCGCTGGCAGCACGTGGTCGGCGCCGTGGATCGGAGTTTTCCCGACTCCGAGTTGGGCACCATTGCCCCCGAAGAACTTTCGGCCCTGCCGGGCGTCCAGGAAGTTCTCGGGCTGCACGCCGTCGGTGAGCTGGCCGCCTCCGGGTACTGGGATCTGGTCGTCGTCGACTGCGCCTCGACGGCCGACGCGTTGCGGATGCTGACCCTGCCCGCCACGTTCGGGCTCTACGTCGAGCGTGCGTGGCCGCGCCACCGCAGGTTGTCGATCGCCGCCGATGACAGCCGGTCGGCGGCGGTGGTGGAGTTGCTGGAGCGCATCAGCACGGGCGTCGATGCGCTCGGCGCACTGTTGACCGACGGCGAGCGGGTCGGTGCGCATCTGGTGCTGACTCCCGAGCGGGTGGTGGTGGCCGAGGGCCTCCGGACCCTGGGCTCGCTGGCGTTGATGGGGGTGCGCGTCGAGGAGCTGATCGTCAACCAGGTGCTCGTGCAGGACGAGTCCTACGAGTACCACAACCTGCCGTCCCACCCGGCGTTCTCCTGGTACGCCGAGCGCATTTGCGAACAACGCGTCGTTCTCGAGGAACTCGGCGCCGCCGTGGGCGACATCGCGCTGGTGGTGACCCCGCACCTGTCCGGCGAGCCGATCGGTCCCAAGGCGCTGGGCGCACTGCTCGACAACGCCCGCCGCCAGGGCACCATGGCGCCACCGGGTCCGCTGCGGCCCGTGGTGGACCTCGAATCCGGATCGGGACTTGGGTCGGTGTACCGGATGCGGCTAGCGTTGCCCCAACTCGATTCCGGCGCCCTGACCCTCGGCCGGGTCGACGACGACCTGATCATCGGCGTCGGCGGGTTGCGGCGCAGGGTTCGGTTGGCGTCCGTGCTGCGGCGCTGCACGGTGTCGGACGCACGTCTGCGGGGTAGTGAGCTGACGGTTCGTTTCCGACCAGACCCGGAGGTGTGGCCTAGATGAGTGGGGCTCATCCCGACGTCGGTCCCGAGCTGCGCAGGCTGGCCCAGGCGATCCTGGACGGAATCGACCCGGCGGTGCGGCTGGCGGCCGCGATGACGGCCGGCAACGGGCCGGGAACCGCGAAATGCCGGCAGGTGTGGTGCCCGGTGTGTGCGCTGGCCGCGCTGGCCACCGGTGAGCAGCACCCGTTGCTCACCCTGATCGCCGACCACAGCATCGCTCTGTTGGAGGTGATCCGCGGCATCGTCGGTGACGCAGCTGAGGCCGACCGGTCACCGCAGCCGCCCCCGGACCGGCCGCCCGGCGGGGGTGTGCCACCGCCGGGCGATGCGGCGCGCGCCGGCCGGGACGCCGGGGAAGGCACCGCCAAGACCCGGTATCAGTCCATCCCGGTCACCGTCGAGGAGTGAGCCGCCCGCGTCGAAGGTGGTCGCCCGCCGCGCGGATGGGTACAGTTGGCGCAGGACACGACCGGCGGGGAGAGGGAGGGCCATGTGGTACTGGCTATTCAAGTACGTTCTTCTCGGCCCGTTGCTCTCTCTGCTCGGCCGACCCAAAGTTGAAGGCCTGGAACACCTTCCGCGCTCCGGACCGGCGATCCTGGCCAGTAACCACCTGGCCGTCATGGACAGCTTCTACCTGCCACTGGTCGTGCGCCGCCGGATCACCTTCCTGGCCAAGGCCGAATACTTCACGGGCGCCGGGCTCAAGGGCTGGTTCCAGCGCTGGTTCTTCACCGCCGTCGGTCAGGTGCCGATCGACCGCACCGATGCCGACGCCGCGCAGGCGGCGCTGGACACCGCCGAACGGCTGCTCGGTCAGGGCAAGCTGCTCGGCATGTACCCCGAAGGCACTCGTTCGCCGGACGGCCGGCTCTACAAGGGCAAGACGGGGCTGGCCCGGCTGGCGTTGCACACCGGGGTCCCGGTGATCCCGGTGGCGATGATCGGCACCGACGTGGTCAACCCCCCCGGGACAAACATGCTGCGGTTCGGCCGGGTCACCGTCCGCTTCGGCAAGCCGATGGATTTTTCCCGCTTCGAGGGGATGGCCGGCAACCGGTTCATCGAGCGGGCCGTCGCCGACGAGGTGATCTACGAGTTGATGGGTCTCTCCGGCCAGGAATACGTCGACATCTACGCCGCCAGCCTCAAGGAGGGCGGCAACGGCGACTCCGGCGGCGCCTCCGCCGCTGACGCCGCGCGCATCCCCGAGACCGCCGCGGGCTAGCCGACCGCCGACACCGGCGTCAGCGCGGGCGTTGCCGCGTCCCGCGAACCGACGCGGGCGCCGACGGTGAATCCCGCCGCGGCGATGACCGCCAGCGCCCACCATACGTAGGACATGCCGGCCAGTTGGCGCCACCACACCGCGGTCGTCTCGTGATGCTTGGGGAGCAGGTTGATCGGGGTCCAGGCCATCAGCGCCACCCCGGCGGCGCTGATGACCGCCAGCGCCGGGCTGCGCCGCCGCCAGGCCGCAGTCCCGGTCACCAGCACCGCCGGCAGCATCCACACCCAGTGGTGCGACCACGACACCGGCGACACGACCAGCCCGAACAGGGCGACACAGATGATCGCCGCCGTCGGCTCGCCGGCGCGCAGCACCCGTCGCATCGCCCACACGGTCAGCGCCAGCACCAGCAGGCTCGCGGCCACCCACAGCACGAAGCGCTCGTGCTCGCCGAGGCCCAACCGGGCCAGTCCGCCCGCGATGTTCTGGTCGGTGTTCAGCGCAGCGGCCCCGATCCGGTCGGTGTGGTGCACCGTGCGGGTCCAGTACTCCCACGAATCGTCCCACGCCAGCGCGAAACCCACGGCCGTGGCGGCCGCGAAGGACGCCAGCGCGATGAGCGCAGCACGGTTGTCGCGGCGCAGCACGAGATAGAGCAGGAACACCGCGGGAGTGAGCTTGAGCGCGATCCCGAGCCCGAGCAGCACGCCGCGCGGCCACGGCGTGCGGCGCGGAAAGCAATCGGCGATCACCAGCGTCATCAGCACGGCGTTGATCTGGCCGAACGCGAAGTTCGAATTGATCGGTTCCAGCCAGATCGCCGCGGGTGCCACGATCAGCACGGTCAGCCACAGCCGGCGTAGCCACGCCGGCCCCGGCAGCACCGTCGAGGTGTCCCAGACGTCCAGCCGGGTGAGCACGACCACCGTCGACACCATCAGCAGCGCCAGCGTCAGCAACGTGATCGCGACGCTGGCGGCCGGCATGTGCAACCAGGCGAACGGGCTGAACACGATGGCCGCCAGCGGGGGATAGGTGAACGGCAGGTTCAGCCCGATGGGGGTGTGGAACAACACCTCGCCGCGGTACAGCGGATGCCCGTCCAACCAGGCCTGACCGCCCATCTGATAGATGTCGATGTCGATGCGGTACGGCGTGTGTCCGAAGAGGCCCCAGGCCGCGTAGGCCAGCGCGGCGGCCGCCGCCAACCAGAGCAGTCCCCACGTCAGCACCCGCCCGGGACCACTTCTGGCAGCGAAGCCCGCGCCGGGCGCCTGCGATCTACTCATATCGGCAACAGCGTAATCGGTGCCCGGGCCCGGCAGGTGGCGCAGCGCGGCTCCTGCCTGGTGCGGGCAGGCAGGCGTAGGTTTCAAGTGTGCTGCAGTGGTTCGTGTCCAGGGTCGCCGAGTGGTTCTCCCATGACATCCACGACGGCGGCCGGCTGCCGCTGCTGTGCTGTCTGGTGGCCTTCATCCTGACCTTTTTCGTCACGCGAACGTTCGTCCGGTTCATCCGCCACCGCGCCGCGACCGGCCGCCCGCCCAAATGGTGGCAGCCGCGCAACGTCCACGTCGGGGGAGTGCACATCCACCACGTGACGTTCGGGGTGGTGCTGGTGCTGATGTCCGGACTGACGCTGGTCACCTTGTCCCTCGACGGGAACGAACCCGAATTCACCTTTGCCGCGATATTTTTCGGTGTCGGGGCCGCGCTGGTGCTCGATGAGTACGCGTTGATCCTGCACCTGTCCGATGTGTACTGGTCGGAAGACGGGCGCACGTCGGTGGACGCGGTGTTCGCCGCGGTGGCCGTGGCCGGCCTGCTGATCATGGGCCTGCATCCGTTGATGTTCTTCCTGCCGGTGTGGCGGGGCGCCGATTCGACGGCGCTGCGGTTCGCGGTCGGCGGTGCCATGGCGCTGACGCTGCCGCTGGCCGTGATCGTGGTGCTCAAGGGCAAGGTGTGGACCGGCCTGCTCGGGATGTTCATCGTCGTGCTGCTCGTCGTCGGGGCGGTCCGGTTGTCGCGCCCCCACGCCCCGTGGGCCCGGTGGCGCTACACCACCCAGCCGGACAAGATGCGCCGGGCGCTGCAGCGGGAACGGACGCTGCGACGTCCCGTCGTGCGGGCCAAGCTGGCGTTGCAGTGCGCGATCGCCGGCACCCCGCGCCTGCCCGACGAGCGCACGGTCGACGCCAGGCTCGACAACGAGGTGCGTCCCGCGCCGCCGCCCGAGAAGACCGAGCCCATCCTGATCGGCAGGTAGGTCGCCGCGCCGCCGCCCCTCGGCCGCACGCCTAGGCTTTCTGCGGTGCGCTACTTCTACGACACCGAGTTCATCGAGGACGGCCGCAGCATCGAGCTGATCTCGATCGGCGTGGTCGCCGAAGACGGTCGCGAGTACTACGCGGTGTCCACCGAATTCGATCCGGAACGCGCCGGTAGCTGGGTGCGCGCGCACGTGCTGCCCAAGCTGCCGCCACCGTCCTCGCAGGTTTGGCGCTCGCGGAGGCGGATCCGGGAGGACCTGGAGGAGTTCTTCGGCGTCTCGGGCGTCTCGGGCGCCGACCCGATCGAGCTGTGGGCCTGGGTCGGGGCCTACGACCACGTGGCCCTGTGCCAGTTGTGGGGCACGATGCCGGAGCTGCCGCGGGCGCTGCCCCGCTTCACCCGCGAACTGCGGCAGCTCTGGGAGGACCGCGGATCCCCCCGGCTGCCGCCGCGCTCGCGCGACGCGCACGACGCGCTGGTCGACGCCCGCGATCAATTGCGCCGCTTCCGGCTGATCACGTCGGCCGACGAGCCGCCGGCCGGACGGCGTTCGTCCTGATCAGCCCCGAACTGCCCAGGCCGGGTGCCGGTTACCATGGACCGATGAACTGGACCGTCGACATCCCGATCGACCAGCTGCCTTCGCTGCCGCCGCTGCCGACCGAGCTGCGCGCCCGCCTCGACGCCGCGCTGGCCAAGCCCGCCGCCCAGCAGCCCGGCTGGCCGGCCGACCAGGCCACCGCGATGCGCACGGTCCTGGAGAGCGTGCCGCCGGTGACGGTGCCGTCCGAGATCGTGCGCCTGCAGGAACAACTGGCCGCGGTCGCCAAGGGGGAGGCGTTCCTGCTGCAGGGCGGCGACTGCGCGGAGACGTTCACCGACAACACCGAACCTCACATCCGGGGCAACATCCGGGCGCTGCTGCAGATGGCCGTGGTGCTGACCTACGGCGCCAGCATGCCGGTGGTCAAAGTGGCCCGCATCGCGGGCCAGTACGCCAAGCCGCGCTCGTCCGACATCGACGCGCTGGGCCTGAAGTCCTACCGCGGCGACATGGTCAACGGCTTCGCCCCGGATGCCGCCGCGCGCGACCACGACCCGTCACGGCTGGTGCGGGCCTATGCCAACGCCAGCGCGGCGATGAACCTGGTGCGGGCCCTGACCTCGTCGGGACTGGCCTCGCTGCACGGGGTACACGACTGGAACCGCGAGTTCGTCGCGACCTCGCCGGCCGGGGCGCGATACGAGGCGCTGGCCACCGAGATCGACCGTGCGCTGCGCTTCATGAGTGCGTGCGGGGTGGCCGACCGTAACCTGCAGACCGCCGAAATCTTCGCCAGCCACGAGGCTTTGGTGCTCGACTACGAGCGGGCGATGCTGCGCCTGTCCGAGGGCGAAGACGGCGAGCCCCGGCTCTACGACCTGTCGGCGCACACCGTGTGGATCGGCGAGCGCACCCGCCAGCTCGACGGTGCGCACGTCGCGTTCGCCGAGGTGATCGCCAACCCGATCGGCGTCAAGATCGGCCCGACGATGACCCCCGAACTCGCCGTCGAATACGTCGAGCGGCTCGACCCGCGCAGCCAGCCCGGCCGGCTGACGCTGGTCAGCAGGCTGGGGAACAGCAAGGTCCGCGACCTGCTCCCGCCGATCGTCGAGAAGGTGCAGGCCACCGGTCACCAGGTGATCTGGCAGTGCGACCCGATGCACGGCAACACCCACGAGTCGTCCAACGGGTACAAGACCCGCCACTTCGACCGCATCGTCGACGAGGTGCAGGGATTCTTCGAGGTGCACCGGGCGCTGGGCACCCATCCGGGTGGCATCCACGTCGAGATCACCGGCGAGAACGTCACCGAATGTCTCGGTGGCGCGCAGGACATCTCGGACACCGACCTGGTGGGGCGCTACGAGACGGCGTGTGACCCGCGGCTGAACACCCAGCAGTCGCTGGAGCTGGCGTTCCTGGTCGCCGAGATGCTGCGCGACTAGCCAGGACCTGCACTCCCCGCAAGCGTGGGTGTCTGTACGAGGACACGCCGGCGTATGCGTGCATGTGCGCACGCTCGCGGGCTCACAGCAGGCCGCTCAGGTTGCTGCCGATAGTCCATCCCACGGTCGCCACGAGCCCGGTGAGGGCGAGCAGGACCGCCACCCAGATCAGCACCATGCGCCGGCCACGCTGACGGGCCCACACGAACTCGCTCATCGCGATCCCGGCGAATTCCCCTGTCGCGGGCCCGTATTCGTATTCGTCCGGCTCGACCCGGGGTTGCGCCGCGGGCCAGTCCCCGGGCCCGCGGGTGAGCTGGCGGGTGGGCTGGTGAACCGGCGCGGTCCTGCGCTCCGCCATCCGGCTGTGCTGCAGTGCGGCCGAGCGGTGCTGGGCGGAATTGCTCGGGGCGGGCACCCGGAAGCCCGGCAAACCGAGTTCGTCGGCGATCGCCTCCAGCTCGGCGGCCATCTCGACCGCGTCGGCGTATCGGTCGGCGGGGTTGCGGGCGGTCGCGCGCCGCACCAACTCGTCGAATTGCGGGGGCACGCCGTCGATCGCCGCGCCGGCCGGGGGCACATCGCTGTCCAGGCGCTGGTAGGCGATCGACAGTGCCGAGTCACCGGTGAACGGCGTGCGCCCGGTCAGCAGCTCGTAGGTGAGGATCCCGGTGGAGTAGACGTCGCTGCGGGGGCTGGCTTGATTGGGTGGGCAGTCGCGGACCTGCTCGGGGGACAGGTAGGCCGCCGTTCCCAGCATGACGCTGGCGGAGGTGATCCCGGCCGCGGCCACGGCGCGAACAAGCCCGAAATCGGCGATCTTCACGTCGCCTTCGTCGGAGATCAGCACGTTCTCCGGCTTGACGTCGCGGTGCACCAGGCCGGCGCCGTGCGCGGCGGCCAGCCCGCCCAGCACCGGGCGCAGCACCGCCGCGACGGCGTGGGGCGGCATCGGGCCGCGCTCGGCCAGCAACTCGCGCAGCGTGCCGCCCTCGACGAGCTCCATGACCAGAAACGGGTGCCGGGCGTCCAGCCCCTGGTCGTAGACGGCGACCAGCCCCGGGTCCTTCAAGCGCGCCACCGAGCGGGCCTCGAGCCGGAAGCGGGTCAGGAACTGCTCGTCGCCGGCGTAGCGGGCGTCCATGACCTTCACCGCGACGGGGCGGTCGAGCCGGATGTCCAGGCCGCGGTACACCGTCGAGGTACCCCCGCTGGCGATTCTGGACTCCACGAGGTAGCGGCCGTCCAGCAGCGTGCCGTCCAGCTCACCGATCCCTGCGCCTGCCACGGGGCCATCGTAGGTGCGCCGCGGCGCCCGGTTGAAAGCTTCATGCTCAACACGCCGAGCAGGGCATACACTTGCGCGGTGGGCAGCATCCCGGCCGGCGACGACGTCATAGATCCCGACGAGCCAACGTACGACCTGCCCCGGGTCGCCGAGTTGCTCGGCGTGCCGGTCGGCAAGGTGCACCAGCAGTTACGGGAGGGCCACCTGGTCGCGCTGCGCCGCAACGGCGGCGTCGTGATCCCCCAGGTGTTCTTCACCGGCACCGGCGAGGTGGTCAAGAGCCTGCCGGGGCTGTTGACCATCCTGCGCGACGGTGGTTACCGCGAGACCGAGATCCTGCGGTGGCTGTTCACCCCCGACTCGTCGCTGACCGTCACCCGCGACGGCAGCCGGGACACCGTCAGCAACGCCCGTCCCGTCGACGCCCTGCACGCGCACCAGGCGCGGGAGATCGTGCGCCGGGCCCAGGCTATGGCTTATTGAGGCTGATCGAGGCTGACCGCGGCCTGTTCACTCGCACCCGCCGGTGCTCGGTTCAGCGCGTACCAGGCGATCACTGCGCAGGCGGTGGCCAGCCAGAAGTGCAGCCACGAGTACATGCCGTGCGAGCCGTCGGGTTTGAAGATGACCATCACCCACGTCGAGGACGCCGCGATGACGGCGACCGCACGCCGCGACTGGGCCAGCGGCGCGGCGACCGCCAGCGGCCAGGAGTAGTACCACGGCAGCGCGGCCGGCACGAACAACACGACGATCAGCATCGACCACGCGATGCCGGTCAGCGCGGCGCGGTCGTCGCGGCGGTACCGCCACCACAGCAGCGGCAGCGACACCGCGATCACCCCGATCCCGATCATCCGGGTGACGCGCAGCAGGGGATAGAAGTCGAAGGTGAAGAAGTTGCTGCCCCAGGCGTGGATCAGGTTCGCCGCCCCGGTCGGCACGGTCAGCCAGTTGATGATCTTCACCGATCCGGCTAGCGCGGTCAGCCAGCCCAGGCCGACGCCGGCCGCGGCGGACAGTATCTCGAACACCACGGCGAAGACGAGCACGGATAGCGCCATGGCCGCCAGGAACGCCCGCGCCGGGGGGTATCCCCGGCGGTCGCGCAGATGCCGCATCCACACCCAGACCAGAAACGGCAACGAGATCGCCGCGGTGGCCTTGACCGCGCTCGCCACGGTGATCAGGGCGACGCCCGGCAGGTGGCGGCCGCCGAAAGTCAGGGCGATGCCGGCGGCCATGAGCCCGACCATCAGCATCTCGTTGTGCACCCCGCCCATCAGGTGGATGAGCACCAGCGGGTTGAGGACGCAGATCCACAACGCGATGGAGCCGTCGGTGCCCAGGTGATGCGCCAGTCGGGGAGTGGCCCAGATGAGCAGCGCCAGCCCGGGCAGCATGCACAGGCGCAGCAACATGGTCCCGGCCACCACGTTGTTGCCGACGATGACCGTGACGAACTTCGCGACCAGGATGAACGCCGGGCCGTACGGCGCGGTGGTGATCGTCCAGATAGGACTTACGTTGTCCAGCAACGAGTTCGGGTTCGCCACGGGGCCCACCGCATAAGGGTCCAGGCCGTCGCGCAGCAGCGCCCCCTGGGCCAGATAGGAATACGTGTCCCGGCTGAACACGGGCACGGAGACCAGCAGCGGCGCCAGCCAGAACCCGGTGGTGGCCTTCATCACGTATTCGGTCGCGTCGCCGGCCAGCACGCGCCGGCCCAGTGCCAGCCACGCGATCAGCATCAGACCCACGCCGGCCCACAGCACGATCGACGACAGCACCAGCCCATGCCCGAAGCGCAGCCACGACATGTGGATCGACTCCAGCAGCGGGTCGTGCTGGCGGGTGCTGCCCGCGCCCAGCCCGCCCATGGTGATCAGCGCCGAGCCGACGAACCCCAGCTTCGCCGGTCGCGATTCCGGTCCCGCGACGAATACCAGCAGCCGTGAGAACCGTTGGAAGTAGCGGTGTTTCGCCGTGGACGAGCCGGCGGCCGGGGTCTGCGTCGGACTCGACGGGGTTTCCATCGGCTCAGGCGGACCGGTTCGTGGCCATCCTGGCCAGTGCGGACAGCCCCGCTTTGGCCGCCGCGTTGACGGGGGCCGACGCCAGCGTGGCCAGCGCCCGCTGCGTCAGCGCGGCGATGCGCTGCTCGACCGCCTGCAGCGCGCCCACCGCCTTGATGACGTCGCGCAGCTCGTTCACCTGCGCGTCGGTCAGCTCCGCGCCGATCGAGCCGCGCAACAGCCGGGCCGCCGCCGGATCCGACTTGTCCGCGAGTTCGACCGCCTCGGCCAGCAGCACCGTCCGCTTTCCCGACCGCAGGTCGTCGCCGGACGGCTTGCCGGTGACCGACGGGTCCCCGAACACGCCCAGCACGTCGTCGCGCAGCTGGAACGCCACGCCGAGGTCCACCCCGAACTGCTTGAAGGTGTCCTGGACGTCGGGTCTGTCCGCGGCGGCGGCCACCCCGAGCTGCAGGGGCCGTGCCACCGTGTAGCTGGCGGTCTTGAAGGTGTCGACGTTCATCGCCGAGGCGATCGACTCGGCGGCGCTCGCCTCGGCGACGATGTCGAGGTACTGCCCGCCGAGCACCTCGGTGCGGATGTCGGCCCATACGCGCAGGACCCGCCGCTGGGTGTCGGGTGCCAGGTCCGCGCCGAACACGACGTCGTCGGCCCAGGCCAGCGCCAGGTCGCCGAGCAGGATCGCCGCCGACATTCCGAACCTGTCCGGGGAGCCACGCCACCGCCGGTTGCGGTGCAATTCGGCGAAGTGCACGTGGGCGGTCGGCTTGCCGCGGCGGGTCGCGGAGTCGTCGATGACGTCGTCGTGCAGCAGCGCGCAGGCGTGCAGCAACTCCAGCGCGGAGAACAGCAGCAGCACTTCGGGATCGGGATCTTCGTCGGCCACCGCGCGCCAGCCCCAGTAGGCGAAGGCCGGCCGCAGCCGTTTGCCGCCGCCGAGCACGAAATCCTCGAGCGCGGCGATGAAGGCGCCGTACTCGCCACCGATGTAGGCGGTTTCGGTGCGCCGGTCGTGCAGGTAGCGCCGAAGTCGGTCGATGATGGCGTCGGTCACCTCGGCCGTTGCCGTTGCTGCTGGGGCTTTCGGGCTCAGCGCGGCGCCCCTTTCTGCTCGGCTCGACGCGGTGTTTGTTCTAGGCCCGACAGTGTATGTCCCGTCGGCGCCCGGAGTTGCCCGGGCTGGCGCACTGTCCCCGGGCGAGATTCCCCCGCGAGTCGGCGCTGCCCCCATGCCTATGCTGGCGGGGGCCCGGGCTTCGGTCCGCGCTGTCCGGCCCGAAAATGCCGGAGCAGCCTTCGTCTGATGCAGAGGAGCCGCGTGACCCTCAACACCATCGCCCTCGAACTGGTGCCGCCCAACGTGGAAGACGGTCGGGAACGGGCGCTGGAAGATGCGCGAAAAGTGGTGCAGTGCTCGGCCGAGAGCGGCCTAAAGGGCCGGATTCGGCACGTGATGATCCCCGGGATGATCGCCGAGGATGACGACCGTCCCGTGCCGATGAAGCCGAAGCTTGACGTGCTGGACTTCTGGTCGATCATCAAGCCGGAGTTGCCGGGGTTGCGCGGCCTGTGCACGCAGGTGACCGCCTTCATGGACGAGTCGGCGCTGCAGCGGCGGCTCAAGGATCTGTGTGCCGCCGGCATGGAGGGCGTGGTGTTCGTCGGCGTGCCGCGCACGATGAGCGACGGGGAAGGGTCCGGCGTCGCCCCGACCGACGCGCTGTCCATCTACCGGGAGCTGGTGAGCAACCGCGGGGTGATCCTGATCCCCACCCGCGAGGGCGAACAGGGCCGCTTCAACTTCAAGTGCGATCGGGGCGCGACCTACGGCATGACCCAGCTGTTGTATTCGGACGCGATCGTGGGGTTTTTGAAGGAGTTCGCCCACAGCAGCGACCACCGGCCGGAGGTCCTGTTGTCGTTCGGCTTCGTGCCGAAGGTGGAGAGCCGCATCGGGCTGATCAACTGGCTGATCCAGGACCCGGGTAACGCGGCGGTGGCCGCCGAGCAGGAGTTCGTGAAGGAACTGGCCGGTTGCGAGCCGGCACGGAAGCGCCGGCTCATGGTCGACCTGTACAAGCGCGTCATCGACGGCGTCGCCGACCTCGGCTTCCCGCTCAGCATCCATTTCGAGGCGACGTACGGGGTGTCGGCACCGGCGTTCCAGGCGTTCGCCGAGATGCTCGCCTACTGGTCGCCGCTCGCGGCGGCCTAGCCCGGCGGTGGGTCGCGCGGGCCGCTGAACCGCGGTGAGCGGTCGCGGCTGAACCAGGCCAGCGCCGCCACCGCGCCGGCGGCCGCGAAGGACGCGATGGCCAGCCAGATGCCGGCCCCGGTGAACGACCGCGTGTTGGGATCGGTGTAGCGCGCCTGGGCGGTCATGGTGCTCACCACACCCGGTTTGAGCTTCCACGAGACGACGTCGGGCTCGGCGCGGTCGCCGTTGGTGGAGGTGACCACCCCCGGGAAGGCGACGGTCAGCTCCACTTCGGCGTCGGGATCCGTGAGCGAGGTCAGATCGGCCCGGCCCTCCAGGATCACCAGGTTGCCGTTGCGGCGCAGCGACAGGTTGACGCCGGCGGCGTTGGAGTTCATGTCCGCCAGCTGCGGCACCTCGGCGAACGTCAGGTCGGAGAACACCGCCTGCGACCCCACATAGCCGTCGCTGTCGTAATTGGACACCGCGACCTTCTGGGCAAACGGTAGGTTGTTCTCCAGCTGCGGGCCGGTGTCCTTGGGCGTCTTGGGTTTGGCGGCGGCGATGATCTCCCCGGAGACCAGATCGTCGGGCGAGATGGTGATCGATGCCCTGACCCGCAGGCACCCGGTGGCCAGCGGGACCAGCAGGAGCAGCATGGCCCCGGCCAGCACCCGGCGCCGCCGAGCGGTGAATCCTCGGGCATGAATCGGGGGAGAGCCGGCGCGCACCAGGTCATCGTGCCAGACGCGGCGTGGCGGGTCGGCGGGTCGTCGCGGGTGCGCGGTGGCGCGTCGGCCCGGGGGACCGATCACTGCAGGGGCAACGCCCGGCCCAGGACCGCGAACGCGCGTGGGTCGCCGGCGAAGTGGTAGCCGCGAATGACGTCGGTGAAGCCCAGTCGCCGGTACAACCGCCACGCACGGTTGGCCTCGCCGTTGGTTTCCGGGGTCGACAGCAGCACGTTCTTCTCGCCTCGACCGGCGAGCAGCCGCCGGGCCAATGCCTCGCCGAGGCCCCGCCCCTGGGCGCGGGGATGGATGTGCAGCTCGGTCAGCTCGAAATAGCTGCTCATCAGCCGCGCGATCACCTCGGGTGGCGAGCCGCCGCGCTGCAGACCCATCACGACCTGCTGCTGCCACCACTGCCCGGCTGCCCCGGGGTAGCCGTAGGCCACGCCGACCAGCGGCGCATCGCTCAGCGGGGCGCCCGAGGCGACCCCGTCCCCTGCCGCGGCCTCGTCGGTCTCCACCGCGGCGACCCCTTGCCAGCCCCGCCGCCGCAGGTGCTCGAGCCACATCGCGGCACGTTGCTTCTCGGTGCCCCGTGGGTATCGCATCGCCTCGACGTACACCCCCAGGGCGTCGCCGAGGCGGCGCTCCATATCGGCGGGCGGCAGATCGATGAGGAAGATCGGCAACTCGCGGTGTCCTCCTGATCCATCGCCCTGCAGCGGCATAGCTTTCCAGCGCTTTCCAGCCCATTCCAGTCCATCTCAGGGCCCGCCGCACCGCCATTATCGGACCCCCGCGGCCCCGGTCGCTGAGCGGTCACGGCTAACAAGCGGTGAAGTCCCCGCCCCGACGGGGCGGTTCTGGCGCACCGGCGTTGCCGTCCGGCCGGGTCTGCCGGCCGGGCCGCGATAGAATCGCCGTCGAACCAGTGGTACGGCGCAGATTGACCTCGTATCATCTGAGTTAGTTGCCCGCAAATCGGGCATCCGCGTGCTATCGATAGTGACGTGCCAAGCTGTCGGCAAGGAGGGACGAATGCCACTCTCCGATCATGAGCAACGGATGCTCGATCAGATCGAGAGCGCTCTCTACGCCGAGGACCCCAAGTTCGCTTCGAGCGTTCGGGGCGCAGGATTCCGCGCGCCCACCGCGCGGCGGCGCCTGCAGGGCGCGGCGCTGTTCGTCATCGGTCTGGCGATGCTGGTATCCGGCGTTGCGTTCAAGGCCACGATGATCGGGAACTTCCCGATCCTGAGCGTCGTCGGTTTCGTCGTGATGTTCGCCGGCGTGGTGTACGCGATCACCGGGCCCCGGTTGGGGGGCCGGCCGGAGCACCCCGGATCCGGACCCGCGTCGCTGCGTCCGCGCCGCACCAGGCGCGGCGGCGGCTCGTTCACCAGCCGCATGGAGGACCGGTTCCGCCGTCGCTTCGACCAGTAGCCGAACCGCCGCCGGCGCGGCGGTGCCGGCTCCGTACGGCGTCGTGAAGGGGTAGCCCGCGGGCTACCCCTTCATTCTTGCGGCAGTTCTTGCGGGCATGCCCGGTTCGAGGCCGAACCGCGTCCGAACTGAGCCCCACCGGACTGCTCCGCATCCCCCCACTTTGCCCCACTCGCCGTATCGTGCCTTTGAAATGCGGTTTTCCGGGGTTGCCACCGGGTTCCACGGTGCCCTCCCGGCACGCCCGGTCGGCCCACGGTGGCAAATGTCCCGGGAAACGCGCCGACGACGCCCTGTTAATGGGGTGAAGTGGGGGATTGTGGGGTATGGTGACAGCAGTGTTCGGGCGAGGCCGAACCGCTCCGGGCGGGAGGTGGGCAGGTGTTTCTCGGCACCTACACGCCCCGGCTCGACGACAAGGGGCGGCTGACGTTGCCCGCCAAATTTCGCGACGCGCTGGCAGGGGGGTTGATGGTCACCAAGAGCCAAGATCACAGCCTGGCCGTCTACCCGCGCGCGGAGTTCGAACAGCTTGCCCGCCGCGCCAGCAAGACGTCGCGCAGCAACCCGGAAGCCCGGGCGTTCCTGCGCAACCTCGCCGCCGGCACCGACGAGCAGCATCCCGACGCGCAGGGCCGCATCACGTTGTCGGCCGACCACCGTCGTTACGCCAACCTGTCCAAGGACTGTGTGGTGATCGGGGCGGTCGACTACCTCGAGATCTGGGACGCCCAGGCCTGGCACGACTACCAGCAGACACACGAAGAGAACTTCTCCGCGGCCAGCGATGAAGCACTCGGCGACATCATCTGAGGCGCATGCCCGTGCATCGTGGCCTCTGCCCGAACCGACCCTGGCGTACTTCCCCAACGCCAGGTTCGTGCCTTCGGACAGGGACCTCGGTGCAGGGGCGCTCTCGGATCCGGTCCGTGCGGTCGACGGCCGCCGCCAAACCCGGGGAGGCGTTGCGGTGGCTGATGATTCGGGTGACCACGGACACGTTCCCGTCCTGCTGCACCGCTGTGTCGAGCTGCTGACCCCGGCGTTGACCCGCCGTGCCGCGGACGGGTCGGGAGCGCTGCTCGTCGACGCGACGCTCGGCGCGGGCGGCCACGCCGAGCGGTTCCTCATCGACCTGCCGGGACTGCGGCTGATCGGGCTCGACCGCGATCCCGGCGCCCTGGACATCGCCCGTGCCCGGCTGGCCAGATTCGCCGACCGGGTCACGCTCGTCCACACCCGTTACGACGGCCTGGCCGCGGCGCTGGCCGAATCCGGTTGTCCGGAGCGGGGATCGGTAGACGGCGTGCTCTTCGATCTGGGTGTGTCGTCGATGCAGCTCGACCGCGCCGAGCGCGGTTTCGCCTACGCGCGCGACGCCCCGCTGGACATGCGGATGGATCCCGGCTCGCCGCTGACCGCGGCCGACATCGTCAATAGCTACGACCAGGCGGCGCTGGCCGACATCCTGCACCGCTACGGCGAGGAGCGGTTCGCGCGCCGCATCGCCGCGCAGATCGTGCGCCGGCGCGCTCGCGCTCCGTTCACCTCCACCGCGGAGCTGGTCGAGCTGCTCTACCAAGCGATTCCGGCCCCGGCGCGGCGCACCGGGGGGCATCCGGCCAAGCGCACGTTCCAGGCGCTGCGCATCGCGGTCAACGACGAGCTGGACTCGCTGCGCCGCGCGCTGCCGGCCGCGCTGGACGCCCTCGCCGGCGCCGGACGCATCGTGGTGCTGTCGTATCAGTCCCTGGAGGACCGGATCGTCAAGCGTGCCTTCGCCGCGGCCGTCGCCACGCGCACGCCGATCGACCTGCCGGTCGAACTGCCCGGCCACGGGCCTCGGTTCCGGTCGTTGACGCGCGGCGCCGAACGCGCGGATGCCGCTGAGATGGAACGCAATCCGCGCAGCGCCGCGGTGCGATTGCGGGCCCTGCAACGGGTGGAGGACGGGGTGGAAGCAGCACGGCACGCAACGGGGAAGGGCGACTCATGAGGACCAAGCGCGAGACGCCGAAACGCCGCGGCGGCAGCGATCGCCGGGGCGGGGGCCCCGGCTCCGGCGGTTCCGCCCGCAAGGGCAGGCGCACCGCGGCCGAGCCGGTGCACAGCACCCGGCCGGGTAAGGCCCCGGCGCCCGCCCGAGAGGGCCGGACACCGGGATCGGGGCCGCAGACCAGCCCCATCCCGCGGCCGGTGGACCGGCCGGTGCGGGCCAAGAGCGCCGGTCAGGCCAAGGCCCGGGCCAAGGCGCGGAAAGCCAAGGCGCCCAAGGTTGTCCGGCCCCGCTTGACGGAGCGGCTGGCGGCGCGGCTGGCCGCGGTCGACCTGCGGCCCCGGACCCTGCTCGGCAAGGTCCCGTTCGTCGTGCTGGTCATCGGTGCGCTCGGTCTCGGGCTTGGGCTGACGCTGTGGTTGTCGACCGCCTCGGCCGAGCGGTCGTACCAGCTGAGCCACGCGCGCGCGAAGAACCGCGTGTTGCAGCAGCAGAAGGAGGCGCTGGAACGCGATGTGCGCGAGGCGGAGTCCGCGCCGGCGCTGGCGGAGGCGGCCCGCAAGCAGGGCATGATCCCGACGCGCGACACCGCCCACCTGGTCCAGGACCCCGCCGGCAACTGGGTGGTCGTGGGCACACCCAAACCCGCCGACGGCGTTCCGCCGCCGCCGCTGAACGCCAAGCTGCCCGACGAGGGTCCCCCGCCGCCGCGGCCGGAGCAGTCCCCCGAGGTCCCGGTCCGCATCGAGCCGGCCCCCGGCGGCCCGGTGGCGCCGGCCCGGCCCGGACCCGAGATGCTGCTGCGCGCCCCGGACGGCTCCTCGACCGTGGGCGGCCAGCACCTGCCCGCCCAGGCGGCGCCGCTGCCCGGCATGCCGGGCGCCCCGGTCACCGGGCAGCCGCCGGGCGCGGTCCTCCCGGTGCCCGGGCAGCTGCCGGGTGCGGGCCCGACACCGGGGTTGCCGGCCCCGGGTATGCCGCTGCCCGTTCCGGTGCCCGGCCAGTTCCCGGCCCCGGGGCCCGCCGAGGTGCCGGTTCCGCTGCAACTGGGCACGGCGCCCGAAGCCCCCCAGGCCGCGGTTCCCGTCGTGCCCGGCGCCGTGGCGCCGCAGCCGGCCACCGCCGGACGGTTCGCGCCGCCCGCCGTGGCGACGCCGGGTGTGGCCGGATGAGCGGCGGGGAGCCCAGGCGGACCCGCCGCTCGCAGTCGGCGCGACCGGGCCGCGGTCCCCGCAAATCCGAGGCAGAGGCTCGGCAGCCCGGGCGGGCCCGGGCGGCGGGCAAAGCCGGCCAGGCCCCCGACACGCGAGAACCCGGGCGATTCCGCAAGACCAGGGGAGCTCGTCGGGCCGGCAACGCGGTCATCCTGGCGATGACGCTGATCGCCGCGGCGCAGCTGTTCGTGCTGCAGGTGACCGATGCCCCGGCGCTGCGCGCGCAGGCGGCCGGACAGCTCAAGGTCACCGACGTCGAGAAGGCGGTGCGCGGCAGCATCGTCGACCGCCACAACGATCAGCTCGCGTTCACCACCGAGTCGCGCGCGTTGACCTTCCAGCCGAAGCGGATTCGCAAACAGCTGGAGGAGGCCAAGGCCAAGAACTCGTCGGCCCCCGACCCGCAGCAGCGGTTGCGCGACATCGCCACGGAGGTCTCGGCCCGCCTGAACAACAAGCCGGACCAGCAGACCGTGCTCAAGAAGCTGCACAGCGACGAGACGTTCGTCTATCTGGCCCGCGCCGTCGACCCCGCCGTCGCCGGTGCGATCTCCGACAAGTACCCCGAGGTGGGTTCCGAACGACAGGACCTGCGCCAGTACCCGGGCGGATCGCTGGCGGCCAACATCGTCGGCGGGATCGACTGGGACGGCCACGGGCTGCTGGGGCTGGAGGAGTCCATGGACGCCGAGCTCTCCGGAACCGACGGCTCGGTCACCTACGACCGCGGATCCGACGGCGTCGTCATCCCCGGCAGCTACCGCAACCGGCACCGCGCGGTCAACGGCTCCACCGTGCAGCTGACCCTCGACGACGACATCCAGTTCTACGTGCAGCAGCAGGTCCAGCAGGCCAAGAACGTGTCCGGGGCGCACAACGTCTCGGCCGTCGTCCTGGATGCCAAGACCGGCGAGGTGCTGGCCATGGCCAACGACAACACCTTCGACCCCTCCCAGGACATCGGGCGCCAAGGCGACCGGCAGCTGGGCAACCCGTCGGTGTCCTCGCCCTTCGAGCCCGGCTCGGTGAACAAGGTGATCACCGCCTCGTCGGTCATCGAGTACGGGCTGTCCAACCCCGACGAGGTGCTGCAGGTGCCCGGCTCGATCAACATGGGCGGGGTCAACGTGCACGATGCCTGGGACCACGGCGTGATGCCCTACACCACCACCGGCGTCTTCGGGAAGTCGTCCAACGTCGGCACCCTGATGCTGGCCCAGCGCGTGGGCCCGGAGCGCTACTACGACATGGTCGAGAAGTTCGGGCTGGGACGGCGCACCAACGTCGGGCTGCCCGGCGAGAGCGCCGGGCTGGTCCCGCCGATCGACCAGTGGTCGGGCAGCACCTTCTCCAACCTGCCCATCGGCCAGGGCCTTTCGATGACCCTGCTGCAGATGACCGGCATGTACCAGGCGATCGCCAACGACGGGGTGCGGATACCGCCGCGCATCGTCAAGGCCACGATCGCGCCCGACGGCACCCGCACCGAGGAGCCGCGCCCGGAGGGCGTCCGGGTGGTGTCGGCGCAGACGGCCCAGACGGTGCGCAACATGCTGCGCGCCGTGGTGCAACACGACCCGATGGGCTACCAGCAGGGCACCGGGCCGGCGGCGGCGGTGCCCGGCTACCAGATGGCCGGTAAGACCGGCACCGCCCAGCAGATCAACCCGGGCTGCGGCTGCTACTTCGACGACGTCTACTGGATCACCTTCGCCGGCATGGCGACCGTCGACAATCCGCGCTATGTCATCGGCATCATGATGGACAACCCGAACCGCAACCCCGACGGCACGCCGGGGCACTCGGCGGCCCCGCTGTTCCACAACATCGCGGGCTGGCTGATGCAGCGCGAGAACGTGCCGCTGTCGCCCGACCCGGGGCCGCCGCTGGTGCTGCAGGCCACCTGAGGACGCCGCACCGCCGGCCGTCACACGCCCGAGGGCAGACCCGGGCGGGTTTCGGGTAGGTAGGGTGTCAGGGCCGATCATGGGGATCGGGCGGCGGGAAAGGGAGGTCCGGAAATTGTCGTCGGCGCCTCTCGGACCCGGTTCCCGCCCCCGCACCACCGCGGGCGCGCTGCTGTCGACGCTGGCGGCCCGGGTCGGCGCCGTCCCGGCCGGCCGCACTACCGCCCCCGATGTGCCGGTCACCGGTGTGACGCTGCGCGGCCAGGATGTGCGTCCCGGTGACCTGTTCGCCGCCCTGCCCGGCACCACCACGCACGGGGGGCGGTATGCCGCGGACGCGGTCCAACGGGGAGCCGTCGCGATCCTCACCGACGCCGCCGGGGTTGCTGAGATGGTCAACCTGGCCAAGGCGGTCCCCGTCCTCGTGCACCCCGATCCCCGCCGCGTGCTCGGTGACCTGGCCGCCACCGTGTACGGCCACCCGTCCGAGCGGTTGACGGTGATCGGGATCACCGGCACCTCGGGCAAGACCACCACGACGTATCTGGTGGAGTCCGGTCTGCGTGCGGCCGGGCGGGTGGCCGGGCTGATCGGCACCGTGGGCATCCGGGTCGACGGCGCCGACGTCCCCAGCGCGCTGACCACCCCGGAAGCCCCCGCGCTGCAGGCCATGCTCGCCGTGATGGCCGAACGTGGCGTGGACACGGTGGTCATGGAGGTGTCCAGCCACGCGCTCACACTGGGCCGGGTGGACGGCACCGGGTTCGCGGCCGCCGGGTTCACCAACCTGTCCCGCGACCACCTCGACTTCCACCCCACCATGGCCGACTACTTCCAAGCCAAGGCGCTGCTGTTCGACCCGAACTCGCCGCTGCGTGCGCGCCGCGTCGTGGTGTGCGTCGACGACGACGCCGGGCGTGCGATGGCCGGGTTGGCCGCGGACGCGATCACCGTCAGTGCCGAAGGCCGACCCGCGCACTGGCGCGCGATCGACGTGATCCTGGCGGGCGCCGGGGGACAAGAGTTCACCGCTGTGGACCCCGCCGGCGTGCACCACCGGGTCGGCATCAACCTGCCGGGTCGCTACAACGTTGCGAATTGCCTGGTGGCGCTGGCCCTGCTGGAGGCGGCCGGCGTGTCCCCGGAGCAGGCGGCGCCGGGTCTGCTGGAGACCCGGGTGCCGGGGCGCATGGAACAGGTCGACCGCGGCCAGGACTTCCTGGCGCTGGTCGACTACGCGCACAAGCCAGGGGCGTTGCGGGCGGTGCTGTCGACCCTCAAACGCCCCGGCGGCCGGCTGGCGGTGGTCTTCGGCGCCGGCGGCGAGCGCGACCCGGGCAAGCGGGCGCCGATGGGTGAGATCGCCGCCGAACTGGCCGACCTCGTCGTCGTCACCGACGACAACCCGCGCGGTGAGGAGCCCGCGGCGATCCGCCGCGAGATCCTGGCCGGCGCGGCTCGCGGTCCCGCCGAGGTCGTCGAGATCGCCGACCGGCGGGCGGCGATCCACCACGCCGTCGCGTGGGCGCGCACCGGCGACGTCGTGCTGATCGCCGGCAAGGGGCACGAGACCGGGCAGCGCGGCGCCGGGCGGACCCGCCCGTTCGACGACCGGGTGGAGCTGGCCGACGCCCTGGCGGCACGGCGATGATCGACCTGACCGTCGCCCGGATCGCCGAGATCGTCGGCGGCACGCTGGCCGACATCTCGCCACAGGACGCCGCGGCGCTGCGGGTCACCGGCACCGTGGAGTTCGACTCGCGCGCGGTCGGCCCCGGCGGGCTGTTCCTGGCGTTGCCCGGCGCGCGCTCCGACGGGCATGACCACGCGGCCGCGGCGGCGGCCGCGGGCGCGGTCGCGGTGCTGGCGGCCCGCCCGGTCGGCGTCCCCGCCATCGTGGTTGCCCCCGAAGGCGCTTCGGCTTCGCGGGCCGGGGTGCTCGAGCACGACCCCGACGGCTCGGGTGCCGCCGTGCTCGCCGCGCTGGCCCAGCTGGCCCGGGCGGTGGCCGACGAGCTGGTGGCCGGCGGGCTGACGATCATCGGGATCACCGGGTCGTCGGGAAAGACCTCGACCAAGGACCTGGTGGCCGCCGTGCTGGCGCCGCTGGGCGAGGTGGTCGCCCCGCCGGGGTCGTTCAACAACGAGCTGGGTCACCCGTGGACGGTGCTGCGCGCCACCCGCCGCACCGACTTCCTGGTGCTCGAGATGTCGGCGCGCCACCCCGGCAACATCGCCGCGCTGGCGCAGATCGCCCCGCCGGCGATCGGCGTGGTCCTCAACGTGGGCACCGCGCACCTGGGCGAGTTCGGCTCCCGGGACGCCATCGCCAGAACGAAATCTGAACTGCCGCAATCTGTTCCGTCGTCAGGGGTGGTCGTCCTCAACGCCGACGACCCGGCGGTGGCGGCGATGGCGGGGGTGACCGCGGCCCGGGTGGTGCGGGTCGGGCGGGCCGGCCCGGCAACCCCGGACGTGTGGGCGGACGACGTCTCGCTCGACGAGCTGGCCCGGCCGCGCTTCACCCTGCACGCGCGCGGCGCCGCGACCGAGGTCCGGCTGGGCGTCCACGGCGACCACCAGGTCACCAACGCGCTGTGCGCCGCCGCGGTCGCGCTGGAGTGCGGCGCCGGGCCCGAACAGGTGGCCGACGCGCTGGCCGGCGCCGGTCCCGTGTCGCGGCACCGGATGCAGGTCATCACCCGCGCCGACGGGGTCACCGTGATCGACGACGCCTACAACGCCAACCCCGACTCGATGCGGGCCGGGCTGCAGGCGCTGGCTCAGATCGCCCACGGCGGCGGGGCCCGCGCGGGCGCAAAGCGCACCAGCTGGGCGGTGCTGGGGGAGATGGCCGAGCTCGGTGAGGACGCGATAACCGAGCATGAGCGCATCGGCAGGCTGGCCGTGCGCTTAGATGTGTCTCGACTGGTCGTCGTGGGAAATGGGAGGTCGATGAGCGCCATGCACCACGGAGCGGTCCTGGAAGGCGGATGGGGCGCCGGAGCCGTGAGTGTGGCCGACCCCGACGCGGCCCTGGCCCTGGTGCGCGCCGAGGTGCGGCCCGGCGACGTGGTCCTGGTCAAGGCGTCCAACGCGGCCGGGCTGGGCGCGCTGGCCGACGCCCTGGCCCGGGACGCGCCGGGCGGCGAGCCCGCCGACGAGGCCCCCCGGTGAGACAGATCCTCGTCGCCGTCGCAATCGCGCTGACGGTGTCCATCCTGTTGACCCCGGCGCTGATCCGGCTGTTCACCAAGCAGGGATTCGGGCACCAGGCCCGCGAGGACGGCCCGCCCAGCCACCACACCAAGAGCGGCACGCCGTCGATGGGCGGGGTGGCGATCGTCGCCGGCATCTGGGCGGGCTACCTGGGCACGCACCTCGCCGGCCTCGCCTTCGACGGCGAAGGGGTGTCCGCGTCGGGCCTGCTGGTGCTCGGCCTGGCCACCGCGCTGGGCGGCGTCGGGTTCCTCGACGACCTGATCAAGATCCGCAGGTCGCGCAACCTCGGGCTGAACAAGACGGCCAAGATGCTCGGGCAGGTCGCCGCCGCGGTGCTGTTCGGGGTGCTGGTGCTGCAGTTCCACAACGCCAACGGCCTGTCCCCGGCCAGCCCGAACCTGTCCTACGTCCGGGAGATCGCCACCGTTACGCTGGCGCCGGCGTTGTTTGTGCTGTTCTGCGTGATCGTGGTCAGCGCCTGGTCCAACGCGGTCAACTTCACCGACGGCCTGGACGGGTTGGCGGCCGGCAGCATGGCGATGGTCACCGCCGCCTACGTACTGATCACCTTCTGGCAGTACCGCAACGCCTGCGTCACCGCGCCCGGCCTGGCGTGCTACAACGTGCGCGATCCGCTGGACCTGGCGATCGTGGCCGCCGCCACCGCCGGCGCGTGCATCGGCTTCCTGTGGTGGAACGCCGCGCCCGCCAAGATCTTCATGGGCGACACCGGGTCCCTGGCGCTGGGTGGCATCATCGCGGGACTGTCGGTCACCAGTCGCACCGAGGTCCTCGCCGTCGTGCTGGGTGCGCTGTTCGTCGCCGAGGTCAGCTCCGTCGTGGTGCAGATCCTGGCCTTCCGCACCACCGGGCGCCGGGTGTTCCGGATGGCGCCCTTCCACCACCATTTCGAATTGGCCGGCTGGGCCGAGACGACGGTGATCATCCGCTTCTGGTTGCTGACCGCGATCACCTGCGGCCTGGGCGTGGCCCTGTTCTACGGTGAGTGGCTGGCCGCGGTCGGTGCGTGATGAGCGGCTTCGACAAGGCGATGGTTCCCTTGGTGCCGGGCGCGCCCGTCCTGGTGGCCGGCGGCGGTGTGACGGGCCGGGCGGCACTGGCGGCCCTGTCCCGCTTCGGCGCCGCGGTGACCCTGTGCGACGACGACCCGGCCACGCTGCGCGGGTACGCCGAGCGGGGCGTGGCGACCGAGTCGACGTCGGCGGCCGCGCAACGCATCTCGGCATACGCGCTGGTGGTGACCAGCCCCGGCTTCGCGCCGGGCACGGCGGTGCCGGCCGCCGCGGCGACGGCGGGGGTGCCGATCTGGGGTGACGTCGAGCTGGCCTGGCGGCTCGACGCCGCGGGCCACTACGGCCCGCCGCGCCGCTGGCTCGTCGTGACCGGCACCAACGGCAAGACGACGACGACGTCGATGCTGCACGCCATGCTGATCGCCGGGGGCCGCCGCGCGCTGTTGTGCGGCAACATCGGCAGTCCGGTGCTGGACGTCCTCGACGAGCCCGCCGACCTGCTGGCCGTCGAGCTGTCCAGCTTCCAGCTGCACTGGGCGCCGTCGTTGCGGCCCGAGGCCGGCGTCGTGCTCAACATCGCCGAGGACCACCTGGACTGGCACGCGTCGATGGCCGAGTACACCGCCGACAAGGCCCGGGTGCTCGACGGCCGGGTGGCCGTGGTCGGACTGGACGACGCGCGAGCCGCCGCGTTGCTGGAGACCGCGGCGGCGCCGGTACGGGCCGGCTTCCGGCTGGGCGAACCGGCCCCCGGCGAGCTCGGCGTGCGCGACGGCCGGCTCGTCGACCGGGCCTTTGCCGAGGACCTGGCGCTGGCAGGCGTCGACTCGATCCCGGTGCCGGGCCCCGTCGGGGTGCTCGACGCCCTGGCCGCGGCCGCGCTGGCCCGGTCCTTCGGGGTGCCCGCCGGGGCCATCGCCGCGGCGATCGGGTCGTTCCGGCTGGGCCGGCACCGGGCCGAGGTCGTCGCCGTCGCCGACGGCATCACCTACGTCGACGACTCGAAGGCCACCAACCCGCACGCCGCCGAGGCGTCCGTGCTGGCCTACCCCCGGGTGGTCTGGGTGGCGGGCGGTTTGCTGAAGGGCGCGTCGGTCGACGAGGAGGTCGCCAGGATCGCGTCCCGGCTGGTCGGAGCGGTGCTCATCGGTCGCGACCGGCAGAAGGTTGCAGAGGCGTTATCGCGACACGCGCCGGATGTCCCCGTCGTCCAGGTTGTGACAGGCGAGGATGCTGGTATGGATGCGACTGCTGTGATTTCTGAGATAGATGTGACAGAAGTGAAGCCCACGGGCGGGGATCTCGGTGTTCGCGTCATGACGGCCGCAGTGGCCGCGGCACGCAACCTTGCCCAGCCGGGAGACACGGTGCTGCTGGCGCCCGCCGGCGCCTCGTTCGACCAGTTCGGCGGCTACGCCGAGCGGGGCGACGCCTTCGCGGCCGCCGTGCGCGCGGCCCTCCGGTAGGCGGGTGTGGACAACGCGCTGACCCGGCTGCTGGCCCGGGGCAAGAAAGCCGGCGCGGCCGAAACCGGCGCGCAGGGCGACCCGCCCGCGCCGGACACCACCGACACCGACCCGGCGAAGCGCACGAGCAAGGCGAAGGCCGAGAAGGCCGGGCCGCGCCACCGCTTCGGCGCCTGGCTGAACCGGCCGATGACGTCGTTCCACCTGATCATCGCCGTGGCCGGGCTGCTGACGACGCTGGGCCTCATCATGGTGCTGTCGGCCTCGGGTGTGCGGTCCTACGACTCCGACGGATCGGCGTGGGTCATCTTCGGCAAGCAGGTCCTGTGGACGGTCATCGGGCTGGGCGGGTTCTACGTGGCGCTGCGGATGTCGGTGCGGTTCCTGCGCCGCGTCGCGTTCACCGGCTACGTGGTCACCGTCATCCTGCTGGTGCTGGTTCTGGTGCCCGGAATCGGCAACCTGGCCAACGGATCCCGCAAATGGTTCGTCGTCGGCGGGCTGTCGATGCAGCCCTCCGAGCTGGCGAAGATCGCGCTGGCCATCTGGGGCGCGCACCTGCTGGCGGCCCGGCGGCTGGAGCGGGCCTCGCTGCGGGAGATGCTGATCCCGCTGGTGCCCGCCGCCGTCATCTCGCTGGCGCTGATCGTGGCCCAGCCCGACCTGGGGCAGACGGTGTCGCTGGGTATCATCCTGCTGGCCCTGCTGTGGTACGGCGGCCTGCCGCTTCGCGTCTTCGGCACCTCGCTGCTGGCGGTGTTCGCCGCGGGCGCGGTCCTGGCCATGTCCGCCGGCTACCGTTCGGAGCGGGTGCGGTCCTGGATCAACCCGGAGAACGACCCGCAGGACACCGGTTATCAGGCCCGGCAGGCGAAGTTCGCGCTGGCTCACGGCGGCATCTTCGGCGACGGCCTGGGCCAGGGCGTGGCCAAGTGGAACTATCTGCCCAACGCGCACAACGACTTCATCTTCGCGATCATCGGCGAGGAGCTCGGGTTCATCGGCGCGTTCGGGCTGCTGGCGCTGTTCGGGCTGTTCGCCTACACCGGGATGCGGATCGCGCGTCGGTCGGCCGACCCGTTCCTGCGGCTGTTGACCGCCGCCACGACCATGTGGGTGTTGGGCCAGGCGTTCATCAACATCGGCTACGTGATCGGCATCCTGCCGGTCACCGGCATCCAGCTGCCACTGATTTCAGCCGGTGGGACATCAACAGCGGCAACGCTTTTCATGATCGGTATCATGGCCAACGCGGCCCGTCACGAGCCGGAGGCGGTGGCCGCGCTGCGCGCCGGGCGCGACGACAAGGTCAACCGGTTGCTGCGGCTGCCGCTGCCGCAGCCGTACGTGCCGACCCGCCTGGAGTCGTTCCGGGATCGCAAGGGCGTCCGCTCGCAGGCGGCCAGGGCGCCCGCCCGCAACTCCGAGGCGCCGCTGCGCCCGGCCGCCCGGCCGGCCCGGCAGTCTGGGGGGACCGCCCGCGTGCGGGCCAGGCATCATGGGTCTGGCCAGCGTTACGCCGGTCAGCGCCAAACGCGGCGCGCTCGCGCACTGGAAGGTCAGCGTTACGGGTGAACGACACCGTCGAGAAGTCCGCCGGCGGGCTGGGGGCAAGCCCCTCGCCCGCCGGTGCCTTGTCGGTCGTGCTCGCCGGCGGCGGGACCGCCGGGCACGTGGAGCCCGCGATGGCCGTGGCCGACGCGCTGGCCGCGCTGGATCCGCAGGTCCGGATCACCGCGTTGGGCACCGCGCGCGGCCTCGAGACCAGGCTGGTGCCCGAGCGCGGCTACCATCTCGAACTGATCACGCCGGTGCCGCTGCCGCGGAAACCCGGCGGTGACCTCGCGCGGCTGCCGCCGCGGGTGTGGCGTGCCGTCCGGGAGACCCGCGCGGTGCTCGACGGCGTGGACGCCGACGTGGTCGTCGGGTTCGGCGGGTACGTCGCGCTGCCTGCCTACCTGGCCGCCCGCGGCGTGCCGCGGTTGCGCCGCCGCATCCCGGTGCTGATCCACGAAGCCAACGCGCGCGCCGGGCTGGCGAACCGCGTCGGCGCCCGCACCGCCGACCGGGTGCTCGCCGCGGTGTCCGGCTGCGGGCTGGCGCGCGCCGAGGTCGTCGGCGTGCCGGTGCGCGCGGCCATCACCACGCTGGACCGCGCGGCGCTGCGGGCCGAGGCGCGGGCGCACTTCGGCTTCGCCGGCGACGCGCGGGTGCTGCTGGTGTTCGGCGGCTCGCAGGGGGCGGTGTCGCTCAACCGCGCCGTGTCCGGGGCCGCCGCCGACCTGGCCGCCGCGGGCGTGTCGGTGCTGCACGCGCACGGCCCCAAGAACACCCTCGACCTCCGTCGTCCCGGGCCGGGCGACCCGCCCTACGTGGCGGTGCCCTACCTGGACCGGATGGACCTGGCCTACGCCGCCGCCGACCTGGTCATCTGCCGATCCGGGGCGATGACGGTCGCCGAGGTCTCGGCCGTCGGCCTGCCGGCCATCTACGTCCCGCTGCCGATCGGCAACGGCGAACAGCGGCTCAACGCGCTGCCGGTGGTCAACGCCGGCGGCGGCACGGTGGTGGCCGACGCCGCCCTGACCCCGGAGCTGGTCGCCCGGCAGGCCGCCGGGCTCCTCAACGACCCGCCGCGGTTGGCGGCGATGACGGCTGCCGCCGCCCGGGTGGGCCATCCCGACGCGGCGCGCGAGGTCGCCCGGGCCGCGCTGGACATCGCGCGCCGGGCCCGGACGGCGCGCCACCAACCGGCATCCGGCCGGGAAGGCGGAGGGACGCCGTGACCGCCCGGCCGCTGCCGCCCGAGCTGCAGCGGGTGCACATGGTCGGCATCGGCGGCGCCGGCATGTCGGGCATCGCCCGCATTCTGCTGGACCGGGGCGCCCTGGTGTCCGGGTCGGATGCCAAGGAGTCGCGCGGCGTGCATGCGCTGCGGGCCCGGGGAGCGCTGGTCCGCGTCGGGCACGACACCTCCTCGCTGGACCTGTTGCCGGGCGGCGCCACGGCCGTCATCACCACCTACGCCGCCATCCCGAAGACCAACCCCGAGCTCGTCGAGGCCCGGCGCCGCGGCATCCCGGTGCTGCTGCGACCGGCCGTGCTGGCCAGGCTGATGGACGGGCACACCACCCTGATGGTCACCGGCACGCACGGCAAGACGACCACGACGTCGATGGTGATCGTGGCCCTGCAGCACTGCGGACGCGACCCATCGTTCGCCGTCGGTGGGGAGCTCGGCGAGGCCGGGACCAACGCCCACCACGGCAGCGGCGACTGCTTCGTCGCCGAGGCCGACGAGAGCGACGGCTCGCTGCTGGAGTACCGGCCCGACGTCGCCGTGGTGACCAACATCGAGACCGATCACCTGGATTTCTACGGCAGCGCCGACGCCTACGCCGGGGTGTTCGACTCCTTCGTGGAGCGGCTGGCGCCCGGTGGAGCGCTCGTGGTCTGCACCGACGACCCCGGCGCGGCCGCGCTGGCCGAGCGCAGCGCCGAGCTGGGTGTCCGCGTGCTGCGCTACGGGTCGGCGGGCGACAGCCTGGCCGGCACGCTGGTGGACTGGGAGCAACAGGGCACCGGGGCGGTCGCCCACATCCAACTGGCCGGCGAGCCTCATCCGCGTGTGATGCGGCTGTCGGTGGCGGGTCGGCACATGGCGCTCAACGCGCTGGGCGCGCTGCTGGCGGCGACCCAGATCGGCGCCCCCGCCGACGAGGTGCTCGACGGGCTGGCCGGTTTCGAGGGGGTGCGCCGCCGCTTCGAACTGGTCGGCACGTCCGGAGACGGCCACGCGCCGGTGCGGGTGTACGACGACTACGCCCACCACCCAACGGAGATCAGCGCCACGCTGGCGGCGGTGCGCACGCTGCTCGACCAGGCCGGCGGCGGTCGCTGCGTCGTGGTGTTCCAGCCGCACTTGTATTCGCGCACAAAGGCTTTCGCCGCCGAGTTCGGTCGCGCGCTGGACGCCGCCGACGAGGTGTTCGTCCTCGACGTCTACGGCGCGCGCGAGCAACCGCTCGCAGGTGTCAGCGGCGCCAGCGTCGCCGCGCACGTCGGTGCGCCGGTGCGCTACCTGCCCGACTTCTCCGCGGTGGCCGCAGAGGTGGCCGCGGCCGCCGGCCCCGGCGACGTCATCGTCACGATGGGTGCGGGCGACGTCACCCTGCTGGGGCCCGAGATCGTGACCGCGCTGCGGGTGCGGGCCAACCGCAGCGCGCCCGGCCGGCCGGGGGTACCGCGATGACCCAGCCGAACCCCGAGCCGACCGGGGCCGCGCCCACCGACGTGGTGGGAGAGGAGGTCGGCGCCCCGCCCGCCGCCCCGGTCGGCGAAGCTTGCGACGCCACCCGCGACGGGGG
>NZ_VMQU01000054.1 GCF_007714205.1 Mycobacterium helveticum | reverse complement strand
ACCTACCAGCCGCGCATCGTGGTCTCGCGCACCCGCCCGCCCGCCATCGCGCTGGCCGTCCGCGACGCACTGGACGGTGTCCTGGTGGAAATGGGTTCCGCCGGAGCCAAGGTGGCCTCGATCGTGCAGGGTCTGTCCGACGTGTACGTGCACGCCGGGGGCCAGTTCGAATGGGACTCGGCCGCCCCGGTGGCGGTGGCCCGCGCGGCCGGCCTGCACACGTCCCGCATCGACGGGTCGGCGCTGGCCTACAACCAGCCGGACCCCAAGCTGCCGGACCTGGTGGTGTGCCGCCCCGAGCTGGCCGCGGCCGTACTGGCCGTCACCGGCTGACGCGCCCTCGTCCGCGGTCACCAAACCGATTGCGAGCAGGCGGTATTGCAGCCGTTTGCGCAACGCGCTGACGTCTCCTCAGTGGATCGCCTGTTGCCAGGACAGGACGCGCTCGGCCAGTTCCGGTCCGCTGTCCTCCTGGATGAAATGGCTGGCGTTGATGCGGGCGTGGGGCTGGCCCGCGGCGCCGGGAATGTGGTTGATCAGGGGGCGGTCGGCACGCCCCAGGATCGGGTCGCGGGATCCGAACACGGCGAGGAAGGGCTTCTCCCAGCGGCCCAGCGCATCCCAGGCGGCACGGTTGGCCGGAACGGCGGGATCGTCGGGCGAGGTCGGCACCAACTGGGGGAACGCCCGGGCCCCGGCCTGATACGCCTTATCGGGGAAGGGTGCGTCGTAGCCCGCCCGCACCTTGGCAGGAACCCGGCGGACGGTGCCCACGCCCACCAGGCGGCCGGCGGGCAGCACGGGGGAGTAGCGCGCGAAGGCGCGCCACGCGTAGAAGGCGGGAGCGGTGCCCTGCCGGGCCGTGGGAAGAAATCCGTTCGCCACCACCAGCCGCGCGATCCGGTCACCGTGCTCGGCGGCGATGCGCAACCCGATCAGCGAACCCCAGTCCTGCACGAACAGCGTGACGTCCCTCAGGTTGAGCAGCTCGAACCACGAGGTCACCCACTCGACGTGGCGCAGGTAGGTGTAGTCCTCGACCCGGCTGGGCTTGTCGGAACGGCCGAAACCGATCAGGTCGGGCGCGAGCACCCGGTACCCCGCCTCGGTCAGCGGCGGGATCATTGTCCGATACAGGTAGCTCCAGGTGGGCTCGCCGTGCAGCAGCACGATCGGCGGCCCCTCGACGGGGCCTTCGTCGAGGTAGTGCATCCGCAGCGGCCGGGTGTCGCGCGCCGTCACGTCGAGGTAGTTCGCTACGAACGGATAGCCCTCCAGGTTTTCGAATCGCGAGTCGGGGGTTCGCAGCACATGCATATTCAGCACCTCCGGGGGGCGGACACCATTGCAAGCCTCTCCCCGCGACGCGAATTCGTCCAGTAGAAGTTTTTCGCCGGCGCTCTCATCGGCCGGCGGAAAGGCTTTGACGGGGCCGTCAAAACTCGACACCGCCCGTTCACGTCAACTGTCTATGCAGATGAGAACGACGGTGCCGATCGGCGCTTTACTAGGATGCGAGCAACATGGACGACACGGATCTCTCGAATAGGCCGGCCGCGATGACCGCCGACGTGTCCGGCGCGTGGAACTGCCGGGATGTCGCGCTGGCGACGGGGATACGTCCCGGCCGTTTCTTCCGGTCCAGCGAGCTGAGCGCGCTGGACGCCGCCGGCCGCGCGGCGCTGGGGCGCCTCGGGGTCACCGATGTGGCCGACCTGCGGTCGATCACCGAGGTGGAGCGCCACGGCGGCAGTGCCGTGCCCGAGGGTGTCGTGGTGCATCGGCTCGCGTTCGACGGCGAGCACGCCGCACCGCACGAACAGGCTTTCGAGCGGATGCTCACCGACAAGCCCGACGACGAGGAGCCGGTCGCGGCCGCACGCCGGTTCATGATCGAGGAGTACGAACGGTTTTCGGCCCTGCCCGGCACCCGCGCGGCGGTGGGGCAGGTCATCCGGATGATCGGCGACACGCGATCGGTCCTGGTCAGCTGCTTCGCCGGCAAGGACCGCACCGGTCTGGCCGTCGCCGTCGTGCTGGAAGCCGTCGGGGTGGACGACGACCTGATCAAAGCCGATTTCCTGGCCAGCAACGACTCGGTTCCGATGTTGCGCGAACGCATCCTGCGCACCGTCGAGGCGCGCAGCGACAGCGTGACTCCCGAGATCCTCGACTACGTGCGGGGCCGGCTGCCCGACCAGGTGCTCGGTGTGCGTGAGGAATACCTCGCGGCCGCCCGCAAGACCATCGACGACCGGTACGGCTCGCTGCGCGGGTTCCTCGACGCCGCCGGCGTCGACGACGGCGCGGTGCGGCGCGCGCGGACCGCGCTGGTTGGCTGACGCGGCTACCGCGAATCGCGCCGCGCCCGGCCCATCCGCGACACCGCCTCGACGAGGATCGCTTGCGAGGTGGCGAAGTTCAACCGCACGTGCCCGGTGCCGCCGGTCCCGAAGACGTGGCCGGAACTGAGCGCGACGCGGGCGTGGTCGAGAAACCAGCGGGCCGGCCCGGCCAGGTCGGCCACCACCGCGAGGCCGTCGCCGATCTCCTCGGGGCAGCCGAGTTGCCGGCAATCCAGCCAGGCGAGATAAGTGCCCTGCGGCGGTGCATATCTCACCGCGGGCAGGTGCTCGGCGACGAGGTCAGCGAGCAACCGCCGGTTGTCGTCCAGTCCGCGCAGCAGCCTGTCGAGCCAGTCGGCTGCGCTCCGGAACGCTTCGGTGTGCGCGATGACGCCGAGGTGGCTGGGCCCGTGGCTGACCTCTTCGGGCATCCGGCGCAGGTCCGCCGCGGCCTGCGGGCCGGCGATCGCCAGGGCCGCCTTGAGCCCCGAGAGGCTCCACGCCTTGGAGGCCGACATCAGGGCGAACGCGTCCTCGGCACCGGGGACGGAAAGATACGGGACGAAACGCGCCCCCGGCAGGATCACCGGGGCGTGGATCTCGTCGGAGACCACCCGGACGCCGAACCGACGGGCGAGCTCGGCCACCCCGCGCAATTCGTCGACGGTGTGTACGGTTCCGGTCGGGTTGTGCGGGTTGCACAACAGGTAGGCGACTTTGCCGCCCGACGCCCCCGCCCGCGCGAAGGCCTCGGCCAGCGCGTCCAGGTCGAGGCGGCCGTCGGCGCCCAGCGGCGCTTCCACGACGCGGCGGCCGTCGTGCGCGACGAACGCGAAGAACGGGGCGTAGACCGGCGGGTTGACGACGACGGCGTCCCCGCGGTCGGTGACCAGCCGCAGCACTTCGACGGCACCGAGCATGACGTCCGGGACCAGTGCGGTGCGGGCGACCGCCAGGTCGTGCCATTGCCAACGGCGGGAAGCGAATTCGCTGACCGCCTCGGCGAAAGCGGTGCCGCACGGGTAGCCGGTGTCGCCGTCGTCGATGGCCGCGCGCAGCGCGTCGGCCACCGTCGGGGCCAGCCGCACGTCCATCTCGGCCACCCACAGGGGCAGCACGTCGGCCGGATGCGTGCGCCACTTCATGCTGGTGCGCCGCTGCAGCCGGGCGAGCGTGAGTTCTTCGAGCGGGTTGGACGTCACTCCCGCAGGTTAGGTGACGAGCGCGTGCTGCGGGATCGTCAACGGCAGATCCAGCGAACTGAGCAATCCCGGTTCTGCGGCAACGACATACGGGACGGCGTTGACGACGCGCATCGCGGTGGCGACCATCGCGCCGGCTCCGGAGGTCATGCCCGCGATCCCGGCCCTGCGGGGATCCTTCAGCGTCGCCGCCAGGGTGCAGTCGATGTCGGGGTCGCCGGTGATGACGATGCGGTAGGACAGGTCGCCGATCCCGGTCGGCCAGTCGGGGGCGACGTCGTGCGCCAGTCGCGTGACGTGTTCGATGACGATGGCCTCGCGGCCGTCGACCACCCCGATGGCCTGCATCCGCAGCGCGCCGCACGTTCCCGCCTCGACGGTGCCCATCGCGACGTTCAGGGTCCGGTGGGTGACCGCGCGGTCGAAACGCTCGCGCACCTCCTGCACCTCGCCGCCGAGCGCGTCGGCGATCAACCGGATCTGGCCCTGCCATTCGCCGGCGATCGCACCGGGAAAGCCGATCCAGGGTTGGTAGTCGAGCGGGCGCCCGAAGCCCAACGCGTCGCTCATGATGTCGGGGACGCCGTAGTCGTCGTACAGGCCGATCTCGAATGCGTGGATCTTCTCGATGGACGCCGACTGGGTGGACAGCACCAGCGGCAGGTAGTCGGCGGCGAAGCCCGGCTCGATCCCCGACGCGTACAGCGACGCCTGACCCTGTTTGGCCGCGGCGGCCAACTGGTCGTGCCACTCCGCGGGCTGATAGGCGTGCGGATTGACCAGGCGCGTGGTGCTGGTGGTGACGACGTTGATCCCGGCTTCGAGCAGCCTGGCGTAGTCGGGGATGGCCAGCGCGTCGCGTTCCGGGCCGCTGGCGGCATAGATCACGCAGTCGGGTTTCAGGGCGATCAGCGCGTCGGCGTCGTCGGTGGCTTTCAGGCCGATCGGCTCGCCGCCGGCGAGCTCCCCGGCGTCCCTGCCGACCTTGTCCTGCGAGTGCACCCACACACCGACCAGGTCCAGGTTGGGTCGCCGCCGGATGGCGTTGATGGCGATCGATCCGATGCCGCCCGTCGCCCACACCACCACCCGCTGAGCCGGCATCGTCGTCCTCCTCGGTCGCATGCGTGATGAAAGCTGAAGCGGCCGTTCTATTTACAAAGGCCGCTGCCCAACGTTCGATTCGGAAGCTAGCAGCCGCCGGTCCGCACGGTCAAGGGTTTAAGAGAGCAAGCACTATCCTAATGAACAAATCTTAGGTTAGTCTGCGGGGTGTGACGACGACGTCGCCCCGGCGCGGGAGCGGGCGCTGATGTTCACGCTCAGGTTCGACATGCGCGCCCCGGCGTGGGCCGGGCCGGCCGCCGATCTCTACGCCGCGGCGATCGAGATGTGCGCGTGGGCCGAAACCCGGGGTGCCCTGCTGGCCGTGCTCTCCGAGCACCACGGCGCCGAGGACGGGCATCTGCCCGCACCGCTGACACTGGCTGCGGCGATCGCGGCCAGGACCCGCGACCTGGCGATCCTGCTGGCCGCGGTGCCGATTCCGTTGTGGGATCCCGTGCGGCTCGCCGAGGAGATGAGCGTGCTGGACCTGATCAGTCGCGGACGGGTCTCCTACGCGTTCGGAGTCGGGCATCGACGCGAGGGATACGACCACTTCGGCATCGACATGACCACCCGCGGTCGGCTCGCCGACGAGACGCTGGCCGTGCTGGGCCCGCTGGTGCGCGGCGAGGCCGTGCAATACCGGGGTCGCACGGTGCGCGTCACCCCTCGATGTGCGTCGCCCGACGGGCCGATGGCGCTGATCGCCGGCGGCAGCAGGGCCGCGGCGCGGCGGGCCGGGCGTTACGGGCTGGGATTCATCTCCCAGACGGCCTCGCCCGGTCTGCAAGAGTATTACGAAGCGCAATGCCGTGCGCACGGGCACGAGCCCGGTATCGTTCAGTTCCCCGAACCAAGCGTTCCGACAGCAGTTTTCGTGGGCGACGACATCGACGCGGCGTGGCGGGAACTGGGGCCGCACCTGTTGCACGACGCGCGGACCGCGGCGTCCTACCGCACCCAAGACCACTCCGTTGCCAGTATCACCCGCGCCGACAGCGTGGCGGCGCTGCGCGAAGAAGGCGGCCCCTACCGCATCTTCACCTCGGACGAGGCGACCGACTACGTGCGCGGCGGCCACCCGCTGCCGCTGCACCCGCTGTGTGGCGGCATCGCCCCCGACCTCGCATGGCCGTATCTCGAACACGCCGCGGCGGCCGCCGCGCGGGCCAACGCCGAGTAAGGAGAATCCGTTGTCGTCAGACCCGCCGTTGCGCACCGTCGTGTGGTCCACCGGGGGAGTGGGGTCGATCGCGATCGACGCCATCAGCCGTCGGCCGGATCTGGAACTGGTTGGCGTGTGGGTACATTCGCCGGGCAAGGTCGGTAGGGATGCGGGCGAGTTGGCGGGTGGTGCACCGCTGGGGCTGCCGGCCACCGACGACGCCGACGCGCTGATCGCCTGCAAGCCCGACTGTGTGGTGTACGCGGCCAGCGGTCCGGAGCGGGACGGCGCCATGGTGCCCGACTACCTGCGGCTGCTCGAGGCCGGGATCAACGTCGTGTCGACGTCGTCGACGAGCCTGGTGCACCCGCCGTCGTACTTCGCCCCTGACTGGCGCGACCAACTCGCGGCGGCCGCCCGGGCCGGCGGGGCGTCGTTCTACGTCTCGGGCATCTTTCCGGGGTTCGCGTGCGACCAACTCGCGCTGCTGATGACGACGCAGTCGAAAAGCATCCGCACCATCACCGCCAGCGAGGTCGCCCTCAACGACCATTACCCGGTGGCCGACGTCATGACGGACGGGATGGGTTTCGGCCGCCCCCTGGATTTCGAACCGATGCTCTCCACGCCGGGTTTCATCGAAATGGCCTGGCAAGCGCCGATACACCTGATCGCCGCCGGACTTGGGGTCGAAGTGGAACGGGTCAACGGTTCCCTCGACCGCGAGTTGACGGACCGCGACATCGAGGTGGCGTTCGGCACCATCGGGGCGGGCACCTGCGGCGCCGTGCGCACCCGGGCCGCCGGGGTGGTCAACGGCCGCGAGGCCATCGTCATCGAGCACGTCATCCGGATGGCCCGCGACGTGGCACCCGACTGGCCGGCATCGGAGTTCGACGCGACCTACCGGGTCGACATCGAGGGCGACCCGGACATCCACTGCGCGATGACGCTGGGGGAGGCCGCGGGTCACGGCGCCGGCCGCGCCGCCATGGCCGCCACGGCGATGCGGGTGGTCAACGCGATCCCCTATGTCGTCGACGCGGCCCCGGGATTGCTAAGTTCACTCGATATCCCGGCCACGTTGCCCCGGCACGTATTCGTCTAGGAGTCGCCGTGTTCACCTTGCGCTTCGACATGCGCGCCCCGGCCTGGGGTGCGCCCGCCGCCGCGCTGTATGCCGCGGTGCCCGAGATGTGCGCCTGGGCCGAAGAGCACGGCGGCCTCGCCGCCGTGCTGTGTGAGCACCATGGCTCCGAGGACGGCTACCTGCCGTCGCCGATGATGCTGGCGCCGGCAATCGCCGCGCGCACAAAGCGATTGGCCATGAACCTGATCCTGATCCTGCCGTTCTACGAGCCCGTGCGGCTGGCCGAGGACATGGCCGTCCTCGACATCATCAGCGGCGGGCGGGCCTCCTACACGATGGCACTGGGCTACCGGCCCGAAGAGTTCGAACACTTCGGCCTCACCGTCGGCGAGCGCGGCCGGCTCGCCGATGAGAAGCTGCCGCTGCTGCGCCGGCTGCTCGCCGGGGAAACGGTCGTCGAGGACGGGCGCCGGATCACCGTGACACCCCAGCCGCTGACCGACGGAGGGCCGGCGATGCTGTGGGGCGGCGGCACGGTGGCCGCGGCGCGGCGCGCCGGCCGCTACGGCCTGGGCATGCTGGGCAACGCCAACGCGCCCGGCATGCAGGAGGCCTACGAGGCCGCGTGCCGCGAGCACGGTCACGAGCCCGGGCCGACGATGTTTCCCGGCCGCGACACCGCCTCGGTCGTGTTCGTCGCCGACGACGTCGACGCGGCGTGGAAGGAACTCGGCGAGCACCTGCTGCACGATGTGCGCATGTACGCCGCCTGGAATCCCGGGGACGAGACGACGGCGGGATTCACGCACGTGAACACCGTCGAGGAGTTGCGCGACGCGTCGGCCTCGCACGTGATCATCTCGGTGCCGGAGGCGATTTCGCGGGTCCGCGCGGGTCAGATGCTCAACCTCTCGCCGCTGTGCGGCGGGCTGCCGCCCGAGATCGCGTGGCCCTACCTCGAGCGGGTCGGCGAGGTCGTGCTGCCCGAGGCCAGCCGCTGACGCGGGGCTCATGTGGGTTGGTTGGGCACGCCCGGGAACAGCTGGCCCGTCGGGCCCGCGGTCACCCAACCGCCCAGCTTGGTCACCAGGTGCGGCGCGAAAACCGCGCCGTAGAGGACGTTTCCGATGACCACGACGGCGACGACGGACAGGACCGCCGAGCCGAGCCGGCTCGTCGAGCGCCTCGCGGCCCACATCTCGATGACGTTGCGCCCCCGGGCATCGGTGCGCCCCAGCAGGTAGGTGAACACCATCATCTGAATGGCCATTGCCAGGGCGTCGTAGAGCGGGTACTGATGCACCGTCCCCTCGCGGATGGCCAGTCCGGGAATCACGCGGCCGTAGTAGAACACGCCGAGTTTCGCGCCGAGGAACCCGTTGAAGAACAGCGCCCAGCAGAACCCGACAACCAGGCCCACCACCAACAGCGTTGGCGGCCTGCGCCATCCGAACCGAGCGCTCAGCCATCGACCCAGCGCCGTGCCCGTCACTGCGGGCAGCACGAAGTAGGAGATGTAGCCCACGGGAACGAACAACGGCAACCCGCCCCACGTCACGTTCAGCGGCCACCACGACGGCATGCGGGGGATGGCCGGCGGGAACTGCGCGTACATCGCCCAGTCGTAGGGCGCCTCGATCCAGGAGAACGACAGCGCCGAGATGCACAGCAGCAGCAGTGGGTGCAGGCCGCGCCGGCGAACGCTGAGGTACACCCCGAGCGCGGTGAACGCGATGCCCCCGACGAGCGCGAAGTCGCTGGCCGCCTGCATCACCGGCGTCATCTGCGCGCTCACCGCTTCCGCGCTTCCGGGTCGAAGCGCAGCACCAGCCCGAAGATCAGGGCGATCAGCCCGAACAGCGTGCCCAGCATGATGACGGCGCCCACGCCCGCACCCCTTTCGCCTCCGAGCCGATGGCTTAGAATAGTGCATGCTATCTTAACGGTCGTCAACCGGCGCGTGCGCTCCGAGGAGGAATCACCATGGCCCAGCGGGCTTCCGGGGAGCGCGCTCCCGCGACCCGTCGGCCCCGCGGCGCACCGCGCGGGCTGCTGCTCGACGCCGCCCGAAACCTGTTCGCCCGCCAGGACTATCGCGGCACCACGACGCGGGAAATCGCCCAGGCCGCCGGCGTCACCGAGCACCTGCTGTTCCGCCACTTCGGCTCCAAGGCGGCGCTGTTCCGTGAGGCCCTGGTCCTGCCCTTCACCGCCTTCGTCGACGAATTCGGCCGGACGTGGCAGTCGATCGTCCCCGAGGAGACCGACGAGGAGGAGCTGGCCGGGCTCTTCGTCGGCCGGCTCTACGACGTGTTCGTCGAACACCAGGGCCTGCTGCTGACGCTGATGGCGTCCGGGGCGCTCAGCGAGGAGGAAAAGGCCGACGCGGGCCTGGCCGAGGTCAGGCGGGCGCTCACGCTGCTCAGCCGGATCAGCGCCGAGGGCATGAACATGCGCGGGATGCGCTCGGAGCATCCGGACCTGCCGGCCCATTCGACGGTGGCGATGATCGCCGGCATGGCCGCCTTGCGTTCGACCTACTTCGGAACCGAGCCGCCGCCCAGAGCGGTGATCGTCGACGAACTCGTGCAGGCCACCCTGCACGGCTTCCTGCACCGGCACGAGTGAGTCAGCGAAGGGATGCGATGACAGAAACCAGCGCGGTCGGGTTGTACTACGACCCGTTCGACTCCGGCATCGACGACGACCCGTACCCCGTGTGGCAGCGCATGCGCGACGAGGCTCCGTTGTACTACAACGAGAGATACGGCTTCTACGCGCTCAGCCGCTACGAGGACGTGGCCCGCGAGCTGCCCAACTGGGAAACCTACCGCTCCGGGCGCGGCACCACCGCCGACATCCTGTTCGCCAACATCGAAGTGCCGCCGGGCATCCTGCTGTTCGAGGATCCCCCGCTGCACGATTTGCACCGGCGCCTGCTGTCGCGGGTGTTCACCCCCCGCAGGATGCTGGCCGTGGAGTCTTTGGTGCGCGGGTTCTGTGTGCGCGAGCTGGACCCGTTGATCGGCGCGGGCGGCTTCGACTTCGTCGCCGATCTCGGGGCGATGTTGCCGATGCGGACCATCGGATATCTGCTCGGCATTCCCGAAAAGGACCAGGCGAACATCCGCGATCGCAACGGGACCCTGATCGAGGCGGCCGGGGGCCGCAGGCTCGACGAGGTCAATCCGAGTGTGTTCGAGGACATGATCGTCATGTTCGCCGAGTACATCGACTGGCGGTCCGATCACCCCTCCGATGATCTGATGACCGAACTGCTGCGGGCCGAGATCGACGAGCCCGACGGCACGCGGCGCCCGCTGTCGCGCACCGAGGTGCTGTCCTACACCGCCATGATCGCCGGTGCCGGCAACGAGACCACCGCCCGGCTCATCGGATTCGCGGGGCAGCTGCTCGCAGAGCACCCGGAGCAGCGTCGCGAGCTCGTCGCCGACCCGACGCTGATCCCCGGGGCGGTGGAGGAGACGCTGCGCTACGAGCCGCCCTCGCCGGTGCAGGCCCGCTACGTCGCCCGCGACGCCGAGCACCACGGTCGCGTCGTGCCGGAGGGTTCGTTCATGTTGCTGCTCAACGGTTCCGCCAACCGGGACGAGCGGCAGTTCCCCGACCCGGACCGCTTCGACATCCACCGCCGGGGCGGCCACCTCAGCTTCGGTCAGGGCCTGCATTTCTGCCTCGGCTCGGCGCTGGCCCGGATGGAGGCCCGGGTGGCCCTGGAAGAGGTGCTCAAACGCTGGCCGGACTGGGACGTCGACTACGCCAACGCGCAGCGCGCACATACCGCCAGCGTGCGCGGGTGGGCGCGCCTGCCCGTCGTCACCGGTTAGACGGTGGTCTTGTCGATCAGCACCGCGCCGTCGGGCTCATCGCCGAGCGTCTGCAGCGGCAGGTCCACGCCCTGGGCGGTGAGCCGGACGATCTGGGCCAGTTGCCCGGGCGCGTCGCACTGCAGGTAGTGATCGGCGTGGGGAACCACCCAGTAGCGGTTGCGGCCCGGCTTGTTCTTCAGATACGCCTGCCAGACGTGGTTGGGCACGCGCAGGGGCGCGATGCTGTCGTGCAGCCCCCACGCCAGCGTGGTGTTGACGGGGCTGGTGGAAAGCGCTTCCAGCCAACCGGTTTCGTCGGCGGTGCGCTCGTGCAGGTACTTGATGGTGTCGGGCAGTACCCGAACCCCGTCGTTGTGGGCGAAACACTTGGCCAATGCGGCGATCTCGGGGTCCTCCAGGGTGCGCCGGGGCATGAAGGTGCCTGCCCCCATGCCCGTCGCCAGCATCTCCGGGGTGACCGCGGCTGCGGTGTCGCGCGCGGTCTCGGGGTCGAGCAGCGCGGTCTGGAACGAGGTGAGGTTGGAAAGCGGGAGGTAGATGTTGGCGTTGGTGAGGAACAGGTCGACGGGCGGCGCCGGCGGGTCCTGGTCCGCCAGCATGCCGACGGCGATCATGGCGACGCTGCTGCCGCGGTCGTGGGCGAGCATGCGGTACTCGGTCAGCCCCCACACCCGGGTGATCGCGTCGACGAGCAGGCGTGCGTCGTCGTACAGCGAGTACACGTAGGGCTCGGGTGGTTTGTCGGACAGCCCGTAGCCCGGGAAGTCCAGGACGTGGATGTCGAACTCCGCACTCAGCTCTTGTGACAGGGCGTAGTAGTCGATGCTCGACGTCGGGAAGCCGTGCACCAGCACCAGCGCGGGCGCACCGGGCGTTCCGCACCGGCGGCTGAACACCGACACCTCGGTTCCGTTGTTGGCCGCCGTGGTCGAGCGCCAACGAAGCTGCGTGCTGTCCTTCTGCCACTGCGCGAAGATGTCCAAGGTGCCAGCATCTCAGAGGCGACGGTGGTTGGACAACTACCCGTGCCCCCACGCCTGCGGGCAGGTCACGTGGATGCCGAATGTCACCTGGCGCGTGCCGCTTTGATCCGGTGTCGTCGCCTGACCCGTGCCCGTCACCGTGTAGCTCGTGCCGTCCTTGGTCGCCTGGACCTGGATCGGTGACTGCGGCGCCTGATACGGCAACTGGTAGCGGCCGTCGTCCGCCTTCAGTGAGATGGCGAAGGCGTCGACGCTCGGCGGCTTTTCGTCGGACAGGGTCAGCCGCACCGAGGACGAATCATCGTGAACGGCGATGCGTGTGGTGAGATCGCCCGACTCCGGGGGCGTCGCGCCGCGTTGCGCCGCCGTGGTGGTGCAGTCCACCGGCGCCATCATCGAGTGCGTGGTCCCGCCGATCATCACGGTGGTGGTGCTCACCGGAGCGGGACTGGGACCGGGGCCGGCGGCGTGGCGGTCGCCGCCGCTGCTGCAGGCGGCGAGGCTCGTCGCCACCACGGCCACGCCGATCCCGGCAACCGCGGGAACCCTCCGCCGCATCTGTCTTCCTCTGCTCGACTGCCAGGAGGACTATAAGGCCCCGCCGGGGCGCCCGCAGACTCACGGCCAGGCTTCCCACCCGATCATGGTTCGCAGCGGCCCGGCGAAGACGGGCCGCACGGCCGAGGATCGCCAGCGCTGTTCGACGAGCGGGGCCAGGGCGTCGGTGGTGGCCAGGGGGTCGCGGTCGAGGTAGACGACGGTGACGTACTGGGGTCCCGGGTGCCAGCCCCGTGGCAGGTGGCTCCAGCCGGTGCCGGTCCCGAACGTCCAGGCGCCGACGGTGCCGGGCGTGGCGAGCAGCGCCGGATGGTGTTCGGTGTGCAGCCATTGCAGCCACGCGTCGGGCCGGCCGCCGGTGGGTTCTTCGACGATCAGCACGACGCCGCGGTGCGGCCGGAAAGGCACGACCACGTCGGAGACGAGCGCGTGCGGGGCGGCATGCCATTGCAGGAGCCGCAGCCCGGCCAGCTGCAGTGACGGCCGGACCACGGGAAAACGGCCGTTCTCCCGCAGCGCGCGGCCCAGCGCGACGAAGTCGTCGAAGGTCTGCTCGACGGGGTCGCCGACCAGGTAGTGCACGACGTTGCCCAGCTCGCTCAGCGCCCCGCGCGCCGCCAGCCGGTGGCCCGGGTAGTCGCCGTCGGCGATCCAGCGCAACCCGTGCACGATCCCGGGAAGCTGGTATTGCTCGGGCATGTGGTCGAGCAGGTGCCAGCGCAGGTAGCTGCCGTCGTCGTCGGGCGGCGCGGCGGCGGTGAAGCTGAAAAACCCTGCCTTGACCCGGTTCACGGCGCACCCAGCTCGGCCAGCGCCTGCAGGGCGTCCAGGTAGTGCGCCAGCGAGCGATGGGCGAACACGGCGCTGACGATGGTGGCGCCGTGCGCGGCGGTCTCCCCGAGCAGCGCGCGGGTGCGTTCGGGCCCGCCGATCGGGTCCAGCAGCGCCGGCGGGGGCAGCACGACCTCGAACCCCGGGGGTAACTCGAAGCGGCGCAGCCAGTCTCGGGCCTGGTGCAGGCTCACGTTGAACGGCGCCCAGCCGTCGGCCAGGGTGACCGCCCGGCGCAGCGAGCGCAGCGTGCGCCCACCGATCCAGATCGGTACCCGCTCCTGCACCGCGCACGGGTCCACGACCACACCGTCGAACGCGTAGAACTCGCCGTGGTAGGCGGGTTCGGTGGTCGACAGTGCGGCCCGCAACGCGCGCAGCGCGTCGTCGGCGCGGGCCCCGCGGTCGGCGAAGGGCGCGCCGAGGAGGTCGAACTCCGCTTGCAGGCTGCCGACGCCCACGCCGAGGATGAGCCTGCCGTTGCTGATTTTGTCCAGCGTCCCGTAGCGCTTGGCGATCTCCAGGGGATGGTGGTATCCGAGGACCAACACGTTGGTGGCCAACCGGATTCGCCGCGTGTGTGCGGCGAGGTATCCGAACGTGGCCAGCGGGTCCCAGTACCGGGTGCCGCGGCGGCCCTTTTCGGCGGCGGGCAGGGCAATGTGCTCGCTGCAGGTGAGGTGGTGGTAGCCGAGGCGGTCCGCGGCTTCGGCGATGCGGGCCAGGTCGTCGATGGAGGCGTCGCTTTCCCAGTCACCGCTGATCCGGGGGAGCATGGTCACCACCGGTGTGGCCACCGACAGCCGCACGGGTTCGGTGCTCATCCCTGCAGGTACCCTCCGGCATCGACGGGGATCGATTGGCCCGTTATGGTTCTGCTCTCGTCGCCGGCCAGGAACAACGCCAGGTTGGCGACGTCCTTGGCCGAGGAGATATCATGCAGCGCAACGCTTTTGAGGATTCTCGCGCGCTGCGTCGCGAAGTCGACGCCCTGCTCGTCGGCGCTGCGCCGCACCCAGTTGCGCCACAGCTCGGTGTCGATGGAGCCGGGCACGATGCAGCTGCAGCGGATGCCATACGAGCCGACCTCGAGCGCGACCGATTTGGTGAACGCCCGCAGCGACGCCTTGGCGGTGACGTAGTGGCTCTTGCGCACGACGCCGGTGTAGCCGGCGGTGGAGGAGAAGTTCAGGATCACGCCGCTGCGGCGTTGCAGCATCGACTGGTTGAGCACTTCGCGGGTGCACAGCATCGCCGCGGTGACGTCGATGGCGATCGTGGCGTTCCAGTTCTCCAGAGTCTGCTCCCAGATCCAGCGGTCCTGCCCGGGCGCGGCGGCGTTGTTGCACAGGATGTCGACGTGCCCGAACTCCTCGACCGCCCGCGACACCATGGCCGCGACGTCGCGCTCGTCGGTCACGTCGGCGCGCATGGCGATCGCGCCGGGACCGGCCTCCTGCGCGGCGGCGCGGATCAGGTCCTCGCGGCGCGCCGCCAGCAGCACCCGGGCGCCCTCGCGGACGAACAGCGTGCCCAGCACCGGGCCCAGGCCGGTGCTCGCGCCGGTGACGATCGCGACCTTGCCGTCAAGCCGGCCTGTCATCGGGCTTTCCTTCCGGTCCGTGCGGCACGGCCTCCAGCCATGCGTGGATGCGTTCGGCCACGCCGGCCCAGGCCGGCTCGAGCATCATGTCATGGCCCATCCGGGGGAAGATCTCCGCTCGGGTGCCGTAGGCGGCCGCGGTCGCACGGGCTTCGGCCGGCGTGAAACACACGTCGTCCGCGGCGCCCAGCACCAACACCGGGGTCGAGACGAGTTGAGGCCGGGGCAGGTTCAGCCACAGCATGTCCACGATGTGCTTACCGACGTATTCCTCGTCGAGCCGGGCGGTGTAGCGCGCCACGTCGGCCTCGGCGGTGCACGCCGAGAAGAAGGTTTCGCGGGCCAGGCCGGGCGTCCCCCCGACGCTGCGCAACGACTTGGTGATGGCCAGGCTGCCCGCGGTGAGCCACGGGTGGCGCCGGAACCTGCGCAGCAGGAAGCCGGCGATCCCGCGCGGCGGTACCGAGGCGAGCAGCGCGGCGGCCGGCGCCGCGTGGGACTCCAGATACTTCTGCACGACGAACCCGCCCATGGAGTGCCCCACGACCACCGGTGGCCGGGGCAGCGTTTTGGCCACCGAGTCGATGTCATCCACGAAGTCGGCGATCGAACAGAACTGCATGGGCTTGGGCGCGTGGCTTTTTCCGTGGCCGCGCAGGCTCACGGCCAGCGACCGGTAACCCCGCTGCGCGAAGAAGTCCAGGAAATGCTCGTCCCAGCACCAGGCGCCGTGCCAGGCACCGTGCACGAACAGCACCGGCGCCCGCCGCGATTCGCGGCGGGGCCCCTTGTCGATCACCTCGAGCATCAGGCTGATCCTATTGGCGGGGAGGCCTATTCGGGACCGTGGCTGACGGCGCGGGTCGGATCCGAACTCCACTCCGACCACGACCCCGGATACAGCGCGGCCCGGCGGCCCGTCGCGGCGAGCGCCGCGATCGTGATCGTGGCGGTGATGCCCGAACCGCAATAGACGCCCACCTCGCCGTCGATGCCGCGGTCGGACAACAGTCGGCGCAGCGCCTCGTCGCCGAGGAACGTGCCGTCGGCCGACAGGACGTCGCCGCTGGGCAGGTTCTTTGCGCCCGGGATGTGACCGGCGACCGGGTCGAGCGGTTCGACGTCGCCGCGGAAACGTTCCGGCGCCCGCGCGTCCAGCAGGGTCACGCCCCCCAAGCCGGACTGCTCGGCGGTCAACGTGGGTTGGCGACCGGAATGCAGATCATCATGTGGCACAGTCACATTCCCGGCACGCGGGGCGACGTGGCCGCCGTCGAGGGGGTGTCCGGCCGACCGCCATGCGGCGAGCCCGCCGTCGAGGATGCGGACGTCGGCGAGCCCGGCCGCCGTCAGCACCCACCACGCCCGCGCGGAGCCCGCTCGATTCCAGTCGTCGTACACCACGACCGCGTCATCGTGCCGGACGCCCCACCGGCGCGCGGCCGCTTCCAGGTCGCGGCCCGATGGCAGGGGGTGTCGGCCGCGGCCGGTGACGGCGTGGTCGCTGAGTTCCTCTTCGAGGGACACATACACCGCGCCCGGCAGGTGACCCCGCCCGTAGGCCGCCCGGCCGTCGGGCTCGTCGAGTCGCCACCGCACGTCCAGGACGGTCAGCGGTTCGCCGGCCGCGATGAGGGCGGCGAGTTCGGTGACGGCGATCAGCACCCGGTCGCGTGCCTCCACGCGGTCACCTCCTCGTTGCCTCGGACAGAGCCTAGCGGCGCGCCGAGTAGACCAGTGGTCTGGCATACCGACCATTGGTCGGTTAGCATCGACGGCGATCCTGGAGGGAGAGCAGTGAGCACACCGGAGCAGTCGCGGATCCGCACCCGCATGTTCGCCCGCGTGCTGGGGCCCTGGTTCACCCTGGTGCCGACCACGGTCGCGGTGCGCGGCTCGGACATGCGCACGCTGTTCACCGAGTTTCAGGCAAACCCGATGTGGCCGTGGCTGTTCGGCGCGATCCTGGTGTTGTTCGGTCTGGTGGTCATCGCGTTCCACCAGTACTGGCGCGGCCCCGCGGCGATCATCGTCTCGACGCTGGGCTGGTTCCTGGCGATACGCGGGGTGCTGCTGCTGACCGTTCCCGGCGCCTACGACGCCGCCGGCAACGCCCTCTACGGCGCCGGGGCGACCGCGTTCATTTGGGCGTTGTTCCTCGGCCTGGGGGCGGCCGGCCTGTATCTGACCTACGTCGGCTGGAGGCCCGAGGATCGCGCGCGTGCCGCGGGTCGTTAAGCACCCCGACATCCGCCGGGCCGAGCTGCTCGACCGGGCGGCGGGGCTGTTCCTGCGGCGCGGATACGACAACGTCAGCCTCAACGGTCTGATCGCCGACGCCGGGGTCTCCAAAGGGGCGTTCTACCACTGGTTCCCGTCGAAGGATGCGCTGATCGCGGCGCTGGCCGAACGCAGCGCGCGGGCGGCTTTCGCCGCGGTCGAGGCCGCCGCGGGGTGCGCGGGCGACGCGCTGGCCCGGCTCAACTCCGTGCTACGGGCCGGTTTCGACGTCAAGATGCGCATGGGGGCACCGGAGCAACTGGCCGCGATGGCGTCGCTGCTGCGCCCGGACAACGCCCACCTGTACGCACGCATCCTGGCCGCCGACGAAGCGCTGTTCCTGCCGCTGCTGACGCGACTGGTCGCCGACGGGGTCGCGGTGGGCGTCTTCGACACCTTCGATCCCGAGGGGGCCGCCGACCTGATCTATGGCCTTGCCGCACGGACGAACTCGAAGGTGCTGGCCGTGCTGCAGGCCTGCGACGAGCCCGCGCGGGAGCGGGCGATCGACGCCCTGACAACCCGGTTCCGGCTGCACGGGCTGGCCGCGGACCGCATCCTGGGGCTGCCCGACGGAAGCGTGGCCACACTCTCGCGCGCCCAGGTCGCGGCGCTGGTCGCCGCGCCGCCCCGAAACCACGGACCGACTTAGGTCCCACGGTTGTCGGGCCGAACGGCTCTACCGGCACGACCACCCGGCGGACAGAATCAGGCTCCCGGAGTCGGCTGCCCGCCGACCATTTCGGTTGTTCGCACGAGTTGGGAGGACACCAGTGAAGGTCATCTCGCTGATAGTGACGGCGGTGGCGGCCACGGTCCTGGCGACGGCCGGAATCGTCGTTGCGCCCACCGTCGCGGCGGCTTATCCGATCGTCGGCAAGCTCGGCAGCGAGCTGACGATGACCGACACCGTCGGCCAGGTGGTGCTGGCCTACAAGGTCGGCGACCTGCAGCCCAGCACCGACGAGACGCCGGGATACATCCCGGCCGGCAAGCTGTGGGAGGCCACGGTCACCGTCCGGGCGATCCAGGGCAGCGTCACCCCGGCCATATCGCAGTTCAACGCCGTCGCCCCCAACGAGGCCGCCTACCGGGTGCTGTGGTTCGTCGCGAGCCCCACCAACATCAGCGGGGCCACGATCCCCGAAGGCGCACAATCGGCCGGCAAGATCCACTTCGACGTCACGGGCCCGGCGCCGAACACCGTCACGATGAACAACGGCATGGAGGATCTCCTCATCTGGGGGCCATAGTCGTTGGGGCGGAAGCGGTTTAACCAAACGGCGGCAATGACCGGCGCCGGGCACCCTAGGCGGTGCGTTCCGAGTCGCGGTCCCGGCCGGCCCCGCCGCGGGTGTCCAGCGATGCCAGCATGCCGGCCGCGGCCCGCTGCCAGGTGAAGTCCTCCGCGCGGCGCCGCGCGGAGCTGCGGCGGTGGAATTCGGGCCGACGGACGATGACGCCGACCGCGTGGGCGATGGCCCGGGGGTCGTTGTCGGCCAGGGCACCGCTGTCGGGGGTGACGATCTCGGTCAGTGCCGACGTGCGCGACACCACGGCCGGGGTGCCGCACGCCAGCGATTCCAGCGCGGCCAGGCCGAAGGTCTCGTGCGGGCCGGGCGCCAGCGTGACGTCGGCCGACGCCAGCAGCCCGGCGACGGTGTGCCGGTCGTTGACGAAGCCGGTGAAGTCGATCGGCAGCCGGGCGGCCTGCCGCTCGAGCCGGGCCCGCAACGGCCCCTCGCCCACGACCAACAGCCGGGCGTCGACGCCGGCGTGGTGCAAGGTGCCGAGCGCGTCGATGCTGCGGTCGACCCGCTTCTCCACCGACAGCCGGCCGCAGTGGACCAGCAGGATCTGCTGCGGCGCGGCCCAGCGCCGGCGCACCAGGTGCGAGTGGCGGCGCGGATGGAACGTCTGCAGGTCCACTCCCAGCGGGACGGTGACGGTGTTGGACGCGCCGATACGGTCGAACTCCTCGCGCGCGAAGCCCGTCGTGCACACCACGGTGTCGTAGTCTGCCGCGGTGCGCCTGTTGGCGAAGTCCGCGAACTTCTGGGCGGGGCGGCGCGGAAGTATCTGGCCCACAAGGCGATCCAGGCGCTCGTGGGAGATCATCACCGTCCTGGCGCCGTGGACGCGGCCCCAGCGGCCCAGGGGCCGCAGCGTGAGCCGGTCGGACACCTCCAGCGCGTCGGGTTCCAGGGCCTCCAGCAAGGCCTTGACGGGGCCCGGCAGCACCGCGCGGTAGCCACCGGTCAGCGGAATCAGCCTGGCGGGCAGAGTTATTCGTATCACGCCCGTCGGCAGCAGGGTCCGCTCGGCGGACGAGCCCGGGACGATCAGGAAGACCTCGTGCCCGTTCGCGCAATACTCCGCGCCCAGCCGGTCCACCGCGGTGCGCAGGCCACCGGACCGAGGGCCGTAGAAGTTGGCGACCTGGACAACACGCATATCGTGAGGACACGCGGTACGCGTGTGCAGTCAACGATGCCGAACCGACGATGGCCTGAACAGTCCGTGAATTCCGCGTCGGGTGTCTGGTGCGTCACGGCTCGGGTGGCCGATCGGCCCCGGGGCCTTCGGCTTGGTCGATCCGTTCGGCGATGTCGGCGCCGGAAAGCCGCGCGTCGAGGAAGGCGCCGGACGTGGGCAGGCTCAGGTGCAGTTCCGCGGCGCCGCTGACCGCGACCCGTCCGTGCTCGAGGTCGAAGTCGAGGACGTGGCCACCGCCGGTGCGCTCGGCGTCGAGGAAGTGCAGGTGGTAACCGGCGACCGAGATTCCCTGCTCGAACTCGGGGGTGCGGAAACCGACCAACGTGCCGGTCGCGTCGGTGAACACCGTCTCGGCTTGCCCCTCGGTCGCCTGCGTCAGCGGAGGATAGGGCTCCTGCTGCGCCAGCACCGTGCGGGTGTGCAGCTCACGAAACCGGCCGGTGATGCGGATCGCGTAAATCAGGTTGGCGCTGGCGATCCGGCGGTCGATGGCATCGGCCACCGCCGCCCTGCCGGTGGGTTCGGCGATGTCGAACTCGAAGTCGGCGTGGAATCGGGTGACCGCCGCGAACGGGGTGCGATCGGTCGGGTCGGCCCGGGTGGCGGTTCCGTCGGCGCGCACCCGGTAGCAGACGCCGTCCAGGACGACCATCTCGCCGTCGAGGTGGTTGAAGGTGCCCAGCCCGAAGTCGCCGTGCCGCAGGATTTCGGCGACCGTGATGTCGCCGTCGTAGACGCCGTCCAGCAGCGCGCCGATCGTCGAGAACTGGTAGACCTCGGAGCCGGCCTGCTGGTGGGCGAGAAGCGTTGCAGCCCAATGGCGGAAGCGCTCGTATGCACCGGAAGCGTCCATCGTGGCTACTCGAAGGGGTCCTCGTGCAGGACCGCGGCCAGCTCGGGGTTGCGGCTGTAGTCCACGGGAACGTCGATCAGCGAGACGCCCGGCTCGGCCAGCGCCCGGCGCACGGTGGCACCGAACTCCTCGAGGGTTTCCACCCGGTGGCCGCGGGCGCCGAAGGCGGCCGCGTACGAGACGATGTCGTAGTCGCCGAGCGCAACCCCCGACGTGCGTCCGTATTTCAGGGCCTCCTGGAAGCCCACCATGTCGTAGGCGTTGTCGCGCAGCACGATATGGGTGAACGTCAGGCCCAGCCGCGTGGCGGTCTCGAGTTCCTGCGCGGAGAACAGGAATCCGCCGTCGCCGGAGACGGAGACGACCGGCGTGCCGGGCCGCACCAGGCAGGCGGCCATCGCCCACGGCAGGGCGACGCCCAGGGTTTGTTGGCCGTTGGAGAACAGCAGCCGCCTGGGCTCGTAGACCCGGAAGTGGCGGGCCATGTAGATGTAGACCGAGCCGATGTCGCAGGCGATGGTGGCCTCGTCGTCGTAGCCGAGTTCCTCGCGCAGCCGCAGCACGACCGCGGCCGGGTCGAGTCCCGGGCCGTCGGGGGCGCGCTCGCGCGCGGCGGCGTCGATGTCCGCCAGCGCTTTTCGCTGCCCGGCGATCTCGGCCCGGTAGGCATCGGACAGCGTGAGGCCGGCCAGCTTGTCGGTCAGCGACTCCAGGGTGGCCGCGACGTTGCCGAGCAGCTCGCAGGCGGGCTGATAGTTGTTGTCGATGTCGGCGGGTACCGAGTCGATGTGCACGACGGTGCGCCCGACGTCGCTGTTCCACAACACGGGGTCGTATTCGACGGTGTCGTACCCGACGGCGACCAACACGTCGGCGCGGGCCAGGACCACATCGCCGGGCTGGTTGCGGAACAGGCCCACCCGGCCCAGGAAGTAGTCCTCGAGGGCGCGCGACACCACTCCGGCGGCCTGGAAGGTCTCCACCACGGGCAGTCCCGTCGTGGCGACCAGGGCGCGCAGCGCCAGGCAGCTGTCCGGATCGGCGCCGCGGCTGCCGACGAGCAGCGCGGGCCGGCGTGCGGCCCGAACGAGCTCGCACGCCCTGTCGACGGCGAACGCCGGGGCCGTCGCCAGCGGCGGGATCGGTAGGCGGGCGGTGATGCCCGCGGTGGTCGGGGCGGCCAGCACGTCGGCGGGCAGCACGATCGCGGCCGCGCCGCGCGGCTCGCCGAGCGCGGCGCGGAACGCCGCGACGGTGGCCTCGGCGGCGTTGTCGGGGTCGTTGATCTCGCCGGTGAACTTGGTGACCGTTTTGAGCAACGCCGCGGCGTCCATGGATTGATGCGTGCGCTTGAGCCGGTCCCTGCGGCGCACGGCCCCACACAGCGCGACCACCGGGTCCTGCTCGGTGTTGGCGGTGAGCAGCCCGGTGGCCAGGTTGGCCGTGCCGGGACCGGATGTCACCAGGACGACGCCGGGCACGCCGGTGAGCCGGCCGACCGCCCCGGCCATGAACGCCGCGTTCTGTTCGTGGCGGCACACCACCAGCTGCGGGCCGCAGTCGACCAGGGCGTCATAGACGGCGTCGATCTTCGCGCCGGGCACGCCGAAGACGTACTCGACGCCCTGGGCCGAGAGCACCTCGACGATCTTGTCAGCGCTGCGCACGGGTTTGACGGGCTTGTTGAACACCATGTAGCCAGTGTGACCGCCCGGTGGCCGCTCAGGCGCCGTCGGTGGCGTCCAGGAGTTGCACCTCCTCGAAATCCATCTCCTCCTGCAACTCGCGCAGCACGATGTCGTCGATGAGGTTCTGGTTGCGCAGCGCGGTGATCTCGCGGCGTTTGTGTTCGAGCACCCCGAGGCGCACCCGCCGGACCAGGTCGTTGCGTTCGACCAGCTCGGCGGCCCCCGAGCCGTCGTTGGCCGAGACCAGCGCGGCGCGTTCCTCGTACTCCTTGCGGATCCGGGCCAGCAGCTCCTCGTCGACGCCGAGCTCACCGGCGACCAGCGGCAACGCCGTCAACGCGGCTTTGGTGCCGCGGCTGCGGGCCAGCTGCAGCTCCTTCTCGAGGGAGACGTCCTCGGGCATCCGGGCCCAGCGGACCACGGCGGGCAGCGTGCTGCCCTGCACGATGACGGTGACCAGGATCACGACGATCACGACGAAGACGAGCATGTTGCGGTCCGGGAACGGGGCGCCGCTCAGGGTGGTCATCGGCACGGCCAGTGCCGCGGCCAGCGACACCGCGCCGCGGAACCCCGCCCACGCGGTGACGAAGCGCATCCGCCAGCCGACGCGGCGGCCGCGTTGCAGCGCGCGGCGATCGAGCAGGCGGATGACCAGGGTGGTGCTCTCGCCCCAGAAGATCCGGGACCCGATGACGACGCCGGTGATCGCCAGAGCGATGTAGACGGCGTGCCGGAGCCCGCCCTCGACGCCGGCGATGCCGCGCAGCGCGCCCGGGATCTGGACCCCCACGAACACCCACAGCGAGCCGTTGATCAGGAAGGTCGCGATGTCCCAGAAGGCGTACGACTGCAGCCGCGACCGCGCCCGGATCACCACCGGCCCGTAGTAGGTGAGCATCAGGGCGGACACCCCGACCGCGACCACACCGCTGCAGTGCAGCGACTGGGCCAGCAGAAACGCCGCGAACGGGGTCAGCAGGCTCAGCGCCCCCTCCTCCAGCGGCGCGTCGAGGCGGCGGCGCACCTTGGTGACCAGCCCGCCGACCACGATCCCGGACACGATGCCGCCGACGTAGGACCCGACGAACCGGACGACCAGGTCGAGTGGGCCGACGGCGGCCCCACCGATCGCGACGTGCACGGTCAGGGCGAACAGCACGAGCGCGGTGCCGTCGTTGACGATGCTCTCGGCGCGCAGCACGGTCAGCGATCGGCGCGGCAGTTGCCGCTTGCCCAGGCCCGCCACGGCGGCGGCGTCGGTGGGGGACAGCACCGCCCCGAGGACGGCGGCAGCGTGTGACTCCATGCCCAGCGCCCGTGCCGTCCACGACACGGCCACCGCGGTGGCGATCACCAGGGCGACGCTGAGGAACACGATGATGCGCGCGTTCTTGCGGATCTCGCGGAAGCTGGTGTTCAAGCTCTCCCAGTACAGGATCGCCGGCAGGAACAGCAGCAGCACGATTTCGCCGTCGATCCGCACGTCACCGAACCGGGGGATCAGGCCCAGCAAACCCCCGAGCAGGATGAGCAGCACCGGCGGCCCGACGCGGTAGCGATGGCCCAGGACCGTGCCCACGATGACCGCGGATACCAGCGCAACGATCACGACGAGCCCAAACACCCGGTCCATCCTGCCGGAAATGCTTACCTGGCACCGTGCGGGGTGGCGCGGGGCCCGTGGCCCCTCGGCACCCGGCTGCGGTCGGACGCCAGGGCGGCGATATTAGGCTGCAAGGGACATGGGGGTACAGGTGCTGCTGGCGAAGATCAGGCTGATGGTGACGGTCGTGCTCATCTCGTGGGCGGCTGTGGGCTGCTCGTTTCAGTCCAGGACCCCTCCGTCTGACAAAACCCTGCAGGTCTCGATGGACGACGTGCTGCACAAGGACAACATCACCGCGAACGTCACGCTCGGCGTCGGCAACACGCTCACGGTGAAGCTGGGCTCGAACTACTCGACCCCGTACCGGTGGCAGGCGGACGCACGGATCGGCGATTCCTCGATCGTCCGGCAATCCAGCCACCGGTATGTGCAACCGACCACCGACCGGATGGGGGCGCCGGGCACCGAGGTGTGGACGTTCGACGCGCTGAAACCCGGCACCACGACGGTCACCACCTACTACGCGAGCTTTGTGGGCAAGGACAGCAAACCGGCGTGCACGTACACCGCGATCGTGACGGTGCATTAGGGGCCGGCGCGGTGGCGGGTAGCGACCCCTACGCGGCGGAGACCTGGCGCCGCGTGGCGTAGACCTCGGCGAGGAACTGCTCGACGGCGACCGCCGTGTGCGCCGCGCGGGCCGAGCCGAAGATGTCGAAGGCGTGCTGGGTGTAGGGCAGTTCGGCGTACACCACCGGCTGTCGGCTGACCGGCCGCAGGGCGCCGACGAAGGCGCGCGCCTGCTCGACGGGAACGAGCGAGTCGTTGCGGCCGTGCAGGACGAAGAAGGGGGGAGCGTCGGTGGACACGTGGTTGACCGGTGACGCCGTGCGGTAGATCTCCAGGTGCGTCGAGGGTCGTTGCTTGAGCACCGATTTCACGAGGAGCCCCGGCATCATGGGGTGCATCGCGTCGTTGAAACGCGTGAAGTCGTAGACGCCGTAGAACGGCACCGCGGCCTGCACCCGGGTGTCGGCGGCTTCGAACCCCGGCTGAAACTGCGGGTCGTTGGGTGTCAGCGCCGCCAGCGCGGCGAGGTGCCCGCCGGCCGAGCCGCCGGTGATGGCGACGAAGTCCGGGTCGCCGCCGTATTCGGCGATGTGCGCCTTGACCCACGCGAGCGCGCGCTTGACGTCGACGATGTGGGCGGGCCAGGTGTTGCGCGGGCTGTGCCGGTAGTTGATCGCCACGCAGATCCAGCCGAGTTCGGCCAGGTGGCTCATCAGCGGGTGGGCTTGCCCGCGTTTGTTTCCCGTCGTCCACGCCCCGCCGGGGATCTGGAAGAGCACCGGCGCCCTGCCGGCCGGGTCGAGGTCCGGGCGCCGCCAGATGTCGAGGTGGTTGGCGCCGCCGTATTCGCCGTAGCTGATGTTGGAGTCGTGGGCATAGTCGCGGTAGATGCGCATCATGCGCAGCACTCCCGGCGCCTTGGCGGTGCCGCTGCCGGCCGGCCGGCGCCACAGGTTGCCCGATTCGGTCACCCGGTCGGGTCCCAGCCCGCTGTCCAGCGCCGCCGTCAGCGGGACATTCGCCCTGTGGCCGGCGCGGCTGAAGTTCAGCAGGCCCACCGCCGAGATGCCTGCCACCAGCCAGGCGGACGCGCGCACCGGCCGGGCCAGACGGCGGGTGGTCGCGGCGAGCCCCCCGAGCTGACTGACCAGCGTCTGCAGCGGCAGTTCGGTAACGACCAGCCCCAACATGAACGAGAACAGCGACAGGTATCCGCGGCGCGCCAGCGGCCGGTAGGCGTTGAGGGTGGAAACGGCGGTCATCGCCGTCACCACCAACGACCCGATTTGCCTGAGGACGTGGACGACTCGAGCTTCGCGCATGCCGACACCATACGAGGCGGCCTGCGACCCCGGCCCCGGGTCCCGTCGTTTTCCTGGCCTCACACCAGCACGGACTTGGGCATCACGGTGGGCTTGACCCCGTACCGCGGGCCGCTGAAGCCCGGCGACTTCCCGGCGGTGGCCATGGCCGGCATGCCGGCCGGGACCGCCGTGGCCTCGTCGTCGGGTGCGACGGCCCAGCCCGACCCGTCCAGCGCCGCCGCCGCGGGCCCGGCGGGCGGGGCCGCCGCCGACCAACTGGCCGGCACCGACAGTGGGCCCACCGTGGACGCCTGCCCGAGCCCCGCCAGCATCGGCGGGCCGGCCATGCCCGTCGCCGCGGCCGGCTGTGCGGCGCCCACCAGAGCCGGCCCGCCCAGGCCGCCCGCCGCGGCCTCGGCGCCGGCCGCCGCGGCGGCACCCGACGAGGCGTTGAGGGTGTGGCCCAGTGACACCGCGGTGGGAATGGCGTTCATGGTGAACCACGCCGAGGTGTCGACGCCGCCGTCGATCGCGTTGGCCACCAACGGGATGCTCAGGAAGCTGTCGATCGGGCCGGCCTGCGCGGGTGTGGCGAGCGCGGCCACCGTGTGGGGTGCGGTCGAGATCAGCTGCGCCAGCCCGGCCTGGGCGGCCGGGTTGGCGATCGCCGACGGGGAGGTCAGCGGGTTCAGAAACGCCGCCCGCGCCGACGAGGCGGCGTAGCCGTACATGGCGGCGGCGTCCTGGGCCCACATCTCGGCGTACTGAGCCTCCGTCGCCATGATCGCCGCCGTGTTGAGCCCCAGCAGGTTCGTCGCGACGAGCGCAGCCAGCTGGGCCCGGTTGGCCGCGATCTGCGGCGGCGGAACGATCATCGCGAAGGCCGTCTCGAAGGCGGCCGCCGACGCCGTGGCCTGCGCGGCCGCGTGCTGGGCGTGCGCGGCGGTGGTGTTCAGCCACGCCACGTACGGCTGGACGGAGGCGGTCGCCGAAGCCGACGCCGGACCCGTCCATTGATCACCGGTGAGCTCGGCCATCACCGACTCGTAGCCGGCCGCGGTCGTGCTCAACTCCGCGGCCAGGGTGTTCCACGCCGACGCGGCGGCCATCATGGGTGCGGCGCCCGCACCGGCGTACATGCGCGCGGAGTTGACTTCCGGGGGTAGCGATCCGAAATCCATTGTGCTGCACTCCTTTTCGATTCGCTTTGGGTGGCCTGGGTTTTCAGACGCCCGCCGGGCGTCCCATCACGGTGGGTTTGACCCCGTAGCGAGGGGCGCCCAGGCCGCCGGCCTTGCCGGACGCGGCGACCGCCGGCATCCCGGCGGGCACGGCCGTCATCGCCGCGCCGTGGGGCGGCGGGGCGGTCCAGCCGGCCAACGTCGCGGCGCCGGAACCGACCGGCGGGGCGGCCGGTCCCGCCGCCCAGCCGGGCGGCACCGACAGCCGCCCGACCGTGGCCGCCTGGCCGAGACCGGCCGCGATCGGCGACCCGCCGAAGCCCGCCGGGCCCGTCGCGGTCAGGGCCGGCCCCGGGCCCGCCGCATCAACGGGGACGGCGCTCAGGCCACCCTCCTGCGGGGGAAGCAGCCCGCCGGCCGCCATGTTGAGCAGGTCCGACGCGGCGGCGGAGTAGTTGCCCGCCCCGATGTTGACGATATTGGCGAAACCACCCGACAACCCCGCGGGTATGACCTGCGCGCTGGTCCCGTTGACGGCACCGGAGAACGCCGACAGCGGCGACGCGGTCGCGACGGAGTTGGCGGACTCGGTGACCGCGTAGGAGGCGGCGCTGGTTCCCAGGGTGTTCACGAACAGCTCGTGGATCGCCGTGGCCTGGGCGCTGACGGACTGGTACAGGTTGCCGTACGTCGCGAAAAGCGCTGCCTGCAAACCGGATACCTCGTCGGCGCCCGCGGGCGCGAGGCTCGTGGTCGGGACCGCCGCGGCGGTGTTCTCGTCGGCCAGCGCGGAGCCGAGGGTCTGCAGCTTACCCGCCGCGTAGGTCAGCGCTTCGGGGTGGGTGATCACGAACGACATCGATGTCTCCTTATCCGGCCGTGCAGCGAATACGGGACGGGAAGCGCACCGCCGGAGGCGCCGGCGCCTCACCACCGGTTGCCGACCACCGCGCGAGCAAATCCCGGCGCTTTGCATTGTTCTCGGCCGAACGCGGATTGGACAGCTATTGCCCGCCGGACACGCGGCTTTTCGGGGCGCGGGCTCGTCAGGGCCGTCGCGCACGCACAAAACGCCGACCTCTGACGACGCTGTCAGAGGCCGGCGTGGCCAACTGTGAAAAGAAGGCCTGTTATGTTGCCTCGGCCCGGCTCTCCAGTGCCTTGACCGGGGCGGGGTCGTTGTCGGTCAGTCCGACCTTCGACGCCCCGCCCGGCGAGCCGAGCTCGGCGAAGAAGTCGGCGTTGATCTGGGCGTACTCGTTGTACTCGCCGGGCAGATCGTCCTCGTAGTAGATCGACTCGACCGGGCACACCGGCTCGCAGGCGCCGCAGTCGACGCACTCGTCGGGGTGGATGTAGAGCATCCGCGCGCCCTCGTAGATGCAGTCGACGGGGCATTCCTCGATGCATGCCTTGTCTTTGATGTCGACACAGGGTTCGGCGATCACGTATGTCACAGTGGTTCCTTCCTCATCAGCGGAACGGCTGTCAGCCGTGGGCTATCCGCAGTAGTTCGGTCAGGTTGGCCAGCTTGGCGCGGGGGCGACCGTGGGCCTCGCCGGCCTTGCGCTCGAAGCGGTCGATCAGCTGCCAGTGGTCGGCGGTGACCAGCTGGGGCTGACGCGAGGCCAGCCACGCGGCGAGCTCGCCGGCGTAGTCCCGAGAAGCATCCGCGTGCTCGGCCTGCCCCGCTTCCCGCGCCGCCTCCAGATCGGCGAGCAGGGTGTCGACGGTCTCCTGAGAGCACTTCTTGTTCGTGCCGATCACGCCGGACGGGCCGCGTTTGATCCAGCCGGCCACGTACTCGTTGCGGCTGCCGTCGATCCGGCCGTTGGTGTGGGGGATCGTGCCGGACCTGTCGTCGAAGGCCAGCCCCGGGATGGCCACCCCCCGGTAGCCGACCGAGCGCACCACCAGCTGTGCGGGCAGCTCCTCGCGTTCCCCGGTGTCCTTGGCCACCATCCGGCCGTTGGCGTCGGTGACCAGCTCGTTGCGGCCCAGCACGATGCTTTCGACCTTGTCGGTTCCCTTGATCTCGATCGGAGAGGTGAAGAACCGCAACACGATTCGCCGCTTGTCGGGATTGGCGGTGCGGCCGGCGTACTCGCGCAGGATCTTGATGTTGTTCTTGGTGATCTTGCCCGCCGCGGCGGCGTCCTCGTCGCTGACGTTCTCCAGGTCGGCGGGGTCGACCACCACGTCGACGCCCTCGAGCTCGCCGAGCTCGCGCAGTTCCACCGTCGTGAATGCGGCCTCCAGGGGGCCGCGACGACCGACGAGCATCACTTCCTTGACGCCGCAGGGCCGCAGGGTCTTAAGCGCGTGGTCGGCGATGTCGGTGCGGGCGAGCACGTCGGGCTCGGTCACCAGCATGCGGGCCACGTCGACGGCCACGTTGCCGTTGCCCACCACGACGGCGCGGGCCCCCGACAGGTCGGGCGCCATCTCCTCGAAGTACGGGTGCGCGTTGTACCAGCCGACGAAGTCCGTTGCGGCCACGCTGCCGGGCAGGTCTTCGCCGGGGATGCCCAGCGCGCGGTCAGACTGGGCGCCGACGGCGTAGATCACCGCGTCGTAGCGCTCGGCGAGCTCGGCGGCCTGCACCTGCTCGCCCACCCGCACGTTGCCGAAGAAGCGGAAACGGGGGTCCTCGGCGGTCTTCTCGAACTGCGCGCTGACGGATTTGATCTTGGGATGGTCGGGGGCGACGCCGGACCGCACCAGACCCCAGGGGGTGGGGAGCATTTCCAGCATGTCGATGGCGACATCGAAGTCTTCGGAGCTGTCGGCGGCCTTCAGCAGTGACGCTGCCGCGAAGAATCCTGACGGACCGGAACCCACGATCGCGACGTGGTAGGGACGTCCCCGGTCCAGTGTCGGTGTCTGAGCCTCAGTGGTTGGACGGGTCATAGTGTCCATGGTGGTCGCCGCGACAGGCCGCGAGTAGAGGTTTCGATGTTGTGGTGTCACAAGCTATCGTTGTGCCAACCATGTCGCTCAGCCCCCGCATGCCCGATTTGGCCTCTTTCGAGGTGTTTTTGGCGATCGCCGAAACGGGCAGCCTGGGCCGCGCCGCCCGCGAGCTCGGGTTGACCCAGCAGGCCGTGTCGCGGCGGCTGGCGTCGATGGAGGCCCAGGTCGGGGTGACGCTCGCGGTCCGGACCACCCGGGGCTCACAGCTGACGCCGGCCGGTGTGATCGTCGCCGAATGGGCGACCCGCCTGCTCGAGGTCGCCGGCGAGGTCGACGCGGGCATGAGCTCGCTGCGCAAGGAGGGCCGCGAGAAGATCCGGGTGGCGGCCAGCCAGACGATCTCCGAGCAGCTGATGCCGCACTGGCTGGTGTCGCTGCAGGCCGCGGGGGCCCGGCGTGGCGGCGCGGTGCCGCAGGTGATCCTGACCGCCACCAACAGCGAGCACGCGATCGCCTCGGTGCGCGACGGCGACGCCGATCTCGGCTTCGTCGAGAACCCGGGCCCGCCCAAGGGGCTGGGCAGCTGCGTGGTGGGCCACGACGAGCTGGTGATCGTGGTGCCGCCGGCCCACAAGTGGGCCCGGCGGCCGGGTGCCGTCACCGCTCGGGAGCTCGCGGAGACACCGTTGGTCGCGCGCGAACCCCACTCGGGGATTCGCGACTCGCTGACCGCGGCGCTGTGTCACGCGCTGGGCGACGACATGCGGCAGGCGCCGCCCGTGTTGGAGCTGACCTCGGCCGCGGCCATGCGCGCGGCGGTGCTGGCCGGCGCGGGGCCGGCGGCGATGAGCAAGCTGGCGGTGGCCGACGACCTGGCGGTCGGGCGGCTGCGCGCCGTCCACATTCCCGAACTGGACCTGCGGCGCCAGTTCCGGGCCATCTGGGTGGGCGGGCGCACCCCGCCCGCGGGTGCGATACGCGACCTGCTCAGCCACATCACCTCGGTCGGGTCTAAACAGTGACGCGGCGCAGCGGACGTCAGGCCGCGGATTCCTCGGCCAGCGCCTGCTCGTAGCGGTCCAGCAGGGTCTCGGCGACCAGCGGGTGATCCCCCAGCGGCGCGGCCATCGGGATGCCGTTCTCGCGGGCGTAGGTCGACACGCGGTCGGTGATCCGGCCCGGCGCCAGGAACCACGGCGCCATCACGACCCGGCGGGCCCCGCGGCGCCGCACCTGACGGATCGCCTGGGCGACCGACGGCTCGGGTCGGGTCGCGAAGGCGATCGTCGCCCCGGCCCAGCGGGTGCCGGCGGCCAGCATGGACGGCACCTGCGCGGTGCGCGCGTTGACCGCAGCGTGCGACGAGCCGATCGCGACCGCCACGACGCCGAGCTCGTCGTCGTCCGGGGACACCCCCGACTCGGCGAGTCGCTCGTGCAGAACCGACACCAGCCGGACGTCCTCACCGAGCACGTCGGCCTGCCGCACGTCCAGCGCGCCGGCCCCCGCGATCTGCTTGGGGATGTCCAGCCGCGCGTGGTAGGCGCTGGCCAGCAACAACGGGCTGACGACGGCGCGGCGGCCGTCCGGCAGGCCGGCCAGCACGTCGGCGAAGTTCGGGGCGTTGAGCTCCAGGAAACCCAGCCGCACGTCCAGTCCCGGCCGCATGCTCCTCAGCCGCTCGGCCACGGCGTGCGCATTGGCGGCCGACCGTGGATCGCGGCTGCCGTGCGCGGTGAGGATCAGCGTGCTCACGCGCTATGCAGCCCGCATTCGATCTTGCCCTTGCCCTGCCAGCGTCCGCTGCGCGGATCGGTGCCGTCGACCGGCTTGGCGGTGCACGGCGCGCAGCCGATCGAGGGGTAGCCCTCGTCGACGAGCGGGTTGACCAGCACACCGTGCTTGTCGATGTAGTTCCGCATGTCCTCGTCGGTCCAGGCGGCCAGCGGGTTGACCTTCACCAGCCCGAATGCCTCGTCGAAGCTGACGAACGGGGCGTTGGCGCGGGTCGGGGCCTCCACCCGGCGGATCCCGGTGACCCACGCGGAGTAGCCGCTCAGCGCCTTGCGCAGCGGAACGACCTTGCGCAGCCGGCAGCACTCGTTGGGGTCGCGGGAGAACAGGTCCTTGCCCAGCAGCTCGTCCTGCTCGGCCACGCTGTGCTCCGGGGTGACGTTGAGGATGTGGACGTCGTAGACGGACTCGACCGCGTCGCGGGTGCCGAGCGTCTCGGCGAAGTGATAACCCGTGTCCAGGAACAGGATCGGCACGCCGGGACGCACCTGGGCGGCCAGGTGCACCAGCACGGCGTCCTGCATGTTGGATGCGACGATGTAGCGGCTCGTGGCCCAGTCACGGGGACCCTCGACGGGACCGAAGTGCTCGTCGGTCCAGCGCAACATGTCCTCGGCGCCGGCACCTTCGAGCTCGGCCGCACCGCGCTCCGCAAGCTCACGCAACTGCTCCTCGGTGAAGTTGTTCACCACTTCGGTCATTTCGTTGTGTTCCTTCGTCGTAACGGTCGGCGTTTGTCGGCTGGTTATCGCAGGTCGGCTTCCTCGGCGCGCAGCGCCCAGTTGGCGAACCGCTCGCCGTCCTCACGCTGCTCGAGGAACTTGCGGGTCACCCGGTCGACGTAGTCGCCGAGTTCGGTGCTGGTGACCTTGTGCTGGCGCAGTTTGCGCCCGAAGTTGCTCTCCAGGCCGAGGCCGCCACCGAGGTGGACCTGGAAGCCCTCGACCGAGGTGCCGTCGCCGTTGTCGATCCACTGGCCCTTGAACCCGATGTCGGCGACCTGGATGCGGGCGCAGGAGTTGGGGCAGCCGTTGATGTGCACGGTGATCGGCACGTCGATCTTGTCGTTGACGTCGGACAGCCGCTCTTCGAGTTCGGGCACCAGCGACTGCGCGCGGACACGGGTCTCGGCGAACGACAGCTTGCAGAACTCGATGCCGGTGCAGGCCATCGTGTTCTTGCGCCAGCCCGACGGCTTCGACGGCAGGCCGAGCTTGTCCAGTTCGGTGACCAGGAAATCGACCTTGTCGTCGGGCACGTCGAGGATGATCAGCTTCTGGAAGGGGCTGAACCGGGCCCGGTCGGAGCCGACCTGCTCCATGAGGTCGGCCACCTTCTGCAGGATGGTGCCCGAGACGCGCCCGGCGATGGCGGCGACGCCGACGGCGTTCTTGCCGTTCTTGATCTTCTGCACGCCGACGTGGTCGATCGGGTGCTTCGCCGGCTCGGGTGCCGGGCCGTCGATCATCTTGCGCTTGAGGTACTCGGTCTCCATGACCTCGCGGAATTTCTCCACGCCCCAGTCCTTGACCAGGAACTTGATCCGGGCCTTGGCGCGCAGGCGCCGGTAGCCGTAGTCGCGGAAGATCTTGACGACGGCCTCCCACACGTCGGGGACCTCGTCCAGCGGGACCCACACGCCGACCCGCTGGGCCATCATCGGGTTGGTCGACAGGCCGCCGCCCACCCAGAGGTCCATGCCGGGGCCGTGCTCGGGGTGGTTGACACCGACGAACGCCACGTCGTGGGTCTCGTGGGAGACATCCTGCAGGCCCGAGATGGCGGTCTTGAACTTGCGCGGCAGGTTGGCGTAGTCGGGGTTGCCCAGGAAGCGGCGGATGATCTCGTCGATGGCGGGCGAGGGGTCGAGCACCTCGTCGAGCGAGTCGCCGGCCAGCGGGCTGCCGTGGATGCCGCGGGGGCAGTCACCGCAGGCCTCGGTGCTGGACAGGCCGACGGCTTCGAGCCGGCGCCAGATCTCGGGAACGTCTTCGATCTTGAGCCAGTGGTACTGCAGGTTCTCCCGGTCGCCGATGTCGGCGGTGTCGCGGGCGAACTCGGTGGAGATCTGACCCATCACGCGCAGCGTGTTGGCCGACATCGGCTTGCCGTCGGAGCGCACGCGCATCATGAAGTACTTGGACTCGAGCTTGTCGATGTTCTCGTCGCCGGTCCAGCCGCCGTCGTAACCCTGCTCGCGCTGGGTGTAGAGGCCCAGCCACTTGAAGCGGAACCGCAGGTCGGACTTGTCGATGCTCTCGAAGCCCTCTGTGGCGTACTTGTTGATGACCCGGTCGCGCGCGTTCAGCGGGCCGTCGTCGTGCTTGACCTGCTCGGCGTCGTTGAGGGGTTCGCGGCTTCCCAGCGCCCACTGGCCCTCATCGCGAGTCTTGGCGGGACGGGCTGTGGTCATATCGTCTCCTTCTCGAACATCGCCGGCCATGGATTACCGGTCTGAACCGCGCCGCACAGGTGATCGTTTGGGCTGCACACCCCCGCAGCACGCGCCTAAAACCAGGCTAACTCGACTTCAACAATGATGTTGGTCGGCAAGAGTTGCCCGCAGGCACGACATTGGACCTACGGGTCACGACATTGATGGTGCGCCGCTCAACGGGAGTTTGGTAGAGGTGTCCTCGTTGTGAGCCCACAAACTGCTGTTGTGTGTGCGGCTTCACGTTGACGGCGCGACGTTTGTGCGCCACGTTGATCTGGTTCTCTGGAACAGATTGCAGGACAGTAGTTTTCGTCTACGGCGACCGCCAACTGGTCTTCGTGATGCCGGTGTCGTTGTGGGCGGGCCGCGGTTGGGGGCATTACTGTTGGAAAATGGCACGGTAATCGATTCCCAGTAGGCTCGCGTTTTTCACTGGGTTTTCCAATGGGAACGTGGGCCCTGGCTGAAAGGTTCGTATGAGCGCCGACACTGTTCACGACGTGATCGTCATTGGTTCGGGTCCCGCGGGGTATACCGCGGCGCTG
>NZ_VMQU01000053.1 GCF_007714205.1 Mycobacterium helveticum | reverse complement strand
CCCCCATCAGCGCGCAGCCACCATCAACCAGATCACCGAAAACAAGATCATCACAAGCCGGCTGAAAAATCAGGGTCAGACCGATCGCGTCGGCCAGCATCCGCGGGATCACGTCGCCGGCGTGCCCGACCACATCGTCGCCGCGGACCTCAACTCGAACGTCTTTCGACCAATCCGTAGTATCCTGCATCTGATAGGTGCACTCCCGCCTTGGATACCGGAACCTTGAGAAGTCCTATTATCCTTGCGGCAGTGCACCTTTCGCGTCAACGACACCCGCAAACGCGGAATTGCATGAAAGATCGAGGCTCACTCGCGCGGTCCGCCGCCCGGGTTGAGCATCCGGGTGTGGTACGCGTGCTGGTGGTCGACGACCATCCGATCGTGCATCTGGGAGTGGACCGACTGGTTGAGGGCGCGCCGACCATTCAGATGTGCACCGGGGCGCGCACGGCGAAGGAGGGTGTCGCGATCGTCGCCGCCGAGCGGCCCACCGTGGTGCTACTGGATCTGCATCTGCCCGATATGGCGCTGCCGGACGCCGCCGCCGCGCTCCGAGGGGCGTGCCTGGGTGTGAAGCTCGTACTGTTCACCGGGGACAGCAAGCCGACGGTGGGTCAGATCGCGGGACTGGTCGGGATGGACGCGGTGGTGCATAAGGACAACGCATGCGCTGTGCTGATCACCGCGATCGAGGCGGTCGCCGCGGGACGGCGGTATTGCGACCCCGTGATCAGCACCGGGGATCCGCTGGCACTTTCCCGGCGCGAGTATCAGGTGCTGGAGCGGCTGGCGATGGGCGAGAGCAACGCCGAGATCGCGCAGCAGCTGCGCCTAGCGCCGAACACGGTGAAGTCCTACGTTCAATCGTTGTTGACCCACCTAGATGCCCGAAACCGGCTGGATGCGGTGATCAAGGCTCAACAGGCCGGAATGCTCTAGCGGCGGGAACCCACGCCCGTACCGTAGCTCCGCCCTCCTCGTTCGCTGTCCAGGACAACCGGCCACCCACCCGTTCGACCCGCTCGGCGACCGCGCGAAGACCCAACCCGCGCTGGTCCTTTGAGGCGATGTCGCCGGTCGTGCCGTCATCAGCCACGGCCAGGCCCACACCGTCCTCAGCCCGGTAGAGGCTGACCACCACAGAATGAGCGGCGGCGTGCTTTTCGACGTTGAGCAGGGCCTCGCGGGCGGTACGCCGCAACACGTCGGCCCTGGCCACATCCAGTAGCGGCAGGTCGCCCAACACCACCAGCTCCGCCACGACGCCGGCCCGCGCGGTGAAGTCGCTACAGTCACCCTGCAGGGCGACTGCGAGCGCCTTGTCCTCGGGTGGTTGGTGCAGCGACATGGTTTGTTCCCGCAGCTCTGAGGTTGCCCGTTCGGTAAGGGCCAGGGCATCGGTGAGCAATTCCAACCTGCGGCCAGGCTCCTCCGCCACCCGCGCCGACGTCAACGCTACCCGCAAACTGAACAGCGTCGCGCCGACAGAATCATGCAACCGGACCGCGAGGCGCTGACGGTCGCTGAACACGGCGACCTCTGCCATTTCGCGGGCGCTGTCGGCGACCTCCATGGCGACCGCGGTCTGTCGGGCCAGGCCTAGCAGGTCGGTCCGGTCGCGTAAAGCAGCCCGTAGAGTCGGTGGGCGCGCACGATCGGAGCGGCCATCACCGCCCGCAGCCCCTCCGCCCGAACTGCGTGGTCGAAGTCGTGGGTGATGGCCCGACTCATGCAGTAGTCCTCGACAGCCGCGGTCCGGCGCAATACCGCCGCCTGCCCGCCGAGACCTTCCTGCGGCCCGACGACCAGCCCGCTGATCTCCTCCGTGTGCCCGCCCACCACGGCCACCACCTCCATCGTGTCGTCCTCGGCGATCCGGTTCGCTGCGGCCGCGAGGTCCGCACCAAGCACGCGGTGGACGACATCCGCGCCGTGGCGGAGAGCGGCTGTTCTGTCGAGCAGCGACAACACCGCGTTGAAATCAGAGTCCGGACACAAGAAAGTGAACCCCCTCAGGGCGGCGGGTAGCGGACACAATTCTTTGGCGCCTCGGCGTCCGTTCACGCGCGGCAGGAGTCTAGCGAATATAAGCGTGTCGCCTTCAAAGGGTACATCTCCACAGGGCCATCAACAGAAGCGTGTGGTCGCGGCCAAACTAGTACCACAAAGAGATCTGGAAGTGGGATGCCTTGCCGAGAACGGGCCGGGCGGATTCGAACAAGTTCCGCATTCGAGGAGCCGCAGCCCGAATTTCCTTCGGCGATCGCCGACCCACTTCGTCTTCACACGCCCGGAGGAACGGACGCCGCCACGTTCCAAAGCCGCTGTCACACCGAGGTCGGGACGGGGGTCAGGGTCTCGGCAAAGTCGTATTTCACCAGCTCAGCAGTAGTTTGACGGGTTGGAGATGGTTGCACGCGTGGTGTCGGAGCGCAGCGGCGATGTTGGTATGGCCGTTGAGCCGCAGGATGCTGATCGCTGTGTTCCTGAGGGTCGCCATGACCTGGGGTCGGCCAAGCGCCACGAGTGATGGCCACCTGCCGCAACCTCGCGATCAGCATCCTGCGCATCAACAGGTGGCACAACATCGCAGCCGGCCTCCGCCACCACGCCAGACACCCAGATAACGCCCTCGCACTGGTGCTGACCTCATGAAACGCGACTATTCCGGGACCCTGGGTGCGGATCGAGCACAAATAGATGCCGTCATCGATCGAGTAGGCGCGCCCGCCGACGGCACCGTCATTTCCCAACTCCACCCCCGCCATCGGGCAGTCGAATTCAAAAAATTCCTGGTCGCGATCGACAAGGCCGTACCCGCAGAGTTCGACGTACACCTGGTCTGCGACAACCTGTCGACCCACAAGACACCCGCGGTCGACCACTGGCTGGACCAACACCGGCGTTTCCACATGCATTTCACCCCGATTGGCTCCTCCTGGCTCAACCAGGTGGAACGCTGGTTCGGGTTCCTCACCGACCAACTCCTGCGACGTGGCGTCCACAAAAGCGTTGCGGCACTGGAGAAGGACATCAAAAATTGGATCAAGAGCTGGAACTGCGACCCGAAACCGTTCGTGTGGAAGAAGACCGCCGAAGAGATCCTCGACTCACTCGCCAAATATATTCAATTTTCCGGCGGCGGACACTAAAGGCCGGGTATAGCACCGCGGACGCGCCCGGATCGACTGCCGAAATCGACGTCCTGCCAGGCTCGCGGGACAAACATGGCGTGCCGCGGGCGTCACGCGATTACGGGTTCGACGAATGCGACATCGGGGAGGCAGTGGACTGCGGACCGTGGGAGTGCGCCGATGCGTTGACTGTCGCCGACGACATCACGAAAGACACGAAGGACAAGCCAGGCAGCACCGTCGCGCAAATCTCCCCTGAGCAGCAAGCCGTGGAGACGACGTCGTGGCCCGCATCGTCAATTCATTTGCTGCTACTGCCGACCCACGGCTGCGCCAACTGATGCAAGCATTGGCCCGTCATCTGCACGCCTTCATCCGCGACGTCCGCCTCACCGAGCCGGAGTGGAATACGGCGATCGAGTTTCTTACCGCAGTCGGGCACATCACCGACGATAAACGCCAGGAGTTCATCCTGCTCTCGGATGTCCTCGGCTTCTCCCTGCAAACGATCGCGGTCAACAACGAGATCCGCCAGGGCGCCACCGAGGCGACGGTGTCCGGCCCGTTTTTCGTCGATAACTCCCCACAGATTGCGCTCGGCGGCGACCTGGGCGGCGGCGCTCCCGGCGAGCCGTGCTGGGTCGAGGGCACCGTCCTTGACACCGACGGCGAGCCGGTCGGCGGCGCGCGGATTGAGGTGTGGGAAGCCGACGCCAGCGGGTTCTACGACGTACAATACCCAGACGGTCGGGTCGCCGCCCGAGCCCACCTATTTACCGACTCCAACGGCAGCTTTGCTTCTGGGGCCTCACGCCGACCCCGTACACGATTCCGCACGACGGCCCGGTCGGCAAGCTGCTCGAAGCCGCCGGCCGGTCTCCGATGCGCCCGGCGCACCTGCATTTCATGGTCACCGCCGAAGGCCTGCGCACCCTGATCACGCACGTGTTCGTGGCCGGAGACCCCCAACTTGAGGTTGGTGATACGGTCTTCGGCGTCAAAGACTCACTGATCAAGGCGTTCACCCGGCAGCGGCCCGGCACACCTACCCCCGACGGCCGGGATCTGGGCGATCGACAGTGGTCGCGGGTTCGCTTCGACATCGTCTTGGCCCCGTCGACGGCCTGACCCTGCACCGCGGGCGTCAGCCATGCAACCTCTGCGTCGAGGTCGGCCGTTTCGTCGGACACGGCAATCCGATGAACGCCATCGGGGACAACGCTATACCCAAGCTTGGCGGCGATTGGGGTTGTTCGAGCTCGGTTATCCTGCGCCGGGCTCGCCGCTGCTTGTCAGACGGGTGGCGGACATGCTGGCACCGGCCCTGATCGATCTCGTATCTTGTCTGCGCCCACTACGCGACGGCGGGATCCATATCGCGGCTCTGGCAATCTGGTGCATGATCTGCGCGACTACGCGTGGGACCGGTGCCCCGTCACCCCGTTAGAATGGGCCGTTCGCTTCGATGCCTGGTTGCAGCAGGCGGTCATGGCACGCCGACGTGCACGGACGTACCGGTGCAAAGCCGGCTGTTCCGGAGCCCGGAATGTGCCCGCCAAGGCCAGGTGTTCTCGGGAAGGATTCCACCGGGGGCCTATACATAGGTTGGTCGCCCGGAGGAGAAGCATGCGTATCGAATTGTCTGGCCGACGTTCGCTGGTGAGTGGATCAACCGCTGGGATTGGCTACGCGATTGCACGGGGCCTCGCTGGGGCGGGCGCAAGGGTTGTCATCAACGGCCGGACGGGCAGACGCGTCGATGAGGCGGTGGCGCGACTACGTGACGAGGTCCCCGGCGCCGACATAGCGGGTGTGGCGGCCGACGTCGGTACGCGCGCGGGGATCGCCGAGTTGCTCGAACAAGAGCCCGACGTCGACGTGCTCGTTGCTAACGCCGGGATTTTTGAGCCGAAGCCATTCGCCGAGATCACCGACGACGATTGGCAGCGCTTTTTCGATGTGAACGTCATGGGGGCGGTTCGGCTGGCCCGCCATTACGTGCCACGAATGGCAGCGCGCGGGTGGGGGCGCGCTGTGTTCATTAGTAGCGAGTCGGCGCTGCATATACCTGCGGAGATGGTCCATTACGGGGTGACGAAGACCGCGTTGCTCGCTGTTGCCCGCGGCTTAGCCGAGTCCTATCCGGCGAGCGGGGTGACGGTGAATTCCGTGCTCCCCGGGCCGACGCGATCTGAAGGTGTCGCCACCTTCCTCAAAGAATTAGCTGGTCGCTCGGGTCAGACTTCCGAGGACGCTGAGAGGGAGTTCCTTGCGACCGAGCGACCGACCTCGCTGCTGGGCAGATTCGCGACCACGGACGAGGTGGCGAACCTGGTGGTCTACGTGTGCTCGCCCCAGGCCGCGGCAACCACGGGTGCGGCCCTGCGGGTGGATGGCGGCGTCGTGCGGGCGATTCCTTAAAGCATATCGAACGATCAACGACGGTCGACTCGCTGAGTCGTTAGCATGGGACGTAGCCGTGGTGCCTGAGATAATAGTGAGCGCTTGGGAGGCTTGCGCAATTCGTTTGTAGGCATCCTCGTGCGGGTTGGACCGATAAATGCCGAGGCCAGGCCGCGTAGCAACCTTTCCGGGTCCTTTCCGGGCCCCTTACATCCCGGCAGTTCAGAGTCGCAAACACACATCAGCCACCCACGCTGCGAGTAGGATGATGTTCGACGCTGGCTATTAGTTCGCATGAGGGGTAACGGTTGGAGACCTTTGCGGGGCGACGGATAGAAGCCTGGCGGGCGCAGGACTTCGGCGATCATTGGGAACGGCTGGACACCTCACCGCGGTATCTACGCGAGGTTCGCGAAGTCTTGAGTGCCGCCCAGGGAATCCTCACCTCGGATATTGAATACCTGTTCGATACTTGTATTGACTTCGTCACTGCCAAGGCTGCATTATCAACCGTCTCGCAGCTAACCTACCAAGCGCTTCGCGGCAACCAATCGTCGGCCGAGACGCTAGTCGAAACCGGAGACCTGCTCGATCTGTTCGACCGAGTGCGAGCGGCGGAGGGCCGGCTCCCGGATCCGCACCTGGGGCGCCGCGAGACGGCATTTGAGACAGCGCAGCGCGCGTTGGTGCGTCTCGGAGATGCGAAGTCAGTCCGAGCGCTCATCGATCGGGTACTCCCCACGGCGTGCGAGCTCGGTTTCGACCGCGCCATACTCTCCAAAGTTCACGGTGGATTCTGGGCGACCCAGGCCATGTGCATACCCGAGGATTCGCAATGGGCATCAGAAATCGTCCGTGTGGGACAACAGCCCGCCCAGCCACTGGCTTTGGGGCTTTATGAATATGAGATAGTTAGACGGCAGATTCCCATGATCGTTTCCGAGGTACAAACGTCTGAACATGTGCATCGGAGAATCGCTGAGGCATCACTCGCGCGATCATACGTTGCTGTCCCAATCATGCCGCACGGTCAGGTAATTGGTTTACTGCACGGAGATTGCTATTTCCAGCGGCGCCACGTTGACGAATTTGACAGAGACGTTCTGGCTATTTTTGCAATGGGCTTCGGATACCTTTTGCTGCGCAATAGATTATGTGATCAGATTCAAACATTAAAGGTGGATCTCTCCAGAATAGGTAGCAACGCTTGGTCCGACTCGGGTGAAGCTTTGGGATCCGATTCACTACTTCCCAGCAGCGCAGAAAAGACGAGCCGCGAGCCCACTGCACGCCCGTTCCGGCATCAGGACGGGAGGAGCGAGTATTCGGCAGAGGTAAGCCGCTATATGCTGACGCGGCGTGAACTAGAAGTCCTCAAGCTTATAGCGGCGGGCGAGACTAATGCGCAAATTGCCAACCGGCTTATCATTTCAGAAGGAACCGTGAAATCCCACGTCAAACGAGTCCTACGTAAGTTGGGTGCGGCCAACCGAACCGAGGCCGTATCGATATTTTTGAAGCGTTCTGCTGATGTACTTCCGACGAATTCTTGGTGACGTTTTCACTAAGAGCTTGTGATTAATTAACATCGTTTTTGGGGATGTGGGCGTTACGGTTGTGCTATGGCGGATTTGGTCGAGTCGGTGGCGCGGCGGTATGAGGTGATGCGGCCTCATTTGTCTGAGTTCCAGCGACGATTGTGGCTGGGTGCTGAAGCCGCGGAGTTGGGGTCGGGGGGTGTGGCAGGGTCCCGGAATAGTCGCGTTTCATGAGGTCAGAACCAGTGTGAGGGCGTGATCGGGGTGTCTGGCGTGGTGGCGTAGTCCGGCGGCGATGTTGTCCCACCCGGCGATGCGCAGGATGCTGATCGCGAGGTTGCGGCAGGTGGCCATCACTCGTGGCGCCTGGCCGGTGCGTACCTGCGATCTGTCCTCATCGAAGGTGACGTCTCGCACCCAGTGGAGGCGGTTTTGTATGCCCCAGTGGTTTTGGACCCAGGCGGCGAGTCGCTGCGGCGGCGCGTCGGTGTGGCTGGCGGAGGTGATCAGGCAGACGACCTCGACGGTTTTGGTTGCTTTGTCGGTGAGGGTGCGGCGAAGGTGGGCGACCTGGGCCGCGCCGGGGAAGTCGATCCAGTCGGGGACATCGGCGACCTTGATCGTGCGGGTGACCCGCCGGCCACGCTCAGCGGTCCTGGCCGTGTGCGCGGGCATGTCCTTCCATGGCAGCTTCTTCAACTTCTGATGCAGGCCAGGCATGTTCGCCTTCACCGTGAACACGTAGTCCCCACCAGCGCCGGTGATCGCGGTGGCGGTGTCGGTCTGGGTGTGCATCGCATCGAGGGTCACCACCGCCCCGTCCAGATCGAACTGTCCCAACAGTGTTCGCACGGCAGGTATTTCGTTGCTCTTCGCATCGATGCCCACCTGCCCGAGCACCGCACCGGCACCATGGTCGAACGCGGCGACCAGGTGCGGCGCCTTACCGTCGGGGCGGGTGCGCGCACCTCGCACGGTCTTGCCATCCAACGCGATCACCCGGCGCTGCTCGACGGTGAAGGTTCGCGTCCACATCCATGTGCCCAACGCTCGATCGAGGGCGTCGGCATCGAGGCGGGCGAACAGCTTCCTCAACGTCGACTCGTCCGGGACGCTACCGCTGGTGAGTCCAAAGCAGGCCAGCTTGTCGGCTGCGGTCTCCGCGGCCCATTGACCGATCGCCGCGAACGAACGGCACCCGGCCACGGTGGCGGTGACCGCCAGTGCCAGCATCCCGGCCAACGAGTAGCGCACCCCGCGCCGGTCGCGTGGATCGGGCACTGTCTGCAGGGCTGCCAACAGCCGTTCGTGGCGCGTCGTGTTCGTCTCGGCAGGCAATGTCGGGGAAGATGGCACGCGGGTGTGACCTCGGGTTCGGGTGGTTGGCTTGGTAACCCCATCCAAACCCGTTGGTCACACCCGTCACAGCCGCCACGCCGGTCACACGACGATAACTCCCGAGGTCACAGGCCCGCGCACCAACCTTTCCGGGACCCTGCCGGAGAGGGGAACCGTCTACCCCAGATCTACGGCTGAAATATTAGTGGTTTAGGAAATCCAGAGCTATCCGGTTGAATTCGTCCTTACGTTCGAGTTGAGCCCAGTGGCCCGTCCGCCCGAAAACGTGTAGATCCGCGTTGGGCATACGCTTGAGCGCGAAAATCGCCCCTTCCAGCGGCAGAACTCGATCATCCCTGCCCCAGATCAGCAGGCACGGCTGGTTCACGTTGTCGAGCAGACGCCACAGCTGCGCATCCGGGGAGGTTGCCACCGAACGAAGGGTTTGCAGGACCGCCTCGCGAGCTCCCTGGCTGACCGCCGACTCCCAGCGTTCCCTGATTGTCTCCGGAGACAGCAGGTCGGGATTGAAGATCATCGTTCGTAAGAGGTTATCCATACGCTGTTCGTCTGGTTCGGCGACGGCATAAAAGCCAGCCATCGCCTTAACTCCCTCACTGGGATCGGGCGAGAAGATGGTGGTTGATCCGCCCGCCGGACCCATGAGTATCAGTTTGTTTACTCGCTCCGGAAAGTCCAGAGCGAGCCGGAGCGAAGTTCCGCCACCAAGCGAGTTCCCAATCAGATGCGTACGCTCAATACCGAGCATATCGAGCAGACCAATTAAGGCACCCGCCGTGTACTTCCAATAGTCGCCAGTAATCGTCGGCCTGTCCGAGCCGCCATATCCGGGTTGATCGATCACCAACACCCGGTAATGAGCGGCCAGGCTCTCGACGTTCTGGGAGAAGTTGCTCCATCCGGACGCACCCGGACCGCCCCCATGTAGCAGCAGCACAGCTTCTCCCTGGCCGGCTTCATGCACCTGCAGATGCAGGCCGCCACCGACGTTGACCCGACTCGTTGTCACCGAACCATCCGTGACTGAGATAGTTTTCAAGTCCATATTCAACCCTTTCCATCGCCATAAATAAATTTTCCCGAATAGCATTCACCGTGCAGCGACAGCCGCCCGCAGGTCACGCTTCGGCCACCCAATTAGCTTTTTGCATTTGTCAGTACAACTCGAACAGGCTGCCGTGCCAGCCACGCTTACATATCATCGTCGGATTGCCACCCATCCGAAGTCCGCGCTTCAGACCTGACGATTACCACGGCATTACAAGCACGGCCACCGGTCCGGCGGGAGTGTCCACTTTATGACCGCTCCGGGCGTCAGCGCTGCCAGCCACCCCACTCGACGACCGGTGCATCCCGAGCAAGCGATACCAGGGTCTACTGACGTTTCCGTGGGTTCCTTGACCTGGGCATTTGGCGCGTATGGCTTGTTTCGTCTGGGCCGCGGCGTTGCCGCGGGCAGGTCCCTGACCTGCCCATAAGCCTGCCAGCGGGCGCATAGAGACTCGCGGGTCAAGGGGTGGCCGACAGGCCATCGCAAAGCGACGCGAAGCGCCCTTGACGCGCGAGGGATGCGCCCGTAGGCGGCGCGGCCCAGGCTCCCTTCGCCGCAACAGAACCCCAGGTAGACGCACCGGTACCTACCCTAATTTCACCCACGGAAGCGTCACAAGAGCCCGATACCACCTCCGTTCACGGGCCGTCAGCTGTCCCAATCCGTCGGAACGTCCGCGAACTGGTGCAGCGCCGCCTCAAGGCCGCTGAAGTGTTTCAGCGCTTTCGCGAGGCTGCCTTTGAACTTGATCGGACCCATGACCGCGCGGCGCACGCCCATCTCCTTTCTCGCCACCTTTGCCCATGTCTCGCTAGGGGCAGCCAAAGCGAAGTCGGGTTCGCGTCCGTCTTCGCGTACCAATCCCGCGTAATCTGCATGGCCGTCGAGATCGATGTGGATCTGGACGGGTGGCCGTTCACGATCGACAGCCTCCATTTGCACCAGGATATCCATACCCTTGGTGCCTTGAATAGCTTTGTCGTTGGTATTCCATACTTCGCGGTAATTCTGAATCCATTCAAGCGATAGCAGTGGGTGTTCTTGCTCCGACATCGTCTGTCCTCCCGTGGGATGTGAAATTTATTTCGTGGAAAATCTGTCTTTGCGATTTTACAGCGTCTAGTCGCTAATCATCCATTAGTCGAGTACCGCTCGTTGACGGCGGATTGCTGCGAAATCGTCGAGCGCCTTGCTGTCACGCGCGGAGTCTGCGAGCAGATCGAAGATCGTCGAATCAGCATGACACAACAGGTCGAACGCGACCGGGTCGAGAAATATCTCCCGAGAATCTCTGTTTGTCGTGACACGCACCCGTGGGCCATTTCCATTTTTGTCGAGTGTCAAGCGAATCGAAGCGTATTCGTTCGCCAGCGTGATGGAATGTTCGTCGGTTTCCGGCATATGACAACTTACCTCTACTCCTGCTGACGTATCTAGAACATGACGCTGATATTGTCTGTCATGAAGGATGAATGATCCAACAAAATCTTTCGCTCACGGATTCGCCAGCGGTCGTCGGCGAGCCGATCAAGTCGATCATGCCGACATCCGACGAACAGATGTTCCACCGATTCCAACCGGGAGCGGAACGTGATGAAATTCGATGTCGCACATACCTGTTCCGGGCTGACCCAAGTGACCTGAACATTGGAGATCAAATGCCTCGTCCGAGATGGCGGGATCTCGGCCCAGGCGCTCTTGACCTGAAAACTCTCGACGCGTAGCTCCAACGAACCGTAGTCGTCGTCGAACAGGCACAGGCCGCCGTCGTCAACTTCGTCGGGTGCACCTTCTCGCGTGAGCCGCACGGGTGCCCAATAATGGACTTCCTTCGAGAATAACTCGATCCAATCATTGTAACGGTGCTCGTCCAGCAACGAAGCTTCATAGAAGTAAAATTGCTCGACCGACCATTGCAAAAGGGCACGTTCCAGTGCCGTGTTGGTTTCAACTGTAATCAACGGACCCACCCTCTTCTCGGGTTCCTGACGCGCCGACGGCACGTCGATATCGGTATTTCCTTAATCGTTGTCCCCTGAGCCAGACGCTGCATGCGACCCGGTCATGAAGTCGAGCCAGATTTGCAACCAACGCCGTTGGTTGACTTCCGACCAGATACCGCCTCCAGTACCTGGGGCCCGTTCGTCGCCGACGATTTCCGCGGCGGTTCGTTCCTGGCCCAGGCCGAGCATCATATTGCTCTCGAGATGTCTGCCGATGTAACCGGCTGCACCGTTTTGGCACTCACGAAAATTCTCGCCGTCGTCTTGTTCGAGCAGACCCGACGGACCAAAAGTGAGGATATATTGGCGCCGCAGCGCATCCTTGACGTCTGGCGGCAGGCTTTTATCGACGACGCACCATTGATAGGTCGTCGTGCGACCGGGCCCCTCGGGGTGATGGACCCGCACTAACCGCAGCATCTCGATATCGAGGAAAGCAAAGTTGGGGAATATGACGCCATGCCCGCCGGGCACCAACCTGGTCATTGGGTCGCCGAATTTTTCGGCGATTCTCGCACGCTGTTCTGCTAGGAATTCGGTATAGGGGTTCGGCATCGCCCAATAGGAATGCAGTGGCTCCTCGCCACCGTTGTCCATGCTTGCCGGCTGCGAGAACTGGTGTCCGAAAAAGCCCATATCGGCGGAAAGTTCGAAGCCCTCGTCTGTCAGAGGGTTCATGAGCCCGATTTCGGCTGGTCGTGCGTGGGAATACGCTACATGGTACATATCGGTCGCGAAATTCTCGGTCGGAATTTTCCAGTTCGTATCAATCGTCCACTTGTGTACGCCGCCGATGAATTCTACGCCATCGGTATCGCGGTCGAAAACCAGGTCGAAATATAGTTTGAAATCACCGATCCAATCCGCGAGCGGCACGGCTTCGAGATCCCAATTACCGAATACAAAGCCACGATATTCCTCGACACGCGGGACCTCGCGTAGTCCCAAGTCTTTTTTGTCGAACACTCCGGCATAGCCCAGGCGATATTTCGGCACACCCTGCAGATTACCGGTGTTCGAATATGTCCAGGCGTGGTACGGGCAACGAAAAAAACTCGTGTTGCCTTCGTCGGATCGGCACACCCGCATACCACGATGACGGCAGGAGTTGAGCAACGCTCGAATTTTGCCGTCCCGTCCGCGTACCACGATCACGGGATCTTCACCCATCTTCGTGGTGAGGAAATCACCGGGCTGGCTGAGCTGGCTGGTGTGCCCGAGAAATAGCCATGATTTGGGAAAAATTCGTTCGAGTTCCAGCTCGTAGATCTCGGGCGAAACGTAGATCAGGCGTGAGGCCAGCCCTTTTTCAGGGCGGACAATTTCGGGTAGATAAGCCGGTGTTATCGGTGCGGCCATCTGTGACTCCTTTGGTCCTTGTTGCTCGGCGCGGAAACGTACGGTTGCGCTGTCGGCAGCGTAATCCGGGTTAGTTAGTCCGTCGGCTCAACCGCGCCGGGCGGAAGATCTGCCATCTGGTGCCCCCATACGCTGGCGCGGTTGAACTTGGCCACCGACCACGACTGATCATCGACCTCGATGGCGCCCCAGCCGTATTCGATGTCGAAACCAGAGGGTGACCGAACGTAGAACGACACCATCTGGTCGTTGGTATGCCGGCCGAGCGTCATGGAAATCGGTAGCCCCTGCTGCTTGCACAGGTCGTAGGCAATGCCGACGTCGTCGAGTTCGTTCAGTTGCACCATGATGTGGTGCAGCCCACGCATGCCGGGCATGGTGGCCAAGGCCAACGAGTGATGACGCGGATTGCAGTGATAAAAGTTCAGGTTCAGGAACGTATGGATCTCGTCGCTTTTGTGAAAGCCCAGGACGTTGAGGTAGAAAGCTTCAACGCTCGCCAGTTCCGGTATGAACAGCACTGCGTGGCCCAGACCCTGCGGCCCGGTGACGAATCCCGACAGCGGACGACCCGGTTGAAACGACTTCGGCTCGACCTCCAGGCCATAGAACAATTCGTGGTCTATACCGGCCGGATCGGTAACCCGTGCCAGGCCGAGGACGGCCCGGTTCGCGCAGTCCTCTTCAGTGCCCTCGGTGCACGTGAAGCCAACGCGTTCGGCGGTTGCCGTGATGCGATCGAGGGCTTCGCGGGAACCGGTGTCCCACCCCAAGTAGCGCAGCCGGTTCCGCGGTCCCTCGTGGATAGTGATGCGGTGGCTGTGGTCGTCCATTCGCAGTGCTACGGTCCCCTCGCCCACCTGCTCGGCTGCCATGCCCAAGATGTCCGGGCCAAAGGTGAGCCACTCTTTGGCATCTGGCGATTCGGCTGCCAGATAGCCAAGTGCACGTACAGTCATAAAAGCTCCTTCTTACTTTTGGTACTTCAGATCGGGTCGGAATCGCTACTTCGGTAGGGCGGCCCCGTCGGCTATCTGTATCTGGGTGAAGCCGCGCACACCGGTTCCGCCGTCGCTGTTGAGCACGACACCTGTCATTGCGCGAGAGTTCTCGGTAGAGGCAAGCAAGACATATGCGGCAGCGTGGTCGGCCGGATCCTGGAACAGTCCCAGTGGATTGCTTGCTCGGATCAAATTCTCAATGTTGGGCACCCCGACGAGGGTGGTATCAGCTTGTTTAAGGTTGCGCAGACCGCGCAACTCGGTGACGGTCCCACCAGGAGCGACTGCATTGACCCGGATACGCGGCGCCAATTCATAGGCAAGTTGTCTCACTAGGCCGATGACCGCGTGTTTGGAGGCTGTATACAGCGGTCCCCCGGCTGCCGGATAGAAAGCCGCGGTTGACGCGGTGAAAATGATGCTGGCAGCGTCGCTTCGCAGAAGCTGCGGTAACGCCGCCTTCGCGCCGAGCAAATATCCCTTGACGTTGACGCTGAAAAGTTCGTCGAAACAGCTATCGAGCTGTTCGGCGGAGAGTTCAGCCAACGACGCAAAATAGTCGAATACTCCTGCGTTGCCGACGAAGACATCGAGCCCACCGAAAGCCTCGACGATCTTCGCCACGGCGCCTTCGTTGTCGGCGACGGACGTGACATCACCTTCGAAGGCAATGACGCCGTCGAGATCTTTTTCCAGTTGACGCAGGCGATCCGGCGCGCGGTCGACGACGCCTACCCGCGCACCCTCTTCGAGGAATCTCGTAACGACAGCACGGCCGATTCCTGAAGCCCCACCGGTAACAAGGGCAACCCGTCCGTCGAGCCAGCCCACTATTGCGACCGCTTTCCTGCAAATCGAATCGAACAGGCAGTAAACCCCACGCGCACCTCGCATATCGGCGATCAATCACCAGAGCAGGGGGCCTGCCGCCCGCCTGTGTGGGGTATCACAACACGGTCGCTATGTGTTCGTCGAGACTTTGACTCGAAGGAGGGATGAAAATACCTCGAACGGATGATTGCGATGAATGATTACTGGATGTGCATGATCAGCGCCGTAATGCGGCGAGCTCGGTACGTGAGCGCACACCGAGCTTGGCGTAGATCCGGGTCAGATGGTATTGCACCGTCTTCGGCGACACATACAGCTCGTCCGCCACTTCTCGGTTGGATAGACCCCGTGCGACGAGTGAAGTCACCGCATCCTCCTGAGGGGTCAGCCCGACTCGGGCCCGCGGGCCCCGGGGCTGATGCACACCCGAAGCCTTCAGTTCACGCTCGCAGCGCTGAACGAATGTTTGCGCCCCTAAAGACAGATACAGTTCGCGGGCGGTGCTGATCACCACGTCGGCTTCACGGCGCTTGCCGGCCCGCCGCAGCATCTGGCCGTAGCCGAAATTGACCCGCGCCAGGTCGTAGCGCAGCGGCAGCCCGTCGAGCAGCGCGAGCGCCTCGTCGAAAGCCTCCCGTGCCGCCGGCAGGTCCGACCGCGCGCCGAGCAGTCGGCCGCGGGCGGCGCGCAGGCGTGCGGTTGCGGAGCGGTGGCCGCAGGCCAACTCCTCGTGGCGGCGCAAGAACGTGTCGGCGGTGTCGAGTTGACCGTCGACGACCAAGGCGATAGCCAATACGTCGGCCCAGGGCCACAGGCCCGGCTCGTGCAGCGCGGTACCCGACGTCAGCCGGGTGAGCGGGTTCAACACTCCGCGCACTTTGGCGTAGTCTGCCTCGGCTTCGGCGATGTGTCCCCGCGCCACAAGCATCGGTAGCTGCATCAGTTGGTAATCCTGGGTGACCGTGTCGGCGGCGCGTATAGCGGCGGCGGCTTGCGCCCAGTCGCCGCGCAGCGCATGCACCTGGGCGGCAGTCCAGGCCAGCAGCGGCGTGGCCAGCACGATGCCGGTGGAGGCGGCCAGGGCGTGGCCTTCCTCGACGGTGTGTAGCGCCCGATCCCAGTCCCCGGTGAGAAACTGGACCCGGGCCAGCCAGCCCAACGACCACAACGTGATCCGGGCCGAACCGCCCAGCGCGGCCATGGCAACGGCTCCCTCCAAACTGCTTCGGGCTCCGTCGATATCGTCCTGGCTCAGCAGCAGCCAACCTCGGCCCATCGTGACCCGCTGGGCTTGGGCGCCGTGGCGTATTCGGCGGGATAAATCGTCGTAGGCAGCGGCCGCTTGGCGGTGCTGCCCGCAGGCCGACAGCCCGAGTCCCCGGATCGCCGCCGCTTCAAGTGCAGCCGGGGAGTCGTCGGCGGCAAGCGCGACAGCCCGGTCGGCCCATTCCACCAATTCTTCACCGCGACAACGGGCCAGCGAGTCCAGCACCAACCGCTGGGCGATCAGCGCTGCCGTTTCCGGTTCACGGTCGGCGTCGACGATGTCCCACGCTGCATGCAGCCGAACGTCCGCTTCGGCGGCGCGGCCCCGTACGATCGCCAGGTAGGCCAGCACGGCGTTGCGCAGCGGTGTTTCGCGCAGACTCTCGATGGCGGGCAACAGCGCGGCCGCGCCAATACAGTCGCCAGCAGCGACCAGCGCGTCGACCGACCTGGTCAGCCGTTCGTTGCGCGACAGCAGATCCGGGCTGAGCCGGCTGGCGTCGCGAAACAGGCGTGCGGCCTCAGCCCAGGCTCCCTGTGTGCTGCGTTCCCGGGCCAGCCGCTCGACCTCGTCGGCAAGACCGGCGTCGGGCAGTGCAGTGGCCGCGACCTGGTGTCGAAGCCGGCGCACTGGGTCATCGACGGTTTCGACGGCGCGCCGGTGCGCGTTACTGGCCGCACGCACACCCATCAGGTCAATTACGGCGGCACTGGTCAACGGATTGCGCAGCCGCGGTTGGTATTCCGGGGCCGCCGCTAACAGACCCGCCGCGGTGGCTTCGTCGATCGCAGCTAGCGGATCATCCAGGCCCGCTAAACGCATTGCGGCGTCGAGTGATTCGTCATTCCCCAGGATGGCCAGCGATTCGACGAGCGCCCGGCCAGACGGTCCACACCGGTCGAGTTGGTCGCGCACGTCAGCGACGACATGTGCCGGTGCGGGCAATCGAGAGTCTGGCTGCGACCACACCGACGCCGGCAGTTCGTCCAACAGTGCGAGTGCGTCACGCGGGCTACCGTCGACGTGTCGAGTAAGAATGTCGGCCATCGCCGGATGCAGTAACCGGCCGCGCAGTGCCGCTAGTTCGGCCACCGCAGCCGGGGCAAGCCCGCCAAGGTGCACCGTGTCAGAGACATCATGGGTTGTGGGCCAATCACGTTCGGAACACGAAAACACCACCAGCAAGGGTAGATCGCGGTTACGTCGCACCGCCGTCATCAGCGCTTGTATGGAGGCAATATCGGCGTGTTCCGCGTCATCGACCACGACGAGAACGGGTGTCGAGGTGATCCGGTTTACCACGACGGCGGCCGCGTCGACGGGGTCGGCCGGCGCATCTTCTTGTAGCAGCTGACGCAGCACGGCAGCGGGCACCGCGGATTCCCACGCCGCGGCGTGCGACCACCACACCGGGCCAGGATGTTGCTCGGCTAATCGGCGTAGTAGAACGCTTTTCCCCATACCGGGCTCTCCGGCAACCGCGACAAGGTGTGCACCCGTCTCGGCGGTAGCGTGGCTGCGACGGGCCAGCTCCGCCAGTTCCCGGTCACGTCCGACGCAGGCTGTCGCCACAATACGCACACACTCATGCTAGCTGCGAGACGGTGTCGGCCCGACGTTAACCCTGGTCACCGCCGGCGACGGGGAGCACGCTGCCGGTGATGTAGGACGCCTCGTCGGACGCCAGGAAGCAGATCGCCGCGGCCTGTTCGGCGAGGGTGCCGTAGCGTTTCATCAGCGAGGAGGCGACGCTCTGGTCGATGTGGGTTTGGAACCAGGCCCGCTCGGCGTCGTTGGTGGGTTCGGGAGTCCCGCGCGAGATCCGGCGCGGGGGTGCCTCAGTTCCGCCCGGGGCAGTCGCGACGACTCGGATGCCGGCGTCGGCGTACTCCATCGCGAGCGAGGCGGTGAGCGCGTTGATCCCGCCCTTGGCCGCTGAGTAAGGGATGCGGTGAATGCCGCGGGTCGCCGCCGAGGAGACGTTGACGATCACACCAGCGCCGCGTTGCACCATCGGCGGGAGCGCGGCGCGACAGCAATACAGCGTGGTCAGCAGCGAGCGGTCGATCTCGGCGCGGATCTCAGCGTCGGTGAACTCGGTGAACGGTTTGAAGTTGATCGCACCGCCGACGTTGTTGATCAGCACGTCGATGCGCCCGAAAGACGACAGCGCTTGCTGTACAAGGGTTCTGGCTCCTTGCGCGGATTCGAGGTCGACGGTGACGGCTAACGTTTGCGGCCCGACGGACGCCAGTTCGTCGGCGAGTTCCTTCACGAACTCGGAGCGGTCGGCTAGCACCAGTGTTCCGCCCTCGGCGTTGATCCGCCGGGCGGTTTGCTCGCCGATCCCTTGCGCCGCTCCGGTGACGACGGCGACCTTGCCGGCGAAACGTCCGGGGGTGAGGAGCTGCGGGCCCCGCGCCGTGAGCGCATCCGCCATGGCGCGGCGCATCGACTGCTTGGAGCGTTCGGCGTGCGCCATGATCAGCGCCCGCGCAGCCGCGTAGTCGCCGGCCTCGAACGCGTCGACGATGTCGATGTGGTCTTGGGCGACCAACGGGTGGCACCAGGTCGCGTTGCGCAGCGCTTCGCTCATCCGGCCCTTGATATCGAGGGCCTGGTAGGCCTGCAGCAGATGCTGGTTGCCAGTCAGGGTGAACAGGTAATCATGAAACGCCGCGTTGGTTGCGGTGTACTCGGCGGCGTCGACGAACCTGTCACCGTCGACGTAGGGGAGCGTCGATTCGGCCAGTAATCGGTAGCCGGCGAGCTGTTGGCTGCTCAGCCGGCCCAAGGTCAGATCCAGCGCGCCGAGTTCGAGGGCTTGCCGGGCTTCGAACACCGCGTCGGACTCGTGCATGGCCGGGTGTTCCTCGCCGATCTGGTAACCGTCTGGACTAACCGTTTCCGGTGGTTGCGGACCCGACACAGAGGCGGGCGCGCGAGGCTGTTCGCCGACCAGGGCTGGGAAAATTTCTTGTTCTGCTATCCGGCGGATGGCCTTATCGTCGTCGGTGACGGGTACCGCCCCGGCCCAGGCGCGAATTTCCCTGGCGGGCAGCACGATCTGGCCGCCGACCGCTCGGGCATCGGCTGCGGGTAGCAGCTGTTCGTCATCGCGGGTCTGCCCGGCTTGCGCGTCGAGAGGGGCCGCTTGGCCGGCAGCGGCGGCGAGTGCGAATTTCTCGTAGTAGAAGCCGGTTGGTTCGAGCCCGGCGGCGCGGAAGTGTTGACGCACGGCGTCGACCATGGGCGGCGGCCCGCATAGGTAGACCGCGACGTCGCCGTCGTAGAGGTGTTCAGTGTGGATGAGACTGGTGACGTAGGCCTTGTCCGGTCCCTTGTTGGGGGCCGAGCTGTTCGGGTCGGCGACGCAGTAATCCCAGCTGAACCCGGGCAGCTGGGCGGATGCCTGGGCCAATTCGTCGAGCGCCACGAGGTCGTCGTCGCCGGTGACACCGTAGATGAGGTGCACTTTGCGACGGTTGGACTGGCCACGCAACTTGCGCAGCATCGACAGGATCGGCGCGAGACCAGTGCCGCCGGCGAGCATCAGCGCCGGCCGGTCGGCCTCACGCAGGAAGAATGAACCGTGCGGGCCGGTGAATTCGAGGTCGTCTCCGACTATCGCCCGTTCGGTCAGATAGCTCGACATCACACCGCCCGGCGTCAGTTTGATCAGAAAAGTCAGCCGCTGATCGGCGGGCGAATTGCTGAACGAGTAGGACCGGGTGAGGCCGGTGCCCGGCACGGTGATGTTGACGTATTGGCCGGGGAGAAACGCCAATTGGTCGCGGTCGGTGACATCGATGCCGATCTTTACAGTCGTCGGTGAAAGCCGTTGCAGCGCAGCGAGCGTTGCGGTGTAGCGGGCTGCCGTGGTCTTGGCGACTTGCGAGGTACTGGCGATCTGCAGCACCAGGTCCGAGCGGGGCTTCATGCTGCAGGGCAGCACGTAACCGGCCGCGGCCTCGTCGGCGGACAGCGCGTCAGCAATATAGGTGCCCCCATCGTAGCGACCCGATTCGCACAACGCCTTGCAGGTGCCGCACGCGCCGTCGCGGCAGTCCAACGGGATGTTGATGCGCTGCCGATACGACGCGTCGGCGACGGTCTGATCGGCGCGGCAGGTGATGAACCGGGTGACCCCGTCTTCGAACGAAAGCGCGACCTGGTAGGTGGCGACCGGGACGGTCATGTCGCTACTTTCAGAAGTGGTAGACGTCGACCACGTGGTGGATGTAGTCGTTTTTCAGCACCACGGTCTTGCGCCGGATAAGTGGCTGCCCAGCAGAAAAGTCGATGGTGTAAAACGACGTACCGTAGTACGGGTCGATGGTCTGGTAGCGGAAATACATGGTGTGCCAGTTGAATCGCACGTCGACAACATCGCCGCGGCGCTCGATGACTTCGACGTTGGTGATGTTGTGGCTGGTGCGCGGCTCGGGAAGAGAGGTGGCCGAGGAACGCTCCGTGCGGATCCGGAAGATCCGGTCTTCCAGTCCGCCCTTGTTGGCGTAGTAGATCAGCGAAATGTCGCGCTGCGGGTCTTCGACCAGCCGGTCGGCGTCGTCCCAGGTTGGTAGCCAGTAGACGACGTCGTCGGCGTAGCACTCCAGCCATTTTTCGAACTCACGGTCATCGAGATAGCGGGCCTCGCGGTAGAGGAATTGTTCGACCATGTTCTGGGTGATCAATTTCCCACCGGTGTCGGTGTTCTGCGCGGTAGTCATCAGACATGCTCCGTCTGCTGGGCCGCTTCCCGGGCGAGCGCGGCCTGCATGGTCTGCAGCCAATAACCGTGCTGCGCCAGGTAGAGACCCTCGTCCTCGTTGCGGGCGCCGGATGAGATAATCTGATCCATGCCAAGCGATTCGGCGACCGGGTCTGGGCCGGATAGCCAATGCTCGGCGCCGCGGCTCATGTCGTTCCACGGCGCGGCGCTCGCGTGAAATGCGCGCTGGCAGGAGCGGAACTCCTCCAGGTCGTCCGGCGTGGCCATACCGGAGGCGTTGAAGAAGTCTTCGTATTGGCGGATGCGGTGCGCCCGGTCCGCCGGGCTCTCACCCTTGGGGGCGACACAGTAAATGGTCACTTCGGTCTTCTCCGGCGCGACCGGCCGGAAATGTCTAATCTGCGTCGACATTTGGTCCATCAGATAGACATTGGGGTAGATCCCCAAGTTGCGGGAGCCCTTGATCATGAACTCACCCTTAGCCGCACCCAGGGTGGCTTTCAACTCGCCGATCCTGTCCCACAGCGGCCGGTCCTGCGGATTCGGCACCCAGGTCCACAGGCACACATGCCCGTTCGGGAACGACCAGTAGCCGCCGCCGTGTTTACCCCAGCTACCGGCATCGAGCACCTTGGTGTCGGTTTTGGATTCACCGCTGGACCGCCGCGACGTGGTGGCCACATAATTCCAGTGCGTGGCCGAAACGTGGTAGCCATCAGCCCCGTTTTCGGCCTGCACCTTCCAATTGCCGTCGAAGGTGTAGGTCGACGAACCCCGCAGCACCTCCAGGCCGTCGGGGGCCTGGTCGACGAGCAGGTCGATGATCTTGGTGGCGTCGCCAAGATGCTCGGTCAACGGCAGCACGTCGGCGTTGAGGCTGCCGAACAGGAACCCCCGATAGCTGTCGAACCGAGCGACCTTGGTCATGTCGTGGGATCCGTTGTGGTCGAAGGTGGGCGGGTAGCCGGCACCGTCGGGGTCTTTGACCTTGAGCAGGCTACCGTCGTTGCGGAATGTCCAGCCGTGAAACGGGCAGGTTAGCGTCATCCGGTTGTCGGTCTTACGGCGACACACCATCGCGCCGCGGTGCGCGCACGCGTTGATCAGGCAGTGCAGTGCACCGCCCTTGTCGCGGGTGATGACCACCGGCTGGCGGCCGATGTAGGTGGTGAAGTAATCACCCGGGTTGGGCAGTTGGCTTTCGTGAGCGAGGTAGACCCAGTTGCCCTCGAAGATGTACTTCATCTCCAACTCGAAGACCTCGGCGTCGGTGAAGATCCGGCGGTTGACCTGGTAGCGGCCGGCCTGCGGGTCTTCGATCAACGCGTCGGCGAGGACGGTTGCGAGGTGGTCGAGGTTCTCGGTAATCGGTGCGCTCATCATTGCCTCCAACGGGGGGTGTGCTGCAACCATCGCACGCGGTGGCGCCCATCACACTAGGTAAATTGCTAGCGTTAACCTAGCATTGTTCGTCGGCAGATATCGCCGCTAGCAGCCATTATGACGCGGTAGCGAACAACGCGAGCCGAATTGTTCGACACGCTTGCGCCGCGCTGGTTGAGATGCCGGGAGTATCTGGCAGTTTCGGCTGTATTTGACGGTGGCTTCCGGTGCTGCCGGCCTTCAGTCGCGGTGGGTTGGCGTCACACCGTCTCGGTGAGGCGCAACGTCACAGTGTTTGCGCGGCACCGGGGATGCGAGTGACAAACCGATCGGCGTAGAAATGTCGCGGGTCGGCTCGGATCTCGTGCAGAGCGGCTTCTAGCGCGTCGATCATCACCGGTGGGCCGCACGTGTACACGTGGCAGTCGTGCACGAACTGGTTCGGCAACTGGCGCAGCACGTCGGTGACGAACCCGCGAGCACCCGCCCAGGTCGACTCCGGTGACTCTTCCGACAGGATGGCCCGGAATTCGAATTGCCCATCCCATGAGCGTTCCAGTGCGTCTAACTCCTCCAGACAGTATAAATCGCGCTGTGTTCGGGCCCCGAAGAGTAAAACGGTCTGACGCTTACAGCCTTGGCGCGCGGCGTCTTCGAGTAGGGCCTTGATTGGCGCGAGTCCGCTGCCGCCAGCGACGCACAAAATGGGTTCGTCAGCCGGGCGCAGCCAGAGATCGCCGAACGGGCCGGCCAGTTGCAGTTGCGCGTTTTGCCTGTTGTTTTCGAACAACCAGTCGCTGAATTGCCCCCCCGCCACGTGGCGGACGTAAAAGGTCACGCGGCGCCGGTCCGTTTCGCCCGGAGCGGTGGCAAAGGAATACGACCGGGGGCCCGTCGCTCCGTCGATGCGGAGTTCGGCGTATTGGCCGGCGGTGTAGTCGAGGTCTTTGTCAAGGGTCAGTACGATTTCGGCGATATCGTGGGTGAGCGTCCGGTGTGAAGAGATCACAGCATCGGTGTGTATGAGGGGGTGCTCTGGCATGTCGGCCAGGCCGGCTACGTCAAGTTCGACGGACGTCCGAGCAATGCTTTGGCACGCCAGGATGTAGCCGTCACGCAGTTCTTGTGCACTTAAAGTGATCGCGGAATCGACGATTTCGCGCACCTTGCCGTGGACGAGCTTGGACTTGCAGGTGCCACACGTCCCAACGGTGCAGCTGTGCGGGAATGGGATACCGGCGGCCAATGCCTCGTTGAGGATGGAATCTTTCCCCGGTACCTCGAACACCTTGTTGGTACCGGTGATCGTGGCAGTGCGCGGTGCGTGACTTTTGGCGCGCGAGAACAGTTTCACGATGGCCTCTTCTTGAGCTGATCAGCAAGCAATGATTGCTGTTCGTCGGCGAGGAAGGAAGCGACGAGATGATTGAACTCCGCCGCATGCTCAATTTGTGTCCAGTGCCCGCATTGTCCGAACATATGGAGCTGAGCGTTGGGGATCAGCTCGAAGAGCTTTCGGGAGGTGTCGGGAGGGATGACCCGGTCCTCGCGGCCGTGGATGATCAAAGTGGGGCACTGGACCCCGCGGATCGTGTTCTCGTCGGTCGACATCGCGTCGAGCCAGCGCTGGCGGGGGGCGGGGAACATCGCCGCGTAGGATTCCTGGAAGCCCGGTTGAACGCTGGCCTCATAGCGTGTCGCTGCCAGCTCGTCAGTGATCAACTCACGGTTGTAGGCGAAAAAATCCATCACGCGGCGCATTGCCGGGACTGAGGGCTCATAACCCCAGACCGCCTCGAGTCCCTCCGTCATCAAGAAAGGGACCCCGACGCTGCCCATCAGCACCAGGCGCCGAACCTGATCGGGGTGTTTGGTGGCCAGCCGCAGCGCTAGCGCACCGCCGAAGCTGTTGCCCACTAGCGAATAGGACTGCAGCCCGAGCGCGGCGAGGAACCCCTCGACGTGAGTGATCCAGTTGTCCATGGTGTAGCGGTAGCCGTCGGGCCGTTGGGTGTAGCCGAAGCCGGCGAGGTCGGGCGCGAAAACATGGTTAGAGGCGGCCAGGCTGGGGATGGTCGTCCGCCAGTTGGCATACGCCGACACACCGGGCCCCGAGCCGTGCAACAACACCACAGGTGTGGCGGCCGCGTCGCCTGCGTGCAGATAGTTGGTGATGATTCCGCCAGCATCGACGGACGCACCGATGGCAGGGTTTGTGGTGTCAGCGTCGGTGGTCATAGCGAGGCATTTCCCTTCTGGTTTGCGAGGTTACCGGCGTCTTCGACGCGGCTTGTCGACCGTGAGCTGTTCGGTGCGGGTGACAACATGCGTCAAGTCCCAACTCGCGACGATTGTTTAGCCATCTCGACGCCCGAACACAGGGTGTAGGCGTTCTGGCTGGCCAGGCGCAGCTTCAGCCGGGGATCGAGGTGGGCCAGAACAACTCCGGCGGGTTGTTCGCGAGCTGCGAACGGATAGTCGGTGCCCAGTACCACGTGGTCGGCGCCGAATCGTTGTACCGCCAGCTGCAGGCTCGCGACGTCGTAAGTCAGCGAGTCACACCACAGCCGGCGTGCCACACTGGAGAGCCGCTCGGCACCCTCCGGGGTGGCGACGAGGCGCTGCCCGCGGTCCAGACGCGGTAGCAGTGCGGGAAGCGCGCCTGCCCCGTGTGCGAGCACGATCCGTGCACCGGGTGCGGCCGGCACGATACCGGCGGACAACAACGCCGCCGCGGCAGTCGCCGTTTCGGTGGGCATGCCGATCCCAAACCCCAGGCCAAGGTTGGTCACCCGCGGGTTGAGGTCGCGGTCGACCGGGTGGATGAAGATCACCGCAGACAGCGACGACGCAGCATCGAAAAACGGCCTGAACCGGACGTCGGCGAGCTCGAATTCTCCGACGCGGGTTCCGATCTCGACGCCCACAAACCCGAGCTCGGTGACACACCGGGCCAATTCTTGGATCGCCCGTGGCGGGTCCTGCAGCGGCACCGCGCCGAGGGCCAGGAACCGGTGCGGGGCCGACGCAACGGTGGCTGCCAGGAAGTCGTTCTGGGCCCGGGCCAATTCCGCCGCTCCTGCCGCCGGCTGCTCGTGGCACAAGGTCACCGGGATCGGGGAAAGAACTTGCACGGCGATGTCTTCGCTGTCCATGTCACGGATCCGAGCTGCCGTTGACCAACAGGTGTCGTCGACATTGCGATACACGTGGTCGTTGCAGATGATCTGGGCGGTGCGCTCACCGGTGCGTTCGACACGAGGAAAACATCCATGATGCGTTGCCCCGATGTCAGGCAGATCGGGATCGATCGCGTGGGTGTGGAAATCGATCGTGCCCGCGGCAAGCCCGGCAAGCCGGTCCGACCATATTGTCGGCTGCGTCATAAAATTGCACACCTTGCGGAAGTTGATCGAGCGTTGTCCATGCTGGCTGATGCCGTGGTGTCAGGGCTGATAGATCGCAAACACTTTGTTGGAGTTGAAGACGTCGGTCCCGACAAACTCCGACCACGATGGTGTCGGCGAGCCCAGTGCGTCCATGGCGCCCAGCAGCGGGAACCAGTTGAGCAGTTCCTGTTGACCCGATTCCTCCAGGTCGGACACAGATACCGCGCGCCAGGCGTCGACATCGCCGGCGGCGAGCCGGTCGTAGAGATAGCGGTCGCTGGCTGTGTCAGGCCGCAACCGGTAGGTCTTGTCACACAGGAAGGCGTGCGACCAGCTCGAGGACGCCACCAGGGCAACCCGCCATGGCGACTCGGCCATGATCTGTCCGACCGCTGCGCCCACGGCCATCATCCGCGCCGGCTGCGGTGAGGGTGGGTCGAGATCCCGTACGTCATCGAGCCGGCTGGCGAAACCCCGGTAGCTGATCACCCGACGCCCATAGCAATTGATCGGAAACGCGATGACCGGGTAGTCGAAACCCGTGCGGTGATAGTCCAGGTACAAAATGGCGTTGAGGAACGCGTGGGGAAGCCCAGGATGGTGAAGTGGCTCATATGCGTAAGCGATGTCGATACCACGGTCCAGCAGTGCGGTGACGAGATGCTTGGCAATGTCCCGGCGCCCCCGCACTTTAAACGCCGTCGTGTCGGCGGGTTCGTTCCAGGCGTTGGCGCGGCCGGCCATATTCGATGAGTGATCGGCCTGCGCCCAGGGCCGAATCTCCATGTCGTCGTAGGCCTGCACCGAATATGGGGGGATGATGTCTTCGCGGAAGTTCTCGTACTGGTCATCGCCCCATATCAGCACCACGTCCGGCGCGAACTCGTCGAGGGCCTTGCGGGCGTGCTCAAATCTGGTGACCAGGGCGGCGCGATGACCGGCCGCGGCCGAGCGGCCCTCGTCGGAACCCCATTCTCGACACATCAGTTCCGGCCAATTCGCGGGATCTTTCTGCGCAGCCGGGATGGCCGGATCGTCGAGGGCAAGTCGTAGCAGGCCGGCCATGTCCTCGTCGCGGCCGCTCAGCGGCGGATAATGTGACAACCCGATACCTAGTATCTCGGCCATTGCCGTCCTTCCTGTGGTCGCAGCCCACAAGCCCTGATAGTACAGTGATATAAATATCTAGGTCAACGAACGTTCTGTGCTAGCCTTTTCACCGAAGCCGGTGCCACCGCGAAAGTTGGAATGCAGTTGACGTCGCAACCAGCAGCTCGAAATCCTGGTGCCACGGCAGGTCGGGCTGGCTTGTCGGTGGCTCAGCAAGTCAGGCGCAGCGCGCGCGAAGCTGGCGACGATTTCGACCCGGAGGCGCTGACCGTGATGATGATGTTGTATCGCGCCGTTGCGGCCGTCGACCGCACGCACGCCGCCGAACTCGCCCCCTACAAACTGAGTCTGAGCCAGTTCCAGACACTTAGCGTGTTGCACCGGGTGCAGGAGCCGGTCACGATGGGGGAGCTCGCTGAGCTGCTCTCCGTTCGGCGCGCCAACCTGACCGGTCTGATCGACACCCTCGCGCAGCGATCCCTGGTGCAGCGGGTGCTCAATCCCCATGACCGTCGTTCGTTCTTGGTCGAGATCACCCCGGCCGCCGAAGCGTTCTTGGCTGATTTCCTGCCCCGCCACTGGCGCTTTCTTAAGGGCCTGACCAGTGGGTTGACCACTGATGAATTGCAGCAATTGGGGGCACTGCTAGACCGCTTCCAGGCCTCGATGGCAACTGCGTCGACGGCCATGCCCACGGTTTCCGTGCATGACGGCCAAGGCGCCGCGTCCCCGGCGTCGATGTCGCGACAAGGGCGCGCTAGCGCGCGGGCAACAGCGTCATAGCTGACTAAATCCTGCGCCCGGTGGCTCGCAGCGCAAGTCCGGGCCAGCTACCTGGGCATCGATTCGTTGTTTGAATTTCCCTGAACTCGCGGCTGGAAGTCGTCGTCGGCGGCAGCGTCGAGGCGGATGCGTCTGCGCCCAGCTGAGCTGAGCGAGAATCCACCGGTCACATCGACCCCGTCGTAGCGGTCTGGGAGCGGATGCCGCAGGTGTTCGCAGCGTTCTACGTCGCCCGCGGTCCCGCTTGGCAGTACTAGTTATGTGACTTGACTATTCCGGCTGATAACCTCTATCCTTGGTATGACGTAGTTCACATTGCTTAGCTCCTGGTGAGCTGGCTCATTTGCCGGCCTCGGAGAAGGGGACAACATGTCGTTGACGTATGACGCGCTGTTCATCGGTGGCGGGTGGGTCCAGTCGGCTGGGGCGACGCCGATCACGGTGGTGTCGGCCAGCACCGAGGAGGTGCTGGGGCAGGTGCCGGAGGCCACCCGGAGTGACGTTGATGCCGCGGTTGGGGCTGCGCGTGATGCGTTCGACGACCCGGCGGGATGGTCGCGGTGGGAGCCTGCTCGGCGGGCGGAGGCGTTGGAGCGGCTAGCTGACGGGCTGGATAAGCGTGCCGAGGAGATCGCGCTTCGGGTCAGCGGTCAGAACGGGATGCCGATCGCAGTGTCGCGTCAGTTGGAAGCGGTGTTCCCGGCCACTTTGTTACGCTATTACGCGGGCATGGTTCGTGATCGCGATCCCGAGGAGCGCCGCCCCGGTCTGTTTGGTGGGACAACACTGGTGCGTCGTGACCCGATCGGTGTGGTGGCCGCGATTGTGCCGTGGAATTATCCGCAGACCCTTGCCTCCTTCAAGTACGCTCCGGCGTTGGCGGCGGGATGCACGGTGGTGATCAAGCCTTCGCCGGAGACGATGCTAGATAGCTACCTGCTGGCCGAGGCTGTGCAGGAGGCCGGGCTGCCGCCGGGCGTGGTCAACATCGTCACGGGTGGGCGTGATATCGGCGCCTACCTTGTTTCGCATCCGCGGATTGACAAGGTCGCCTTTACCGGGTCGACGGCTGCGGGTCGCCAGATCGGCGAGGTGTGTGGTCGGATCCTGCGCCCGGTCACCTTGGAGCTGGGTGGTAAGTCGGCGGCGATCATCCTCGACGACGCTGATTTGGATTTGGCGACCACGGCGCAGAGCCTGTTCGGCGCGACACTGCTCAACAACGGCCAGACCTGTTATTTGTCCACCCGGGTTTTGGTGCCGCGTAGCCGCTATGCGGAGATCGTGGATGTCTTCTCAGGTTTTGTTGGGGGTCTGAATGTTGGTGACGCGCTTGATCCCGACACCCAAATCGGCCCAATGGTCAGCGCTGGCCACCGCCAACGGGTGGAAGGCTATATCGCCCAGGGGCGCGCAGGGGGCGCGAGAGTCACCGTGGGTGGGGGCCGGCCCGCGCAGTTGGAGAAGGGGTGGTTTGTCGAGCCGACGGTGCTGGCTGACGTCGATAACGCCTCTGTGGTGGCGCGGGAGGAGATTTTCGGTCCGGTGTTGTCGTTGATCGGCTACACCGATGTCGATGAGGCGGTGGCTATCGCCAATGACTCTGAATACGGGTTGGGTGGCAGCATCTGGACCAGTGATCCCGAGCGTGCGGTTGCGGTGGCGCGCCGGGTACAGACCGGCACGATTGGGATCAACAATTACCTGCCTGACCCGACCGCACCGTTTGGTGGGGTGAAGGCCAGCGGTCTCGGCCGTGAGCTCGGGCCGGAAGGGCTGGCCGCTTACGAGCAGTTGAAATCGATTTATCTGGACTCGCCGCCGTCGGCCAACTGAGCGAAATCCGAGGAAAGATCATGGCGAGTGCGGGCAAGGCCGCTGTCATCCGCGAAAAGAGCGGACCCTTTCACATCGAAGATGTCGAGGTGGGTGAGCCTCGGGCCGACGAGGTGTTGGTGCGTATCGTCGCCAGCGGTATTTGTCACACCGACATCATCGTGCGTGATCAGGTGTTGCCTCCTGGCCCACCGGCGATCTTGGGGCACGAAGGCGCGGGGGTAGTGGAGGCGGTGGGCTCGGGTGTGGGCTTGCTTGCGCCGGGCGATCATGTGGTGTTGGCGCCGATGTCGTGCAGCATGTGCCGTAACTGTCTGATCGGTCATCCGATGAATTGCGATTCTTTTACCCCGCTCAATTTTGGTGGGTGCCGTGCCGACGGGTCGACGGCCTACCACGATAGTCACGGCGGGAAACTTAACGCCCATTTTTTCGGCCAATCCTCGTTTAGCAGTCACGTTGTCGTCTCGGCGCGCAGCGCGGTCAAGGTGTCCGATCAGGCGCCGCTGGAGTTGCTAGGGCCGTTGGGCTGCGGGATGCAAACTGGCGCGGGCGCGGTGCTCCATGCGCTGGCGCCCCCTGCGGGTGCCAGCATCGTCGTCTTCGGCGCGGGTGCGGTCGGGTTGGCCGCGGTGATGGGTGCGGTGATCGCCGGTTGTGATCCGATCATTGCCGTCGACCTGAACGCGTCCCGACTAGATATGGCCGTCGAGCTGGGCGCCACCCACGCCGTGCAAGCGGCTGAGGACGCCGTCGAGCAAATTCAGGCCGTCACCGGTGGGGGCGCGGATTTCGCGCTGGATGCCGTCGGGTTACCCACGACGCTGCGGCAGGCTTTCACCGCGCTCAACGTCGGTGGCACCGCTGGCCTGGTCGGCGCCAACGCGCTGGGCCAGGAGGTCTCGCTGGATCTCATGCATTTGCTGTTCGGCCGCACGGTCAAAGGCATCATCGAAGGCGACACCGTGCCGAGCGTGTTTATTCCCCGCCTGGTCGAATTGCACCTGCGCGGACGATTCCCGTTCGACAAGATCGTAAAACGGTATCCATTTACCGAAATCAACACCGCCGTTGCCGACACCGAAGCCGGCCGGGCCATCAAATCGGTATTGATCTACTAGCCTGCGCGCGACAGTCCAGTTCAGAAGAGGAGACAAACATGGACGTTCTGCGGTATTACCTCGGAACTCTCATCGTCGGCGTTACCGCGGCCGGATTATGGCTAGGTGGCGGCTGGGTCTGGGTCGGCATCGCAACCTTCCCGATACTGATGTTCTTGGACATCGGGTTGCCGCCCGACCACAAGATCCGCAACATTCGTGCGGCCTGGCTGGCCGACGTGCCGCTGTACCTGCATCTGCCGCTGCTGGTAGGGCTGTGGACGCTGTTCGCACTGCGGTTGGGCGCTTGGACGGGGCACACCGCGGTAGCTTTGCCGGGCGGGACAGTCACGGCGGCCGGCGTTGTCGGCATGGTGTTATCTGTCGGGTGGGTTGGCGCGGTGCCCAACCTGCCGATCGCCCACGAACTCATGCATCGGCGCGCGTGGTTCCCGCGCGCCGTCTCCAAGGTGTACAGCACCGTCTACCTGGACCCCAACCGCGACGTCGGGCACAAATTGACCCACCATCTCGACTTGTGCACCGAGGCCGACAGCGACACACCTAGGCGTGGCCAGAGCATTTACGCGTTTATGTGGCAGGCGTCCTACGGGGCGTGGAAGGACGGGGTGGTCACTAGCGTCAACTGTTTACGGAAGCGCGACATGTCGGTGTTCCATCCGAAAAACGCCGTCTACGTCGAAATCGGCCTGCTCGCACTCTTGTTTGCGGCGGTGTACGCCGCAGCCGGGTTGATCGGGATGGCGGTGGCCACCGCGGCGATGGTCTTCTCGAAGCTGTTGGTGGAAGGTTTCAATTATCTTCAGCATTACGGCCTGGTCCGGGTGTCGGGATCGCCGATACGGTTGCATCACGCCTGGAACCACCTCGGGACGATCATCCGGCCGCTGGGCGTGGAGATCACCAACCACATCGAGCACCATTTTGACAGCCGGCACAAATTCCACGAACTGAAACCGCGCACGGACGCTCCGCAGATGCCCAGCGCTTTCCTGTGCTTTGTGTGCGCATTGGTGCCGCCTGTGTGGGAACGCCTGATCGCCCAGCCGCGGCTGCGGCACTGGGACGAGCAGTTCGCCTGCCCGGCTGAAAAGGAGCTGGCCATGGAGGCCAACCGAAAGGCAGGCTGGACGCAGCGGCACGTTTCGTCCCCGTCGAAGACGGCACATGCCGCCTAGCGGCAACGGCAACCGGATTCGGCGTTAATGCGCCAAGGCGCCGTTAGCCTGGTGCAGAAGAAGTAGTCGGCCGGACCGGCGTGGACGCGCGCCACCTAGCCCTTGGGGAAAGGATGAACGGATCATGATCACGGCCGCGACCCAGCTCATCGTGGACGATCCGGAGAACGGCGTGTTTCGCGTGCACCGGTCGGCGATGACCTCCCCGCAGATATTCGAAGCCGAACGCGACCTTGTCTTCGACCACTGCTGGCTGTATCTGGGGCACGAGTCGGAGATCGGCGCTCCGGGTGATTTTGTGCGACGTTCGGTAGCGGGGCGGCCGCTCATCTTCGTGCGCAGCGCCAAAACCGGGCAGATCCGGGCATTCCACAACACCTGCCCGCATCGGGGCGCCACGGTGTGTCGCGTAGATTCAGGCAACACCAAAGTGTTCCAGTGCTTCTACCACGCGTGGTCGTTCAACACCGACGGCCGACTGGTCGGAGTTCCCGACCGCCAGGGGTATGGGCCGGCGCTTCGGGTGGAGGAGATGGGCTTGCAGCCCGTGGCCGGGATGGAGTCTTATCGCGGTTTTGTGTTCGTGACCTTCGACAAATACGCCGAGCACCTTGTCGACTATTTAGCGGGTGCCCGCGATTACCTCGACCTGATTATCGACGAGTCGGAGTCGGGGTGGGAGATCATCAAAGGCTCCCATCAGTATTCGATCGACGCCAATTGGAAGCTGCTGGTGGAGAACAGCATCGACGGCTACCACGCGGTCCCCACCCACGACACTTACATGAAGTACCTGAGCTCCATGGGTATCTGTGTGGCCGGCGGGATTTCCGGGCGGGGCCGGGCATTAGGCCATGGACACGCCGTGATGGAATATGTGGCACCGTGGGGTCGGCCGATCGCCAAGTGGGAGAAGCAATTCGGTGAGTCGACGCGGCTGGAAATCGAGAGGCTGCGGGCACGGCTCGTCGAGCTGTATGGTGCTGAACGCGCCGAAAGGATGGCCGACCACAACCGCAATCTGCTGATCTATCCCAACCTGATCGTCAACGACATCCAGTCTGTCACGGTGCGCACCTTCATGCCTACCGCGGTCGATCATATGGAGGTCAACGGCTGGCATCTCGCGCCTCGGGCCGAAATTCCGCAGGCGCGGGCGCTGCGGCTGGAAAGCTTTCTGAGCTTCCTTGGCCCCGGGGGCCTGGCTACGCCCGACGACATAGAGGCCCTGGAATCGTGTCAGGACGGGTTCCGCAGCGGAGGGGTCGAGTGGAACGATATTTCCCGCGGGATGACGCGTGAGCCCGAAGCTACCGACGAGGAGCAGATGCGCGCGTTCTGGCGGCGGTGGCGTGAGCAGGTCAGCCCGCAGCGGGAGGTAGTGGCGTGACAATCGGGCAGGAGGTTGTCGAAGTCCGTACCGATGCTGCTCGTGTTCAGCGCGCCGAAGTTGAAGATCTGCTGTACCTCGAGGCGCAGCTGCTCGACGAGTGGCGTCTTGATGAATGGATGGAGCTCTACACCGACGATGCCCAATACATCATCCCGGCCAACGATCTGCCTGACCCGGCACCGGATCGTGACCTTGTGCTGGTCAACGACAACAAGGCCCGGTTGTTGGCCCGGGTGCAACGACTCAACAGCCGCAAAGCGCACCGGGAATATCCCCATGCAGCCACCCGCCATCAAGTCAGCAACGTGCGCATCCTCGATCAGTCCGGCGGTGAGATCGCCGTGAGCGCGTATTTCACGGTGTGGCGCTTTCGCAACGGGCGCGACGACCACTATGTGGGGCGCTACGACTATCGGCTGCGCCGCGCTGACAATGCCTTGCGGATCTCCTACAAGCGGGCGGTCATGGACATGACGGTCCTGCGGCCCGCCGGCGCCGTGAGCATCATCCTGTGACTGCCGGCCGCCTGGCCGGGCGCCGTGCGGTGATCACCGGTGGCGCGACGGGGATCGGATTCGGGGTGGCGCGTCGGTTCCTGGCCGAAGGGGCCGCAGTGCTGCTCGCCGGTCCCGACGATGCGGCGATGGAGGTTGCGGCGACGCGACTTCTCGCCGACGATCCCCAGCAGATGGTGGTCCGACACGTCGACGACCTGAGCCGTTCCGGGGCTGGCGAGCGACTTTCGGCCACGGCTCTTGCCACCATGAGCGGCATCGACATTCTCGTCAACAACGCGGGCGGCGGCGTGATCACCGCAACCGATCATCACACCGACGACACGATCCGGCGCACGATCGACAACAATTTGTGGACCACGCTCAACTGCACGCTGGCCATCCTTCCCCACATGGTTACGTCGGGCTATGGCCGAGTGGTCAACATTGGCGCCGAATCTGTGCGCAACGGCCTGAACGGACACGCGATTTACAACGCCGCCAAGGGCGGTGTCCACGCGTTTGCGGTGGGCCTGGCCCGCGAATACGCCGCCAGCGGCATCACCTTCAACACGGTAGCGCCGTCTTATACGCTCACCCCCGAAATCGAAGCGGCTCTGGCCGACGGGACGTTGTCGGAGGAATTCCGGTCGATCACCGACATCGCGGTCAGCCTCATCCCGATGCGACGCCCGGCAACGGTCGACGAAGTCGCCGCCGCGGTACTTTTCTTGGCGTCGGAGGAGGCCAGCTTCATCACCGGGCAAGTGCTCAGCGTCAACGGCGGAAGCAGTATGGGCTGACCGGGCCACCGGCGCGGCCGCCCCGAGTGGGATGCGTCGTAGCTGTCCGCTCGACCATGACGCGCGCGACACGCGACGCCCCTATCTGCCCCATTGGCCGCGGACGCCGCTCGATGCAGCTACACCCCTTGGCCGTCGACTTTCGGGAACCAGTTACCAGGGTAGCCGCGCCCACTAGACCGAAGTTGCGACGGGTTCCCGCGCGGAATTGAGGTGTGACCTGAGGATACTGGTTGATCAGGTCACGAAAGTGTAG
>NZ_VMQU01000052.1 GCF_007714205.1 Mycobacterium helveticum | reverse complement strand
GGGTTGCTGGCCCGGGGCCGGCGGCGCCGGCCTGGGCGCCGGGGCCGCCGGGCGGCCGGGCGTCGGCGCCGGCAGCGGGTCCGCGGCGGGCGGGGCCGGGGAAGCCTGCGCTGCCGGGGCCGGCGCGGCCGCGGGACTCTGCGGCTTGGCGGGCGCCGCGGCGGCCTCGCCGTTGCCGCCGGACTTGCTGATCGCCTCGTCGAGGGCCCGGTCGAGCGATTTGTCGGGGGCCTTGGCGGGAGCCTTGGTCGTCCCCTTGCCGGGGGCCGGCTTGCCACCACCGAAGGACTCGCGCAGCCGCCGGGCAACCGGCGCCTCCACGGTCGACGACGCGGATTTGACGAATTCGCCCTGTTCGTTCAGCCGGGCGAGGACTTCCTTGCTGGTGACACCGAGTTCCTTGGCCAACTCGTGTACGCGGGCCTTACCTGCCACTACATCTCCTGTCTATGAGGCGCGACAGTCGTAGGCCGGCGCCTCGGGTTTAGCTATGACGCATGGTCATCGGGACTTCACGGTGTGCTCATGTTCTTGCTACCCGTTCTGTTTGCCGGGCGAGTCGAGTGCATTGGCGTACTCGACCACCGCGGTGGTGTCCGGTGAACCGGCGATCCGCAGCGCCCTGGTGAAAGCTCGCCGCCGAACCGCCTGGTGGATGCACTGCGGTTCGGGATGCAGCCACGCACCCCGCCCCGGCAGGTCACTGCCCGCGTCAACGGTCACGGCATACGCACCGTTTCCCGTGGACACGGCCACCACTCGAAGCAGGCCGACGGCCAATTCTCGCTTTCGGCAGCCGACGCACGTCCGCACCGGTCCATCGGTGCTTCGGTGCGCCACAGCCGAAGGCTTGCGCTGGATCACGGCTCAGTCTAGCGTCACCCAACCGGTGGTCAGAACCACCCGCAGCCGTACCGTGACCTTCGCATCCGGCGGGGCTAGCCCGATTGCCCGATCGTGCGGCCGGCGCCGTGGTCGGGCTGGTCCTCGGCGTGCGCGGGCGAGTCGCCGCGGATGTCGATGCGCCACCCGGTGAGCCGCGCGGCCAGCCGGGCATTCTGGCCCTCCTTGCCGATGGCCAGCGACAGCTGGAAGTCGGGCACCACCACGCGGGCGGCGCGGGCGGCCTGGTCGATGATCGACACCGAGACGACCTTCGCCGGTGACAACGCGTTGGCGACGAAATGGGCCGGGTCGTCGTCGTAGTCGATGATGTCGATCTTCTCCCCGGAGAGCTCGCTCATCACGTTGCGGACCCGCTGCCCCATCGGGCCGATGCAGGCGCCCTTGGCGTTGAGGCCGGGAACGGTGGACCGCACCGCGATCTTGGAGCGATGGCCCGCCTCCCGGGCGACCGCCACGATCTCCACCGACCCGTTGGCGATCTCGGGCACCTCCAGCGAGAACAGCTTGCGCACCAGGTTGGGGTGGGTCCGCGACAGCGTGATCACCGGCTCGCGGGACCCGCGGGTCACGCCGACCACGTAGCACCGCACCCGGTTGCCGTGCTCGTAACTCTCCCCCGGGACCTGCTCGGCGGACGGGATCACGCCCTCGGAGGCCTTGGCCTCGGTGCCGATCCGGACCACCACCAGGCCGCGGGCGTTGGCCCGGGTGTCCCGCTGGATCACCCCGGCGACGATCTCGCCCTCGTGGGTGGAGAACTCGCCGAAGGTGCGTTCGTTCTCGGCGTCGCGGAAACGCTGCAGCATGACCTGCCGTGCGGTGGTGGCAGCGATGCGGCCGAAACCCTCCGGGGTGTCGTCCCACTCGCTGATGACGTTGCCGTCCTCGTCGGTCTCGCGGGCCATCACCCGCACCACACCGGTTTTGCGGTCGATCTCGATGCGCGCGTCGTTCTGGTGGCCCTGGGTGTGCCGGTAGGCGGTGAGCAGCGCCGATTTGATCGTTTCGAGCAGCTCGGTGACCGAGATGCCCCGATCCACCTCGATGGCATGCAGCGCCGCCATGTCGATGTTCATGTTCCGGCCTCCGTCCTGCGGGCCTGATCCGTGCGGGCCAGATCCAACTCGGCCTGGTTCGGCGGGGAGAACTCCACCTGCACCACGGCCTTCACGATGTCGGTGAGGGGAACCTCGCGAACGGCCAGTTCGCGGCCGTCGCGCAGCACCAGCGCGACCGCGTCCTCGCGTGTCTCGCCGACCCGGCCGGTGAGCCGGGAGCCGTCGGACAACGTGGCCTCGATTGTGCGGCCGCGGGCGCGGCGAAAGTGCTTGACCTCGGTCAGGGGCCGATCGACGCCGGGTGAACTGACCTCGAGCACGTAGCGGTCCCCGAGGTGGTCCAGGCCGTCCAGCAAAGCCGCCGCCGAGCGCGACAGGGCCGCGATCGTGTCGAGGTCCAGCGCGGTGTCACCGTCGGCGACCACCGTGATCCGCGGGGGGCGCGCCCGGGTGTCGATGACCACGTCGTCGATCTCGTAGCCGGCGCGCGCGAACTCCTCACCGAGCAGCTCGATCACCTGCGTCTGCGACGGTAGCCCGGTGGTCACGGCGAGCTCCTCATCTTGAGTTGTCCGGTCAGCTGGTGGGTGGCGCGGTGGAACGGTGACGGCCGCCGTTCCCCGAGAACCGCTTCTCAACGATACGCCAGGGATCGCGGGTGACGGCGTGATCGCCTGGTCAAGGTCCTGACACCGGTCAACCGCAGACCAATGGCAGGATGTTGCTGTGCCCAGCGCATCACCGGTTACCAACAGGCGGGGTGTGCTTGCCGGCGGCGCGGCCCTGGCCGCGCTCGGGGTGGTGGTATCCGCCTGCGGCGAGCCCCCGCCCAAGCCCGCCGCCGTCGAAGATCTGTTCGGGCCGTTGGACCAGGCGCGGCACGACAGCGCGCTCGCCGGCGCCGCCGCGGCCGCCGTCGGCAACCCGCCCCAGGTTGCCGCCGCGCTGGCCGTAGTCGCCACCCAGCGCGCCGCGCATGCCCGTGCCCTGTCCGCGGAGATCTGGCGTTCCTCCGCCAAGTTGGGTGCGACCTCGACGACGTCGAGTGAGACGGCCAGCCCCAGCCCGACGGGCGAGGCGGCGCCGCCACCGCCGCCGCCCCCGCTGTCCGACGTGGTCGAATCGCTGCGCGCCTCCGCCGAGAGCGCCGGCCGCCTGGTGGCCACCTCGTCGGGCTACCGGGCGGGACTGCTCGCTTCCATCGCCGCGAGTTGCACCGCGAGTTACTCGGTCGCGCTGGCCCCCGCGGGCCCGACGCCGTGACGACGCCCACGCCGCGCGCGACGGCGAAGCGGTCGCCGGCCGGCTCCAGCGGCAAGGACGGCGACGACGCGGCACTGTGCGACGCGCTCGCCGTCGAACACTCGACCGTCTACGGCTACGGCATCGTGTCGGCACTGTCGCCGCCCGGCGTCAACAACCTGGTGGTAGACGGCCTGGCCGAGCACCGCCAGCGCCGCGACGACGTCATCGCGATGCTCAATGCGCGCAAGGTGAACGCCCCGGTCCCCGCGGCCGGCTACCAGTTGCCCATGCTGGTGGCCAGCCCGGCGGACGCGGCTCGCCTGGCGGTGCGGATGGAGAACGACTGCGCGACGGCCTGGCGGGTGGTCGTCGAGCGCGCCGAGACGGCGGACGACCGTGCGTTCGCCTCGACGGCCCTGACGCAAAGCGCCGTGATGGCCGCCCGGTGGAACCGGGTGCTCAACGCGTGGCCCATCACGACGGCCTTCCCGGGCGGCGACGAATAGCTGCCGCCCGCGCTCAGGCGTTCAGCACCGCCGCGATCTCGGCGGCCAGCGACTCGCCGGCGGCCAGCTCGCGGGTCTGCCCGGTGAAGCGGTCGCGCAACTCGACCACGCCGTTGCCCCAGCCCCGCCCGACGACGACGATCCAGGGCACGCCCAGCAACTCGGCGTCCTTGAACTTCACGCCGGGTGAGGCCTGGCGGTCGTCGAGCAGCACCTCGACACCCAGCCGGTCGAGGTCGGAGGCCAGCGCGGTGGCCCCGGTGCGGGCCCCGGCGTCCTTGTTGGCGATCACCAGGTGGACGTCGAAGGGCGTCACCGCCGACGGCCAGCGCAGCCCGAGTTCGTCGTGGTGCTGCTCGGCGATGACGGCGACCAGCCGCGACACCCCGATGCCGTAGGAACCCATCGTCACCCGCACGGGCTTTCCGTCCTCGCCGAGCACGTCGACGGTGAAGGCATCGGTGTATTTGCGGCCGAGTGAGAAGATGTGCCCGATCTCGATGCCCCGCGCGGAGACCAGCGGTCCCGCGCCGTCGGGCGACGGGTCGCCGTCTCGCACCTCGGCGGCCTCGATGGTGCCGTCGGCGGTGAAGTCCCGGCCGGCCACCAGGCCGACCACGTGCTTGCCGGGCTCGTCGGCCCCGGTGATCCAGCTGGTGCCCTCGACCACGCGCGGATCGACCAGATAACGAACCTTGTTGTCGCGCAGCCCTTTCGGGCCTATATAACCCTTCACAAGGAAGGGGTACCTGGCGAAATCGGCGTCGTCGAGCATCGCGTGCTCGGCGGGTTCCAGGGCCGCGCCCAGCCGCTTGTCGTCGACCTCGCGGTCGCCGGGCAGCCCGACGGCCAGCAGCTGCCAGTCGCCACCGGGCTCGCGGACCTTGAGCAAGACGTTCTTCAGGGTGTCGGCCGCGGTGATGGTGCGGCCGAGCCCGGCGCTGTTGGCCCACTCCACCAGGCTGGCGATGGTCGGGGTGTCGCCGGTGTCGTGGACTTGCGCCTCGGGCAGGCCGGCCACGACGTCCGCGGGCGGGGCCGCCGGGCGAGCGGTGACGACGGCCTCGACGTTGGCCGCGTAGCCGGACTCCAGGCACCGCACGAAGGTGTCCTCGCCGACCGGGCTCTCGGCCAGGAACTCCTCGGAGGCGCTACCGCCCATCGCCCCCGACGTCGCGGACACGATCACGTAGCGCACCCGCAGCCGGGCGAAGATGCGCTGGTAGGCCTCGCGGTGCGCGTGATAGGCGGCCTTGAGGCCGGCGTCGTCGACGTCGAAGGAGTAGGAGTCCTTCATCAGGAACTCCCGGACGCGCAGGATGCCGGCCCGCGGCCGCGCCTCGTCCCGGTACTTGTTCTGGATCTGGTAGAGCACCAGCGGAAGGTCCTTGTAGGAGTTGTATTCGCCCTTGACCGTCAGGGCGAACAGCTCCTCGTGGGTCGGGCCCAGCAGGTAGTCGTGGCCGCGGCGGTCCTGAAGCCGGAACACGCCGTCGCCGTATTCGGTCCAGCGGTTCGTCGTCTCGTACGGCGCGCGTGGCAGCAAGGCCGGGAACAGGATCTCCTGGCCGCCTATCGCATTCATCTCGTCGCGAACGACGCGTTCGATCTTGCGCAGGACCCGCAGGCCCAGGGGCAGCCAGCTGTACAGCCCGGGCGCGACGGGGCGCACGTATCCGGCGCGGATCAGCAGCTTGTGGCTGGGGACCTCGGCCTCGGCGGGATCATCACGCAGGGTGCGCAGGAACAGCTCGGACATCCGGGTGATCACAGCGGGCCAGCCTAGTGGTGAGTGGGGATTCGGCGACGATGCGGGGCGCGGGGACCGCTGGCGGGCGGCGCGGCACGCGAGACTGAAACCGGCGCGGCGACACGGTGCACGCTGTGCGCAGTCTGGGGGCGGTGCCGGCGTCGCAGCCGGCCGCAATCCTGATGCCGAGGGACTACAGCTCCCCGGCGTCCATCGCTTCCTTGACTTCCTGCGCCTGGGCGACCTGCTCGGGCGTGTAGCCGATGAACAGCGCGACCGCGCCGACGATGACCGAGGCTCCGGCCACCCACAGCAGGCCATAGGTGTAGCCGTGGTCGAGGGCCCGCAACTGGGCGTCGTTCATGAACTTGACCGGGCCGGTGGAGCCGCCGAGGTACAGCGTGCGTGAGGTGATCACGGCCTGGATGACCGCCAGGACCAGCGGCCCGCCCAGGCTCTGCAGCATCAGTGTGACCGCCGATACCGGGCCGATCTGGTCGAAGCCGACGCCGGCGATGGCCGACAGTGTCAGCGGGACGACGGCCATGCCGATGCCGATGCCGCCGATGACGATCGGCATGACCAGGTTCGGAAAGTAGGGTGCGCCCCGGTGCATGAACCACCAGCCGTACAGCATCGCGAGGAACAGGAGGTATCCGCCGGCGATCGTCACGATCCGCGGCGAGAACCGCGACACCAGCTGCGACGAGACGCCCAGGCCGATGCCCATCGCGATCACGAACGGGATGAAGCCGACGCCCGCGCGCAACGCGCTGTAGCCCAGGATGTCCTGCACGTAGAGGCCGATCAACACCGTCAGGGTGAACATGACGCCGCCGGCCAAAAAGATCGCGGTGAAGGTGGCCAGGCGGTTGCGGTCGCGGAAGAGCCGGAACGGGACGACAGGGTTTTCGGCGGTGCGCTCGACGATGACGAAAGCCAGCGCGGCGGCCATCGCCACGGCCCCCGAACCGATGGTGGTGATCGAGATCCAGCCCTTTTCCGGTCCCATCGAGAAGGCGAAGACGGCCGCCGTGCAGGCCAGGGTGGCCAGCATGGCCCCCGCCGCGTCGAGCTTCATCCGCTCCCTGTTGGTCTCCCGCAGCGCGGTGCGGGCCAGGTAGATCATCACCAGCCCGATCGGCACGTTCACCAGGAACGCCAGCCGCCACGACAACTCCGTCAGCGCCCCGCCGACCACCAGGCCCATCACCGACCCGACCGCGGTCATCGCGGCGAACACCGCGGTGGCGAAGTTGCGCGCCGGCCCCTTGGGGAAGGTCGTGGCCACCAGCGCCAGGCCGGTGGGCGACGCGATGGCCGAGCCGACACCCTGCGAGAGCCGCGCGATGACCAGCGTCGCGTCGTCCCAGGCCACGGCACACAGGACCGAGGAGATGGTGAACAACGCGACGCCCACGATGAAGGTGCGCTTACGCCCGATGGTGTCCCCGAGACGGCCGCCGAGCAGCATCAACCCGCCGAAGGTGAGCACGTAGGCGGTGATGACCCAGCTCCGGCCCGCGTCGGACAGGCTGAGCTCGTTCTGGATCTTGGGCAGCGCGACGATGGCGACGGTGCTGTCCATGGTCGCCAGCAGCTGCATGCCGCCGATCGCGACGACGGCCGCGATGAAGCGGCGCGAAGGCAGCCACGTAGGGTAATACCTGCTGATGCGCGTGGTGGCGGTCTCTGCCGGACGCTCCGCGCGAGCCGCGGCCGGACGATCGGGGCGCGCAGATGTCCAATTGCGGACTGCTCGCTCGGAGTCGTTGAGAGCCGTCATAATGGGTTACCTTACAGTAATCTTAAGAATCGTTTAAAGCCCCGAAGGCGGCGACGGCCCCGATAACGATGATCGCCGGAGGTCGGACGCCTTCGGCACGGATCTTCTCTGGCGTGTCGGCAAGAGCGGCCCGTAAGGTCTGCTGGGCTGCCGTCGTCCCGTGCTGCACGACAAGGACCGGCGTATCCGCAGGTCGGCCGCCTTTGAGCAGCGCATCGACGAAGAGTTCGATACGTTCGACCGCCATCAGCAAAACGATGGTGCCGGTCAATGCCGCCAAAGCGTCCCAATTCACTAACGATTCGGGGTGACCGGGTGGCAGATGGCCGCTGACCACCACGAACTCGTGATTTATCGCGCGATGGGTGACCGGAACGCCCGCCAGCGCCGGCACGCCTATGGCACTTGTCACACCCGGCACCACCGTCACCGGAATCCCGGCGTCGGCGCAGGCGAGCACTTCCTCGTAGCCGCGCGCGAAGACGAAGGGATCCCCGCCCTTGAGGCGGACCACGAAGCTGCCGGCCCGAGCCCGTTCGATCATGACGTCGTTGATCGCCTCCTGGGCCATGGCCCGCCCGTACGGGATCTTGGCGGCGTCGATGATCTCCACGTGCGGCGACAGCTCGGCCAGAAGTTCCGGCGGCGCCAACCGGTCCGCGACCACCACGTCGGCCTGGGCGAGCAGTCGGCGGCCGCGCACGGTGATCAGTTCGGGGTCACCCGGGCCGCCCCCGACCAGCGCGACGCCGCCGCGCACGACATCGGAGCTCGCCGAGCCCTCCAGCGTGATCACGCCCTTTTGCAGCGCCTCCCGGATCGCCGACCGGATCGCCGCGGACCGGCGGTGCTCCCCGCCGGCGAGCACCCCCACCGACAGTCCCGCGTAGCTGAAGGACGCGGGCGTGACGGCGGTCCCCTCGACGGCGATGTCGGCGCGGACGCAGAAGGCCCGGCGACGTTCCGCCTCGGCGACGACGGCCGCGTTGACCTCCGGGTCGTCGGTGGCCGCGATCGCGTACCAGGCACCGTCGAGGTCCCCGTCGCGGTAATCCCGCAACGACAACGTGACGCCGCTCATGGACTCGACGGCGGGGGTGGCGGCGCGGGAGACGACGTGTACGTCCGCACCGCTGGCTATGAGCAGGGGCAACCGGCGCTGGGCGACGGACCCGCCGCCGACCACAACGACCTTCTTTCCGGCCAGCCGCAATCCGACCAGGTACGGGTTCTCGGACACCCGGCAAGCTTAGTGGCGACCGCCGACGCGGCGAAGCCGGGCGCGGCGGGTCACCACCATCGATCCAGTGGCGACCGCCGACGCGGCGAAGCCGGGCGCGGCGCCGCCCGGCTCACGCCCGGCGGCCGGGGCGCCGGGCGGCGTGGGCGACGAAGCGCACCATCGCGTCCGGCGCCGCGGCCGGGTGGGTGTGCAGGTAGGACGCATGGACGCCGGCGTGCACGGCTCCGTCCCGCATGCCGTCCACGCCGCCGCCCCGGTACGCCCACGCCGGCGGGTAGTCGCGGCTGTAGCTCAGCGCGGTCCGGTGGAATTCGTGCCCGACGACCCGCATGCCCGTGCGGTACAGGGGCGAGTCGGCCACCGCGACGGCGTCGCGGTACGCCAGCGTGAGGCGCGGCGTGAACCGCGCCGACCCGCTCAGCACCCCGCACATGGGGTGCCCGTCGAGCTCGGAGGCCAGGTAGATCAGCCCGGCGCACTCCGCGTGCACCGGCGCGCCGGTAGCCGCGAGCTGGCTGATCTGGCGGCGAACGAGGTCGTTGGCCGCCAGTTCGGCGGTGAACTGTTCGGGAAAGCCGCCGGGCAGCACCACCGCGTCGGTGCCGTCGGGCAGCGGGTCGACGAGCGGGTCGAACTCGGCCACCTGCGCGCCGGCGGCGCGCAGCAGCTCGGCGTGCTCGGCGTAGCTGAAGCTGAACGCCTTGCCCGCCGCCATCGCGACGGTGGCCGGGCGCCCGGGGGTGGGCTCGGCCGGGACCTCCCCCACCGCCGCCGCGGGATCCCACGCCGGGCCGGCGGGACGGCTGCGGGCGGCCGCAACGACGGCGGCCAGGTCGACGTGGCGGCCGACCAGGCCGGTCATCGCCTCGATGGCGGTCTGCGCGCGGCGGCCGTACTCGACGGCGGTGACCAGACCCAGGTACCTCGTCGGCACCTCCAGCTCGGCGGTGCGCGGAATCGCCCCGAACACCGGAACACCGGCCTGCTCGCAGGCCTGGCGCAGCACCTGCTCGTGCCTGGGCGACCCGACGCGGTTGAGGATCACTCCGGCGACCCGGGTCGCGGTGTCGAAGGTCGCGAACCCGTGCAAGAGGGCGGCGACGCTGTGGCTCTGGCCGCGCGAGTCGACCACCAGGACCACCGGGGCGCCCAGCAGCCCGGCGACGTGGGCGGTGGATCCCGCCGCCGGTGTCATCGCACCGGGAGCGATCCGGCCGTCGAACAGCCCCATCACGCCCTCGACCACGGCGACGTCCGCGCCGGCGGCGCCGTGGGCGTACAGGGGGCCGATCAACCGCTCGCCGACCAGCACCGGATCCAGATTGCGGCCGGGCCGGCCGGCGGCCAGGCCGTGATACCCGGGGTCGATGAAGTCCGGGCCAACCTTGAACGGCGCGACGGCATGCCCGGCCTGGCGCAGCGCCCCCACCAGACCGGTTGCCACCGTGGTCTTTCCGCTGCCCGAGGCGGGCGCGGCGATCACGACGGCCGGTACCGGGGTCATGGCCTCACCCGCGAGCGCGCCCGAAATGACGCGTCGCACGGCGTGTCGTCGTACCGACACGCACGCTCGCGACGCAGGGGAGGCGCCGGCTCACCATTCGATGCCCTTCTGTCCCTTGCGCCCCACGTCCATCGGATGCTTGACCTTGGCCATCTCGGTGACCAGGTCGGCCGCCTCGACCAGCCGCGGCGGGGCGTCGCGCCCGGTGATCACCACGTGCTGACAACCGGGCCGCCCCAGCAGCGCATCGACGACGGTGTCGACGTCGATCCAGCCCCACCTCAGCGGATAGGTGAACTCGTCGAGCACATAGAAGTCGTGCCGCTGGCCGGCCAGCCGCCGGGCGATCTCGGCCCACCCGTCGGCCGCCGCGGCGGCGTGGTCGACGTCGCTGCCCTGCTTGCGCGTCCAGGACCAGCCCGCACCCATCTTGTGCCACTCGACGGCGCCGCCGATCCCCTGCTGCTCGTGCAGCTCGCCGAGCCGCTGAAAGGCCGCCTCCTCGCCCACTTTCCACTTGGCGCTCTTGACGAACTGGAAGACGGCGACGTCCAGGCCGGCGTTCCAGGCGCGCAGGGCCATCCCGAACGCGGCGGTGGACTTTCCCTTACCCGCGCCGGTGTGCACCGCCAGCACCGGCGCGTTGCGCCGGGCCCGGGTGGTCAGGCCGTCGTCGGGGACCTGCGGTGGCGTTCCCTGCGGCATGGGGCGCAATACCTTCCGGTGGTTCAGGCGACGCTGCGCACGGCGCGCGTCAGGTGGTCGGCGTGCAACTGCTCCAGCCGCACGGCCGGCGCGCCGAGCCGGCGGGCCAGCTGCCCGGCCAAACCCAGCCGCACATAGGATGTCTCGCAGTCCACGACCACCGCGGCCGCACCCTCGGCGGCCAGCCGGGCCGCCGCGATCCGGGTGCGGCCCAACGGGTCCGGCCCACCAGTGGCCCGCCCGTCGGTGAGGACCACCACCAGGGCGCGCCGGGTCCGGTCGCGCGCACGCTCCCGCACGATCAGTTCGCGCGCGGCCAGCAGGCCCTCGGCCAGCGGGGTCTTGCCGCCGGTGTCGAATCGGGCCAGCCGCCGGCCGGCGATGTGCGCCGACGACGTCGGCGGCAGCACCAGCCTGGCCTCCCGTTGGCGGAACGTGATCACCGCGACCTTGTCGCGGCGCTGGTAGGCGTCCCGCAGCAGGGACAGCGCGGCGCCGCTGACCGCGGCCATGCGGTCCCGGGCCGCCATCGAACCGGACGCGTCGACGACGAACACCACCAGATTGCCCTCGCGCCCTTCGCGCACGGCCAGGCGAACGTCGTCGGGCCGTGGGCGCAGCGGCCCGGCACCGCCGTGCTCGGCGGCCGACAGCAACGTCGCGAACAGGTGCAGTCCCCGCGCACCGGAGCCGGTGTCGCCGGCGTCGGTGGCCGCGATCACGCCGCCGGTGGCGTTGCGAGCCCGTGATCGCCGTCCCGGGGCGCCGATACCGACCCCCGGAACCCTCAGCGCGCGGGCCCGGAAGGTCCGCGACGGCGGCGCGCTGGGCCGCGGACGCGACGAATCCTGTTGGGGCGACGAATCCTTTTGTTGCACAGCGCTTTCCGTGTCCGCGAGCATCCCACCGCCGGGCGGTTCGGGGTCCGGCTCGGGATCCTCGTCGCCGGCCTGCGCCAGTGCGGCGTCGAGTTGCTCGCGCTCGATGCCGGGGTCGTCGAACGGGTCGCGGCGGCGCCGGTGCGGCAACGCCAACTCGGCCGCGATCCGGATGTCGGCTTCCTCGACGGTGGCCGCCCCACGCCAGGCGGCGTGGGCCACCGCGGTGCGGGCCAGCACCAGGTCGGCCCGCATGCCGTCGACGCCGAACGCCGCACACAGCGCCGCGATACGGCGTAACTCGTTGTCCGGCAACACCACGTCGTCGACCAGGGCGCGCGCGGCCGCGATCCGCCGGGCCAGCTCGGCGTCGGCGCCGGCGTAGCGCTCGGCGAAGGCATCGGGGTCGGCCTCGTAGGCCATCCGCTGCCGGATCACGTCCACCCGGACGTCGACATCGCGGGAGGCGTGCACGTCCACGGTCAGACCGAACCGGTCCAGCAACTGCGGGCGCAGCTCGCCCTCCTCGGGGTTCATCGTGCCGATCAGCACGAACCGCGCCTCGTAGGAATGGGAGATGCCGTCGCGTTCGACATGCACCCGGCCCATCGCCGCGGCGTCGAGCAGCACGTCGACCAGGTGATCGTGCAGCAGGTTGACCTCGTCGACGTAGAGGACGCCGCCGTGGGCGCGCGCCAGCAGGCCCGGCGAGAAGGCGTGCTCTCCGTCGCGCAGCACCCGCTGCAGGTCCAGCGAACCGATCACCCGGTCTTCGGTTGCGCCGAGCGGCATCTCGACCAGGCCCGCCCGCTGGCTCCCGGTCGCGGCGGACAGCAGCGCGGCAAGCCCGCGCACGGCGGTCGACTTGGCCGTCCCCTTTTCGCCGCGGATGAGCGCCCCGCCGATCTCCGGCCGCACGGCACACAGCAGCAGGGCGAGCCGCAGTTGGTCGTGCCCGACGATCGCGCTGAAGGGATACGGCTTCACGGCAGCTCTGCCAGACCGGATCCGGGCCGCAGCATCGGCACATGCGGCACCCCGTCGTCGACGAAATCCTCACCGTCCCGGATGAACCCGTGCTGTGCATACATGTCGGCCAGATACGTCTGCGCGTTGATCCGGCACGGGTAGTCGCCGACCTCGGCCAGCGCGGCGCGCAGCAGCCGGGTGGTGTGGCCCTGACCCCGCACACTGCGTTTGGTGCACAGCCGGCCGATGCGGAACGCCTTGGTGCCTCCGGCGTGCTCCTCCATCAGCCGCAGGGTGCAGATGACGTCGCCGTCGGCGGCTTCCAGCCAGAAGTGCCGGGTTTCGGCAAGCAGGTCGCGGCCGTCCAACTCCGGGTAGGGGCAGGCCTGTTCGACGACGAACACCTCGACCCTCAGCTTGAGCAACTCGTAGAGGGTGTGGGTGTCGAGGTCCTGCGCCCAGGCGCGGCGCAGCGCCTCACTCAACATCGTCATACAACCTCATCGTCATGCAACCTCATCGTCATACAACCTCATCGTCATGCAACCTCCAGCTGTAAGGCCTTGCTGCCCCACGACCACACCTCGTCGAACAGGGCCGGCTCGCGGGACAGCTCCACACCAAGGGACGGAACCATCTCTTTGAGTGCGGGAAGCCAGGTTTGGTAGCGGCGCGCGAAACACCGCCGCAGCACCTCCAGCGCGATCGGCACGGCGGTCGATGCCCCCGGCGAGCCCCCGAGCAGTCCGGCGATCGTGCCGTCCGCGTCACTCAGGACGGTCGTGCCGAACTCCAGCACCCCGCCCCTGCGCCGGTCCCGCCGGATCACCTGCACCCGCTGACCGGCCACCGTCAGCTCCCAGTCCGAATCCACTGCGCTGGGCACGAATTCGCGCAACATGCGCACCCGCTCGGGTCCGGAGAGCCGCAGTTGGCCGATCAGATACTGCACCAGCGCCAGCTCGGTGACGCCGGCGCCGAGCAGCGACAGCAGGTTGTCCGGCTGCACCGAGCGGGGCAGATCGGTGAAATGCCCGTGCTTCAAGAACTTCGGTGACCAGCCGGCGTACGGGCCGAACACCAGCCACGCCTTGCCGTTGACCAGCCGCAGGTCCAGGTGCAGCGCGCCCAGCGGCGGGGCGCCCGGCGCCGGAACGCCGTACACCTTGGCCCGGTGCGCGGCGGTGAGCGCCGGCCTGGCGGCGCGCAGGAAGCGACCCCCGATCGGGAACCCGGCAAAGCCCCTGACCTCCCTGATGCCCGATCTCTGCAGCAGCGGCAGCGCGTCGCCGCCCGCGCCGACGAAGACGAATTTCGCGTTGAGCCTGCGGCTTTGGCCGGTGCGGCGATTGCCGAGCAGCAGCGTCCAGCTGCCGTCGCCCTGGCGCGTGAGGTCACGCACCTCGTGACCGAACAAAGCGGTGGCTCCGTGGCGCACGCAGAAGCCGATGAGCTGGCGGGACAGGGCGCCGAAGTCGACGTCGGTGCCCTGGGGAGCCCAGTTCAGCGCGATGGGCTCGGAGAAGTCCCGCTCGGCGGCCATCAGGGGCAGCCGGCGCGCGAACTCGTCGGGGTCGTCGATCAGTTCCGTGCCGGCGAACAGCGGGTTGGGAGCCAGCGCCCGCTGCCGCCGCCGCAGATAGTCGACCCGCCGCGCCCCGCGCACGAAGCTGGCGTGCGGGATCGCGTTGAGGAAGCCGCGATCGGCCACGATCCCGTTGGTGACGGCGTAGGCCCAGAATTGGCGGGTCACCTGGAACTGCTCGTTGACGTGCACCGCCTTGCCGATGTCGATCGACCCGTCGCGCCGCTCCGGGGTGTAGTTGAGTTCGCACAGCGCCGAATGCCCGGTCCCGGCGTTGTTCCAGGGGCCGCTGCTTTCGCCGGCGACGGCGTCGAGCCGCTCGACGAGGGTGATCGAGCAGTCCGGTTCCAGCCGGCGCAGCACCGCCCCCAGCGTGGCGCTCATGATGCCCGCGCCCACCAGCGCGACGTCAGTCCGCGCGGTTGCGGCTTGCCTGGACACCGGATCGTCGGTCCTTCCCTCGGGGAGTGCCGATCCCCAGGCTATCGACCGGTGACGGCGCGCGGACGTGCGCCTCCCTGCGGCCGCGCGCCGTGACCGCGCCTTAAGCTGGCGGGGTGAGCGGCTGGATGCCCGACGTCCTGCCCGGCTACTGGCAGCGCACCCTGCCGCTGGGTCCCGATCCCGACGGCGAGGGCGAGATCGCCGCCACGCTGGTCCGGCGCGGCCGGCAACCGGGCGGCGACGGGCCGCACGCGGTCCTGGCGGTGCACGGCTACACCGACTACTTCTTTCACACCGCGCTGGCGGATCACTTCGCCGGCCGCGGCTTCGCGTTCTACGCGCTGGACCTGCGCAAGTGCGGCCGGTCGCACCGCGACGGCCAGACCCCGCACTTCGTCACGGACCTGGAGGGCTACGACGCCGAACTCGGGCACGCCCTGTCGGTGATCAGGGAGCGGGACCACCCCGTCAAGGTCCTGGTGTACGCCCACTCCGCCGGCGGGCTGATCGCGTCGTTGTGGCTGGACCGGTTGCGGCGCCGCGACGCCGCGGCGCACGCCGGCATCGGGGGACTGGTGCTCAACAGCCCGTTCCTGGACCTGCCCGGCCCTGCCGTCCTGCGCCTTCCGCTGACCTCGGCGGTGATCGCCGGGCTGTCGCGGGTGCGGTCCAAGGGGGTGGCCCGGCCGCCCGGTGAGGACGGTTACGGCACCACCCTGCACCGCGACTACCACGGCGAGTTCGACTACGACCTGCGGTGGAAACCGGTGGGCGGCTTCCCGATCACGTTCGGCTGGCTGCACGCCGTCCGGCGCGGCCAGGCGCGGCTGCACCGCGGGCTCGACGTGGGCGTGCCCAACCTGATCCTGCGGTCGGACCGCAGCGTCGCCGAATGCGGCGACCCGGCGCAGATGCAGTGCGGTGACGCGGTTCTCGACGTCACCCAGATCGCCCGGTGGGCCGGCTGCATCGGCAACCACTCCACCATCGCATCGGTGGCCGGCGCCAAACACGACGTGTTCCTGTCCCTGGCGCAACCGCGCCGGGAGGCCTATCGCCAACTCGACCGGTGGCTGGACGACTACCTGCGCACCGACAACACCGACGCCGCGGCGTCATGGCAGAGCAGGTGAGCAACCGCGCATGGAAACCTATGACCTCGCGATCATCGGGACGGGTTCGGGCAACGGCATTCCCGACGACCGCTACGCGGACAAGCGGGTGGCGATCTGCGAGCAGGGCCCCTTCGGCGGCACCTGCCTGAACGTCGGGTGCCTGCCCACGAAGATGTTCGTCTACGCCGCCGACGTCGCCGAGACGATCCGCGGCGCGGCGCGCTACGGCCTCGACGCGCACCTGGACCGGGTGCGCTGGAGCGACGTCGTCTCCCGCATCTTCGGCCGCATCGATCCCGTCGCGGTCGGCGGCGAGGAATACCGGCGCAGCGCGGCCAACATCGACGTGTACCGCCGGCACACCCGGTTCGGGCCCACCCGATCCGACGGGCGCTACCTGCTGCGCACCGAGACCGACGAGTTCGCCGCCGATCAGGTGGTGATCGCGGCAGGTTCGCGCCCGGTGGTTCCACCGGCGATCTCGGCCTCCGGGGTGCACTACCACACCAGCGACACGATCATGCGGATCGCCGAGCTGCCCGAGCACCTGGTGATCGTCGGAAGTGGCTTCGTGGCAGCGGAATTCGCGCACGTCTTCTCCGCGCTCGGGGTGCGGGTGACCGTGGTGGTCCGCGGCGGCTGCCTGCTGAGGCACTGCGACGACACCATCTGCGAGCGGTTCACCCGTATCGCGGCCACCAAATGGGAGCTGCGCACCCGTCGCAATGTCGTGGGCGCCGCCCGGCGCGGCGGCGGCGTCACCCTGCGGCTCGACGACGGAGCCACGCTGGCCGCCGACGCGCTGCTGGTGGCGACCGGCCGGGTGCCCAATGGCGATCTCCTCGACGCCGAGCTGGCCGGTGTCGACGTCGAGTGCGGGCGCGTGGCCGTCGACGCCCACCAACGGACCTCGGCCCGTAACGTTTTCGCCCTGGGCGATGTCTCGTCGCCGTATATGCTCAAGCACGTCGCCAACCACGAGGCCCGCGTCGTGCAGCACAACCTGCTGTGCGACTGGGACGACACCGCGTCGATGGCCGTGACCGACCACCGCCACGTCCCGGCGGCGGTGTTCACCGATCCCCAGCTGGCCATGGTCGGCTTGACCGAAAACCAGGCCGTCGCAGCGGGATTCGATGTCTCGGTCGCGATCCAGGACTACGGCGACGTGGGCTACGGCTGGGCGATGGAGGACACCACCGGGATCGTCAAACTGATCGCCGACCGCCCCGGCGGGCGCCTGCTGGGCGCCCACATCATGGGCCCGCAGGCGTCGTCGATCATCCAGCCGCTGATCCAGGCGATGAGCTTCGGGCTGAGCGCACCGGAGCTGGCCCGCGGCCAGTACTGGATCCATCCGGCGCTGCCCGAGGTAGTCGAGAACGCGCTGCTGGGCCTGTGCTGAGGTCAGCGGCGCGCGCGACCGCGCGGCCGCGGCCCGGGCTCACCGGCCTGGCACTGCGGGCACAGCCCGCGCAGGGTGAGGCCGGCCCGCTCGGAGAGCTCGAACGAACTGCCCACCATCGCCTGCTCGAGCGCCGAACTGAGCTGCCGGGCGGGCACCTCGATGATCGCGCCGCACTGGGTGCAGACCGCGTGGTGATGGGGGGCGGTGGCCAGCCCGTAGGTGGTGACGCCGCTGTCCAGCGTCAACGCGTGCAGCACCCCCTGATCGACCAGAGTGGTCACCGTGCGGTAGATGGTCGCCACGTCGGGCGCCTGCGCGCCGGGCGGCACGCACCCACGCACCCGATGGTGGATGTCGGCGACCGGCAAATGCCCGTGGACCGGCTCGAGCACCGCCAGCACCTGGATCCGCGAGGCCATCCGCCGCAGCCCGCGGGCGCGCAGGAAGTCACCGATGCGTTCGGTGACGGCGGGGTCCAGGACGGACTGCTTACAGGTCACCCGACCAGTGTTGCTCCCGACGCCCGGGACCGCCAGTTCTGCCGGCGGCGGGGCGCGGCCGCTCCTGCAAGCGGCTTGCATCTGGGCGCGGATGCCGCTTACAGTCGGGCCGGTTGTCGCCCGCCCGATGTTGTCGCCCGCCCGATGCCGGAAGGATTCCCGTGTCCAGTGCCCGGCTCGACTGGCGGCCGTCCTGGACGACCAGGCTGCTCAGCGCCCTGACGCCGGCGGAGTGGTGGCGGCTGGGATCGATGTCGGCGTTCATCGTCGCGCTGCACCTGATCGGCTGGCTGACCCTGCTGTTGCTGGTCGAACCCGCGCAACTCAGCGTGGGCGGCAGGGCCTTCGGGATCGGCATCGGGATCACGGCCTACACCCTGGGCCTGCGCCATGCCTTCGATGCGGATCACATCGCCGCGATCGACAACACCACCCGCAAGCTGATGAACGACGGGCAGCGTCCGCTTGCGGTCGGTTTCTTCTTCTCCCTGGGCCACTCCTCGGTGGTGTTCGCGCTGGCGGTGCTGCTGACGAGCGGGATCAAAGCGCTCGCGGGCCCGGTCGAGCACGACTCGTCGCCGCTGCACCACTACACGGGCCTGATCGGGACGAGCGTCTCCGGCGCGTTCCTGTACCTGATCGCCATCGTCAACATCGTCATCCTCGTCGGCATCCTGCGCGTCTTCGCCCGATTGCGCCGCGGCCGCTACGATCCCGAGAAAGACGCGGCGGAGCTGGAACGACACCTGGACAACCGCGGGCTGCTGAACCGACTGCTCGGCCGGTTGACCAGGTCCATCACCAAGTCGTGGCACGCCTACCCGGTCGGGCTGTTGTTCGGGCTCGGCTTCGACACCGCCACGGAGATCGCGCTGCTGGTGCTGGCGAGCACGAGCGCGGCGTCCGGCCTGCCGTGGTATGCCATCCTGTGCCTGCCCGTGCTGTTCGCCGCCGGCATGTGCCTGCTGGACACCGTCGACGGCTCGTTCATGAACTTCGCCTACGGCTGGGCCTTTTCCAGCCCGGTGCGCAAGATCTACTACAACATCACCATCACCGCGCTGTCGGTGGCCGTCGCGCTGCTCATCGGCAGCGTGGAACTGCTCGGGCTGTTCGCCGGCCAGTTCGGCTGGCGCGGCCCGTTCTGGGAATGGATCGGCGGGCTGGACCTCAACGCGGTCGGCTACTGCGTCGTCGGCATGTTCGTGCTCACCTGGGCCGTCGCCCTGCTCGTCTGGCGCTACGGCCGCATCGAGGAGAGGTGGGGCTCCACCGCTGCCGGGGCCGAGACCGCGCGATAGGCCGCCACGCTCTCCCGCAGAACGGCGGTTCGGGTGTAGAACGGTGCCATGTGCTCCTCGGCCGCACGCGGGCGCCGGTGATCCGCGGTGCATGAGCTCTCGCTGTGCGAGGCGATCGCCGGCGTGGCCAAGACGCATGCCGACGGCCGCCACGTCGACGTGGTGCGGGTGCGGATCGGTGCGCTGCGCCAGGTGGTGCCGGAATCGCTGGCGTTCTGCTGGACGCTCGTCCGGGACGCCGAGGACCTGCCGGACGCCGCGCTGGAACTCGAGTGCGTCACCGCCGAGGTGCGCTGCCGCGCGTGCGGTCAACTCTCCGAGGTCACCTCGGCCTGGTCGATCTGGTGCCCGCGCTGCGACAGTTCCGACGTCGAGGTGGTGCGCGGAAACGAATTCCTGGTGACGTCATTGGACATCTCGTGACGATCTCAGGACGGGGACATCTCGTGACTGGGCCATCTCGTGACTGGGCCATCTCGTGACTGGGCCATCTCGGGAAAGGCGTTCGGCATGAATCGATCTGAGGATGGGTAGATTCCACCGGCACGACGACGGGACCGTGCATGCCCACGGTGACCACGAGCACGGTGACCACGAGCACGATGCCCACGAGCACGAGCACGGCGACCACAGCAACTACGGGACGGGCAGGCAGCGCATCGACGTCCTGGAGTCGATCTTCGCGGAGAACGACGCCCTCGCCGCGGCCAACAGGGCGGCGTTCGACAGCCACGGGATCCGCACCCTCAACCTGATGAGCTCACCGGGATCGGGCAAGACGACCGTCCTGCAGGCCACGCTGGACGCGCTGGCCGGCGAGCTCGCGATCGGGGTGATCGAGGGCGACATCGCCACCGATCTGGACGCGGCCAAGCTGCGCGGCCGCGGCGCCCAGGTGTCACTGCTGAACACCAGCAACGGGTTTGGGGGTGAATGCCATCTCGACGCGCCCATGGTCAATCGCGCGCTGCCCGGTCTCGACCTGTCCGGCCTGGACCTGGTGATCATCGAGAACGTCGGCAACCTGGTCTGCCCGGCCGAGTTCGACGTCGGCGAGCACGCCAAGGCCATGGTGTACTCGGTGACCGAGGGCGAGGACAAGCCGCTGAAGTACCCGGTGATGTTTCGCTCGGTGGATGTGGTGCTGCTCAACAAGATTGACCTGGTGCCGCATTTGGACGTCGATGTCGAGACCTACGTGCACCACGTTCGCCTCGTCAACGCCACGGCGCCGATCCTGCCCGTCAGCGCCCGCACCGGCGCCGGCCTGGCCGCCTGGTTCGGCTGGCTGCGGCGGTTCGCCGGCGCGCCGCCGGTATGACCTCGCCCGCCCGGCAACCGACACCCGATGCCGAAAGGCAATGGCGCCCGGCCGGCCCCCTGGTGTGCGGCGGCCGCGCCGTACGGCCAAACCGGCTGTCGCCCCATGCTTTCCACCCGGGCCCGAGGCTATCTAACATGTGTCTACTTGTCCGGTTCTCGGTAACCGTTGACAACCCTTACCCGCGGGAGTAAACCCAGAACCAGCGCTGCGCAAGTGGGCCGACGGTCGACTCCGGCGGCGCAGGGGCCCCGGCCCGCCCCGGAAAGCTGCAGCATGCGAACAGAAGCGGCGGTCAAAGCAGAAGAAACGCTGATCCACGTTCTCTGGATCAATGCGGGGCTCAGTTGCGACGGTGATTCGGTGGCGTTGACCGCCGCCACCCAGCCCAGCGTCGAGGAGATCGCACTCGGCGCGCTCCCGGGCTTGCCGAAGGTCGCCGTGCACTGGCCCCTGATCGATTTCGAATGCGGCCCCACGGGAGGGGCCGACGACTTCCTCGCGTGGTTCTTCAAGGCCGACCGCGGCGAACTGGAACCCTTCGTGCTGGTCGTCGAGGGCTCCATCCCCAACGAGAAGATCAAGGACGAGGGTTACTGGTGCGGCTTCGGCAACGACCCGGCCACCGGCCAGCCGATGACCACCAGCGAGTGGCTCGACCGGCTGACACCCAAGGCCACCGCGGTCGTCGCCGTCGGCACCTGCGCGACCTACGGCGGGATCCATGCGATGGCGGGCAATCCGACCGGGGCGATGGGTGTGCCGGACTATCTCGGCTGGGACTGGAAGAGCAAGGCCGGCATCCCGATCGTCTGCGTTCCCGGCTGCCCGATCCATCCGGACAACCTGTCGGAGACGCTGACCTACCTGCTCTACATGGCGACCGGCCAGGCGCCGATGATCCCGCTCGACGACGCGCTGCGCCCCCAATGGCTGTTCGGCAACACCGTGCACGAGGGGTGCGACCGGGCCGGCTACTACGAGCAGGGCGATTTCGCCACCGAGTATGGATCGCCGAAATGCATTGTCAAGCTTGGCTGTTGGGGACCGGTCGTCAAATGCAACGTGCCCAAGCGCGGATGGATCAACGGCGTCGGGGGGTGCCCGAACGTCGGCGGCATCTGCATCGGGTGCACCATGCCCGGCTTCCCCGACAAGTTCATGCCGTTCATGGACGAGCCGCCGGGAGGCAAGGTCTCCACGAATGCGGTCGGCCTGTACGGGGCCGTGATTCGCAATTTGAGGGGTATCACGGCCCGCACGGTCGACAAGGAGCCGCGGTGGCGGCACAACGGCAACCAACTCACCACCGGAGCGCGGCGAACCTGGTAGGCACCGGGTGAGCCGGGCGCTGAAACCTCACCGCGGGATTCTCACCGCAGACACCGCAGACACCTCAGACACCGCAGACGGAGACATCGATGACCACTATCGTCCCCGAACCGACCACCGCCAAGCGGGAACCCGGCCAACTCGTCGAGATGGCCTGGGACCCGATCACCCGGATCGTCGGCAGCCTCGGCATCTACACCAAGATCGACTTCGAGAACAGAGAGGTCGTCGAGTGCCACAGCACGTCGTCGATCTTTCGCGGTTACTCGATCTTCATGAAGGGCAAAGACCCGCGCGACGCGCACTTCATCACCAGCCGCATCTGCGGCATCTGCGGCGACAACCACGCGACGTGTTCGTGCTACGCGCAGAACATGGCCTACGGCGTCAAGCCGCCGCATCTGGGCGAGTGGATCGTCAACCTCGGCGAGGCCGCGGAATACATGTTCGACCACAACATCTTCCAGGAGAACCTGGTCGGCGTGGACTTCTGCGAGAAGATGGTCTCCGAGACCAACCCGAGCGTGCTCGCCCAGGCCGAGAAGACGGCGGCGCCGCACGCCGATGCGCACGGGTACAAGACGATCGCCGACATCATGCGCTCGCTCAACCCGTTCAGCGGCGAGTTCTACCGCGAGGCGCTGCAGGTGTCCCGGTACACGCGAGAGATGTTCTGCCTCATGGAGGGTCGCCACGTGCACCCGTCCACGCTGTACCCCGGCGGGGTCGGCACGGTCGCGACCATCCAGCTGATGACCGACTACATGACGCGGCTGATGCGCTACGTCGAGTTCATGAAGAAGGTCGTGCCGATGCACGACGACCTGTTCGACTTCTTCTACGAGGCGCTGCCCGGTTACGAGAAGGTCGGGCTGCGCCGCACCCTGCTCGGCTGCTGGGGATCGTTCCAGGACCCCGAGGTGTGCAACTTCGAGTACAAGGACATGGAGCGCTGGGGCAACGCGATGTTCGTCACCCCGGGCGTGGTGGTCGACGGCAAGCTGGTCACCCACTCGCTGGTCGACATCAACCTGGGCATCCGGATCCTGCTGGGCAGTTCGTACTACGACGACTGGACCGATCAGGAGATGTTCGTGCACGCCGATCCGCTGGGTAACGCCGTGGACCGGCGCCACCCGTGGAACCAGCACACCAATCCGCACCCGCAGAAGCGGGACATGGACGGCGGAAAGTACAGCTGGGTGATGTCGCCGCGCTGGTTCGACGGCAAGGACCACCTGGCGCTGGACACCGGCGGCGGCCCGCTGGCCCGGCTGTGGGCGACCGCGCTGGCCGGGCTGGTCGACATCGGCTATGTCAAGGCGACCGGCGACAGCGTCAAGATCAACCTGCCCAAGACCGCGCTGAAGGGCCCCGTCGAGTTCGAGTGGAAGGTGCCCAAGTACGGCAGCAACACGATCGAGCGCGACCGCGCCCGCACCTACTTCCAGGCCTACGCGGCGGCGTGCGCGCTGCACTTCGCCGAGAAGGCGCTCGCCGAGATCCGCGCCGGGCGCACCAAGACCTGGGAGCGCTTCGAGGTGCCCGACGAGGGCATCGGCTGCGGCTTCACCGAGGCGGTGCGCGGGGTGCTCAGCCATCACCTGGTGATCCGGGACGGCAAGATCGCCAACTACCACCCGTATCCGCCGACCCCGTGGAACGCCAACCCGCGCGACAGCTACGGCACGCCCGGCCCCTACGAGGACGCGGTGCAGGGCCAGCCGATCTTCGAGGAGAACGGCCGGGAGAACTTCAAGGGCATCGACGTCATGCGCACGGTGCGCAGCTTCGACCCGTGCCTGCCCTGCGGCGTGCACATGTACCTGGGCAAGGGCAAGACCCTGGAAAGACTGCACACACCCACGCAGTCACCCGTCGGGGAGTAGACCCCCGCAATGACAACGCCGGATCGCCCGACGAGCCCGTTGGCCGACCCCGGCAACGACGCGCAGTGGCGCACCGCGGGAGATCGGATCCAGGCGCTGCTGGATTCCGCCGCGGCGGGTGGGGCGGCCGCGTATGAGCGCGCCCAGCAACTGGTCCGCGAGGTGGTCGAGCTGTACGGGGCCGGGCTGGAACGGATCATGGGGTTGGCCGGCGACCCCGGGTTGGCCGAGCGGCTGGCCACCGACGACCTGGTGGCCAGCCTGCTCCTCGTGCACGGCCTGCACCCGCACGACGTGCGGCGCCGGGTCTGCGACGCCCTCGATCGGGTCCGCCCGTATCTCGGCTCACACGGCGGAGACGTCGACCTGGTCGCGATCGACGGCGACACCGTGCGGCTGGCCTTCACGGGCAGCTGCAAGAGCTGCCCGTCGTCGGCGGTCACGCTGGAGCTGGCGGTCCAGGACGCGATCCGCGCCGCCGCGCCGGAGGTCTGCACGATCGAGGTGGTGGCGGCCGAACCCGCCACCGGCATGATTCCCGCCGAATCCCTGCTGGCTTACCTCCGCGTGGGTGGCCATGTCCGTTCGGACGGCCCCGGCGCGACGGCCTGGCATCCGGCGCCCGAACTGGCCGGGCTGGAACCCGGCGAGGTGGCGGGCTTCTCCGTCGACGGCACCACGTTGCTGGCTTGCCGGGTCGACGATCAGTTGTTCGCCTACCGGGACCGCTGTCCGGTGTGTGACGACACGCTCGCCGGGGCGCGACTGCGCGCCAGGATGCTGGAATGCCCGCGCTGCAACACCGGGTTCGACGCCGTCCACGCCGGAGCCGGCGCCAACGGTGATCACCTGCAACCGATTCCGGTGCTGCTTCGAGACGGTGTGCTGTCGGTGGCGCTGCGGGGCGAACCGCTGGGGGCCGGGACATGACCAGCCCCTACGACGTGCTGGCCCGCATCACCGCGAACCGGCCGCTCCCCGAAGCCGTCGGCGAGCGGTGCGAGATGTGCGCGGAGCCGATCGGCGACGAACATCAGCACGTGGTGAGCGTGGCCGCCCGGCAACTGATGTGCGTCTGCCGCGCGTGCTATCTGCTGTTCACCGACCCTGCGGCCGAGCTGCGCTACCGGGCGGTGCCCGACCGGTACCTCGCCTTCCCGGATTTCGCGCTGGACCGCCGGGCCTGGGAAGCGCTGCAGATCCCGGTCGGCGTGGCGTTCTTCTTCACCAACTCCGCCCTCGGGCGCACCGTCGCCTTCTACCCCGGCCCGGCCGGGGCATGCGAGTCCGAGCTCGACCTGGACACCTGGAACGCCCTGGCGGGCGCGGACCCGCGGGCGGGACTGCCGGCCGACGACGTGGAGGCGTTGCTGGTCCGCGCTCAGGACGGGCCCGAAGCGGCCGAGCCGCAAAGCTTTCTGGTCCCGATCGACGCCTGCTACGAGTTCGTCGGGCGCCTGCGCATGCTGTGGCGCGGTTTCGACGGCGGCCAGGATGCGCGTGCGTTCATCGACGACTTCTTCGCTCGGCTCGCCGCCCGCGCCGTGGCGAGGCCCCGATGACCGAGCAGCCGATCGACGTGGCATTCGCCGTCCACGACGTGGCGCCCGAACCGTACAGCGTCACACCGGTGCTCACCGCGCGCGTCGGCATCACCGCCGGCGGCCCGGACGCTCACACCGGCACGGTGCACGCCATCGCGCTGCGCTGCCAGGTCCGCATCGAACCGCTGCGGCGCTCCTACTCCGACGCCGAGGCGGCCGGACTGCTCGACCTGTTCGGCGGCCGCGAGCGCTGGGCCGACACCCAGCGCACGTTCCTGTGGCAGCACTGCGCCGCGATGGTGCCGGGATTCGCCGGACACACGACGATGACGCTTGCGCTGGACTGCACCTACGACTTCGAGGTGACGGCCGCCAAGTACGCACACGCCCTGCGGGACGGGGCATTGCCCCTCCAATTCCTGTTCAGCGGAACGATGTTCGTCAAGAACGACCGCGGGTTCTCGGTTCAGCAGGTGCCGTGGGACTGCGAGTGCCGCCACGACATGCCGGTCGCGGTGTGGCGGGAGCTAATCGCGCAGCACTACCCCGACACCGGCTGGGTGCGGCTGAGCCACGAAACCGTCGCCGCGTTGGCCCGCTACAAGTCGGCGCGCGGGCTGCTCGACCTCGACCGTGCGGTCACCTCGCTGCTGGACGCCGAGCGGGAGGCCGCACGGTGACCGCACCCCGGGCCTCCGGCTGGGACCGGGCCCGCGCCGTCGCCGACGCGGTGCTCTACGAGGGCTACCTGCTCTACCCCTACCGCGGGACGTCCGGCAAGAACCAGTCGCGTTGGCAGTTCGGGGTTCTGGGGCCACCGGGCGCGGCCGCCGCGGGCCTCGGCGAGGACGACGCCATGGCCGCGGACTTCCTGGTCGACGGGGCGCCGGCGATCACCGTGGTGGTGCGGTTCCTGCAGCTGCAGCACCGCCGGGCCGAACGCGAGGTCGGGGGCGGCGGCTTCGCGCCCGTGGGCGAACTGACCACGCCGGCCGGGTCGTGGATGTCCTGGGACGAGGCGATCGAATGCGAAATGTCGTTCGGCCCGTTGGCGTTCGACGAGCAGCCCTGGACCTTTCCGCTGGTGGCGCACGCGGTAACCGACGTCGAACTGCTCGACGGCGGCCGGCTGGTCCGCGAACGCCGGCAGGTGTGCGGCGAGCTGACGGTCACCGCCCGGCCGGACGGGGACCTGCACCGGGTCTCGGTGCGGGTGGCCAACACCGGCCGCGGCGCCGCCGACAAGGCCGACGCGATCGCGCGGTCCATGATCGGCACGCACGTGATCGCCGAAGTCGCCGGCGGCCGGTTCGTTTCGCTGCTCGAACCGCCGGCCGCCGCGGCCGCCGCGGTGGCGCGGTGCGGCCGGCACCGCTGCTTCCCCGTGCTGGCCGGCCCGCCGGGCACCGGCGACGTGTTGCTGATCTCCCCGATCATCCTCTACGACCACCCCGAGGTTGCCGAGCAGAGCAACACCGCCCTGTACGACTGCACCGAGATCGACGAGATTCTCACCCTGCGCGTGATGACGATGACCGACGAGGAGAAGGCGCAGGCCCGGGCCACCGACCCGCGGGCCGCGCAGATCATCGACCGCTGCGATGCCACGTCGCCCGAGGCGATGGCGCGCCTGCACGGCGTGCTGCGCGATCCGCACGCGCCCGCGGGACTGGTGCCCGAGATCCCCGGGGGCGTCGACTGGTGGGATCCGCTGGCCGACGGCGCCGTCCGCCCCGAGAGCGACGCGGTGCTGGTGAACGGGATCCGGGTGGCGCGCGGCAGCCGGGTCCGGTTGCACCCGCGCCGCAACGCCGACGCCCAGGACATCTTCGTCGCCGGCAGGACCGCCCGTGTCACGTCGGTGCATGCCGACGTCGAGGGCAACACGCACGTCGGGGTGGTCGTCGACGACGATCCGGCGGCCGACCTGCACGACTGGTACGGGCGCTATCTGTACTTCTCCCCCGACGAGGTCGAGCCGCTGGAGCCGGAGAACAGCAGCACGGAAAGGAGTGCGACATGGACGTTCTAGGGTGGATCTTCCTGGCCATCATCGCGTTGGTGGTCACGGCCGCGGTGGTGATGGGAGTGGTGTCGCTGCCGGATGCCCGCCGCTACCTCAAACTGAGGCGGATGTAGCCGGCGGGCGCTGTGATGACAGCCCGCATCCTGGTGGCCGGCATCGGCAACATCTTCCTGGGGGACGACGGATTCGGCTCGGAGGTGGTCCGCAACGCCGAGATCCCGCGCGACGACCCGGGCGTCCGCGTCGTCGACTACGGCATCAGGGGGATGCATCTGGCCTACGACCTGCTCGACGGCTGGGACACGCTGGTTCTCGTCGACGCGCTACCGAGCCGAGGCAGTCCGGGCACCCTGCACGTGTTCCAGGCCGACCACGAGGCGCCGGCCGAAACGCCCGCGGTGGACGCGCACGGCATGGACCCGGCGGCGGTGTTCGCCAGTCTGCGGGCGCTGGGCGGCAGCCCGCCCTACACGGTGGTCGTGGGCTGCGAAGCGGGTAGCGTCGAGGAGGGAATCGGCCTGACCGAACCCGTCGCCAATGCCGTCGCGCGGGCGGCCCGGGCCGTCGAGGACATCGTCGAGGCGCTGCAGACCCCGGCGTCTTCGGTTTCCGGGTTCGCCGCGGCGCCGGAGGAGTGTTGAGCATGTGTCTGGGGATACCGGGACGGGTGATCGGGATGCTGGACGGCTACGCGGGACAGCTCGCGCTGGTCGACGTCGCCGGCGAGCAGCGGCGCGTCAACGTCGGCATGCTGCCCGAGGAGACGTTCGCCCCGGGCGACTGGGTCATCATCCACATGGGGTTCGTGGTGGAGAAGACCGACCGCGCCGGGGCCGATCAGGCGATGGCCGGCCTGGAGCTGATGGGCCGCGGCGGTGGCGACCCGACGGCCGGCCCGCAGGGCGGTTGAGATGACCAGCCCCGCCCTGATGCTGCGATCCGATCACGTGCGGCAGCGCCTCACGGTGACCGGTGTCGTCCAGGGGGTCGGCTTCCGTCCCTTCGTCCATCGTCTTGCGACCGAGCTCGGACTGGCCGGATTCGTCGGCAACGACTCGGGCGCGGTCTTCCTCGAGGTGCAGGGGCACCCCGCGCGGGTGCGCGAGTTCGGGCGCCGGCTGCGCGCCGAGGCCCCGCCGCTGGCGCGGATCGGCACCATTGCCGCCGTCGACATCGACGTCACCCCCGGCACCGGCCGCGGGTTCGACATCGCCGCCAGCGAGAGGGTCGCCGGTGCCACGACGCCGATCCCGCCCGACATCGCGGTCTGCGACGACTGCGTCGCCGAGTTGTTCGACCCCGGCGACCGGCGCCACCGCCACCCGTTCGTCACGTGCACCAACTGCGGTCCGCGCTTCACCATCATCCGCACGCTGCCCTACGACCGCCCCGCGACCACGATGGCGGCGTTCGCGATGTGCGCGCGGTGCGCCCGCGAATACGCCGATCCCGCCGATCGCCGGTTTCACGCACAGCCCATCGCGTGCCCCGATTGCGGCCCCTCGCTGTGGTTCTGCGCGCGCCCTTCCTCGCCCGAAGGCCGGGTTGAGGGCGCCGACGCCGCGCTGGCCGCGGCCCAACGCGCGCTGGCCGCCGGCGCGGTGGTGGCCGTCAAGGGCATCGGCGGTTACCACCTGGCCTGCCTCGCCGACGATCAGCGGGCGGTGACGGCGCTGCGGACCCGGAAAGCGCGCGGCGCCAAGCCGTTCGCGATCCTGGTCCGTGATCTCGACGTCGCGCGCCGCTACGCCGCGATCTCTGACGCCGAGGCCGCCGTGCTCTCGGGCCCGGCCCGGCCGGTCGTGCTGCTCGCGCGCCGGCCCGGGGCGCCGGTCGCCGACGCGGTCGCGCCCGGCAGCCCGTTGCTGGGGCTGATGCTGCCGTACTCCCCCGTTCACCACCTGCTGCTGGCGCCCGTCCCGGGCGCCGGCGGGCGGGTGCCCGACGCGTTGGTGTTGACCAGCGCCAACCGCTCCGACGAGCCCATCTGCTTCACCGACGCCGACGCCGCGCAGCGGCTTCCGGCCCTGTGCGACGCGGTGCTCGACCACGACCGGCCCATCCACGTGCCGTGCGACGACTCGGTGGTGCGCGTCGTCACAGACCGGGCAGGGGCCGCAGAGCTGCCCATCCGGCGTTCCCGCGGCTACGCACCGCTGCCCGTAGACCTGGGCCGCGAGGGCCCCGCGGTGCTGGCCGTCGGCGGGGAGCTGAAGAACACCTGCTGCCTCACCGACGGCTCCCGCGCCTACCTGTCCGGGCACATCGGCGACATGGGCACCTGGGAGACGGTGCGCGCGTTCGGGCGCGCGGTCGAACAGCTCAGCGAGATACGCAGCGCCCCGGCGCGTTTGGCCGCCGACCTGCACCCGGCATATCACACCCGGGGGTGGGCGGAACGCCACGTGGGCGATCGCCCGCTGGACCTGGTCCAGCACCATCACGCCCACGTGGTGTCGCTGCTGGCCGAGCACGGGCGCATCGGCGAACCGATCATCGGGGTCGCGTTCGACGGCACCGGCTACGGCTGCGACCACACCATCTGGGGCGGCGAGATCCTGCGGCTCGGCCCCGACAGTCACCGGTTCGTGCGGGCCGCCCACCTGCTGCCGGTGCCGTTGCCGGGCGGCGACACCGCGGTGCGCAACCCGTGGCGGATGGCGCTGGCCCAGTTGTGGGCGGCCGACCTCGACTGGACCCCGGACCTGGCACCGGTCGCCGCGGCAGACCCGCAGGAATTGGCGCTCGTCCGTTCGCAACTGGACAGCGGCACGGGATGTGTGCCGTGCTCGAGCATGGGCCGGCTTTTCGACGCGGTCGCCTCGCTGCTGGGCGTGCGGCACCGGATCGACTACGAGGGCCAGGCCGCGATCGAGCTCGAGGCGCTGGCCGAGTCGGCCGGCGACGCGCCCGGGCCGTCGTTGCCGCTGGCGGTGCGGGCCGACGGGGTGATCGATCCCGCCCCCCTGGTGCAGACGCTGGTTTCGGCGCTGTACGCCGGCACCCGGCCGGCGCTGCTGGCCGCGTCGTTCCACCGGGCGGTCGCCGGCGCGGTCGCCACGGCGGTCGGCCGGGTCGCCGGCCCGACCCGGCTCGTCGGCCTCACCGGCGGCGTTTTCCAGAACGTGCTGTTGCTGCAATCCTGCCGTACTCTGTTGCAGCGCAACGGTTTCGAGGTGCTTATCCACCGCACGGTACCGCCCAACGACGGTGGGCTGGCGCTCGGGCAGGCCGCGGTCTCGATGCTGACCGCGCTCGAGGGGGCCGGGCCGTGAAGCCCAACCCCGCCACGGCCGTCGATCGCGGGCTCGGCGCGGAGCTGGCCCGGGACCTGGCCGCCACCGCGTTCACACTGGCCAGGCGGTTCGCGGCGGGCGCCACGATGTGGTCGATCGCGCCGTCGTGGGAACCGCACGCGCTGCACATCGCGGTCGAGTTCGTGCACCCGGTGATCATGGGCAAACGCGCGCTGCCCGCGGTGGCGCTGACCGGACCGGGCATCGTCGACCTGACGCGGGTCTCGGTGCGGCCCGGCGACATCGTGGTCGCGGTGTCGGGCGCCGACGACGCGCGGGTGCGTTCCGTGCTGCGCCGCGCGCCGGCGTGGGGCGCCACCACGGTCTGGATCGGCAGCGGGCGGCGACCCGCGACCGGTGCGGCCGACCACGTGCTGTGGCTCGACGACCCCGACCCGCGCGTGCCCGCGACGGGCGGCTTCGTGCTGTTCTACCACCTGCTGTGGGAGCTGACGCACGTGTGTTTCGAGCATTCGGGCCTGCTCGAACCCGGGGGCGCCGAGGCGGTCTGCGTGACCTGCGGCGACGAGGGCCGCCTCGGTGAGGTGGTGGCGGCCTCCGTCGACGGGCAGGCTCCCGTGCGCACCGCGCGGGGCGTGGAGACGGTGGTGACGACGCTCGTCGAACCGGTCGCCGCGGGGGATCTGGTTGTGCTGCACGCCGGTACGGCGATCAGCCGGCTCGACGACGAAGAGCCCTGCGGGGAGGACGATGACTGACGAGCCGACCAACTTCCTGTACCCGTTCATCGACGGCCGGGCTTGCGGGGCGGACGACCCCGCCGCCCTGCTCGCCGACCTGGCCGCCTCGGCGCAGGCCAAAGCCGCCGAAAGCCTGGCGTTGCGGCGCGCGACGCTGGAAGCCAACGCGGACCTGCTGGATCGCGCCGCCGCTCAGATGGCCCGCCGCTTCGCGGCGGGCGGGCGGCTTTTCACCTTCGGAAACGGTGGCAGCTGCACCGATGCCACCACGTTGGCGCGGTTGTTCGCCCGGCCACCGGTCGGGCGGCCCGAAAAGTCGCTGCCGGCCTGGCCCCTGACGGCCGACCCGGCCATCCTGACCGCGCTGGGCAACGACGTCGGGTTCGAGCTGGTGTTCGCGCGCCAGTTGATCGCGCGCGCGCGAGCGGGCGACGTCGCGATCGCGATGTCGACCAGCGGCAATTCGCCGAACCTGCTCACCGCGCTGGCCGAGGCCCGGGCGCGCGGCCTCTACACCGTCGGCTTCGCCGGCTACGACGGCGGCGCCTTCGTGGACAATGCGGATGTGGATTGCTGCTTCGTCGTGCGCTCGCAGAGCGTGCACCGCATTCAGGAGGCCCAGGCGCTGCTCGGCTATGCGCTGTGGTCGGCCACCCACGAGCGTTTCGGCGACCGAGAGGTGGGGGCGGTATGAGCAACCCGGCGGGCGAGTACCTGTCATCGGGGCCGCGGTTCGCCGAGGGCGAGATGATCGAGCGCATCGAGTCGTTCCGGCGGCGCCGGCCCCGGCTGCTCGACGACCAGGTGACCCTGGCGCACGGAGCGGGCGGTAAGGCGTCGGCGGCACTCGTCGACGCGGTGTTCGTGGAGGCGTTTCGCAACCCGGCGCTGGAGCCGCTCGGCGACGGCGCGGTCCTCACGCTGCCCAGCGGCGAGCGGATCGCGATGTCCACCGATGCGTTCGTGGTGCAGCCCCTGCGCTTTCCGGGCGGCTCGATCGGCGCGCTGGCCGTCCACGGCACCTGCAACGACCTGGCGATGGCCGGCGCGGTGCCGTCGTGGATTTCGGTCGCGTTCGTGTTGGAAGAGGGCTTCGGAATCGCCGAGCTCAAGGAGATCGTCGCCGACATGGCGGCCGCCGCGGCGCACGCCGGCGTGCAGATCGTCACCGGCGACACGAAGGTGGTGCCCAGGGGCGCCGCCGACGGACTGTTCGTCACCACCAGCGGGGCCGGTGTCATTCCCGCCGGGCGCGCGCTGTCACCGGCGTCGGTGCGCGTCGGCGACAAGGTGCTGTTGTCGGGGCCGATGGGCGAGCACGGCATGGCCGTGATGCTGGCCCGGGGCGACCTGGCCATCGAGGCCGACATCCGTTCCGACACCGCGTCGCTCAGCCCCCTGGTGGAGCTGCTCATGGCGGCCGCCCCGGCCACCCGCTGGCTGCGGGATGCGACCCGCGGCGGGGTCGGCACCGTCTGCAACGAGCTCGCACAGGCCTGCGGCCTCGGCGTGCTGCTCGACGAGGCGCGACTGCCCGTGTCGCCCACGGTGAACGGCGCCTGCGAGATGCTCGGCATCGACCCGCTCTACGTCGCCAACGAGGGCAAGCTCGTCGCCGTCGTCGCCCCCGAGCAGGCCGACGACGGACTGGCCGCCCTGCGGTCGCATCCGCTGGGCGCGCAGGCGGCCGAGGTCGGGGAGATCGTCGCCGAGCCGGGCGAAACCGTGGTGCTGCGCACCGGGTTCGGCGGCACCCGGATCGTCGACATGCTCGTCGGGGACCCGCTGCCCCGAATCTGCTGAGAGGAGAACGCGCATGTGCCTTGGCATTCCGGGCCGGATCGTCGAGATCACCGATGCCGCCAACTATCTGGCGAAAGTCGACGTCAGCGGGGTGCAGCGCACGATCAGCGTGCGGCTGCTCGAAGACGACCTGCCCGCGCCCGACGACTGGGTGCTGGTTCACGTCGGGTTCGCGATGGCCAAGATCGACGAGACCGAGGCGCTGCTCACCCTGGCCGCCATCCAGAAGCTCGGCGACGCCTACAGCACCGAGCTGGAAGCCTTCGACTCGTCGGCGATAACCTGAGGAGGCGCAATGAAATTCGTTGACGAATTCCGCGATCCGGCGGCCGCCCGCAAGCTGCTCGCCGCCATCGAGCGCCTGGCCGGCGACGGCGGCCAGTTCAAGTTCATGGAGGTGTGCGGCGGGCACACCCACACCATCTACCGGCACGGCATCGAACACCTGCTGCCCGGCAACGTCGAACTGGTGCACGGCCCGGGCTGTCCGGTGTGCGTGATCCCGATGGGCCGCATCGACGACGCCATGTGGCTGGCCGGGCAGCCCGGAGTGATCTTCACCTGCTTCGGCGACATGATGCGCGTCCCCGGATCCAGCGGCAGCCTGCTGGACGCCAAGGCCAAGGGCGCCGACGTGCGCTTCGTCTACTCGCCCCTGGACGCGCTGAAGATCGCGATCGACAACCCGGACAAGCAGGTGATCTTCTTCGCCATCGGTTTCGAGACCACCGCACCGTCGACCGCGGTCACGCTGGTGCGCGCCCGCGAGCTGGGCGTGGGCAACTTCAGCGTGTTCTGCAACCACGTCACGATCGTGCCGCCGATCAAGGCGATCCTCGAGTCGCCCGATCTGCGCCTGTCCGGCTTCATCGGCCCCGGCCACGTCTCGACCGTCGTGGGCAACCGGCCCTACCGCTTCGTGCCGGATGTCTACGGAAAGCCGTTGGTGGTGGCCGGCTTCGAGCCGCTCGACATCCTGGCCGCGGTCGCGATGCTGCTGACCCAGATCCGCGAGGGACGCTGCGAGGTGGAGAACCAGTACAAGCGCGTCGTCCCCGAACACGGCAATCCGGCGGCGCTGGCGCTGCTGGGCACGGTGTTCGCGTTGCGCCCACATTTCGAGTGGCGGGGCCTGGGGTTCATCTCGCAGAGCGCGCTGCGGCTGCATGACGACTTCGCCGCCTTCGACGCCGAGCTGCGCTTCGCGATGCCCGGCGTGCGGGTCGCCGACCCCAAGGCCTGCCAGTGCGGCGAGGTGCTCAAAGGTGTGCTCAAGCCTTGGGAATGCAAGGTTTTCGGCACCGCGTGCACCCCGGAAACCCCGATCGGGACGTGCATGGTGTCCCCCGAGGGGGCGTGCGCGGCCTACTACAACTTCGGGCGCCTGCACCGCGACGCCGTCAAGCTCGCGGGGCGCACTTGACGCCCGAGGCGCCCGGCTCCGGCAGCGGCGAAGAGATGTTCGCCCGCTACGCCTACGCCCCCAACGCGCTGGGCTACTGCGGGCCCCCGCTGGGCGCCACCCTGCGCGACGGCCCGGTCGGGGAGGTGCGCGCCGCGGCGGCGCGGTTCTCCGGGGCCTGGCCCTACCTGCGCGTGCTGTCGGCGCTGACCGGGATCGCCGACCCGCTCGATCACCGGCTCGTCGAATCCTATTGGCTCGGTGGCGGTGTCGGCGCCGGACTGGACCCCGCCGATTTTCTCGCCGCGCTGCTGGACATCATCGGACCGCAGGCGGGCCGCTACTGGTCGCATCTCACGCCGGAGCTGGCCCGCGAGGCGGCCCCCAACCACTGCTTCCACGTGTTCGGCGTGTATCCGTGGACACGTTTCCTGGGCCGCGGCGAGCACCCCCTGAGGGTGCTCGACAGTTGCCGGATCAGTTGGGGCACAGTGGTTTCCCGTTCCGGCAGCGCCGTCGAGGTGGGGCGCCGCGCACTGGCGTTCGACGGCCGGTCGCTGACGCTGGCCGAGCCGTCGGTGTGCCGCCTCGACGTCTGGTCCGACGGGTACAGCGCGGTGCCGGACGTGGCCGTCGGCGACGTGGTGGCCGTGCACTGGGGCAGGCTGTGCGGGCGGCTGCGGCCCGGACAGGTCCGCGCGCTGGCCGGCAGCACGGATCGCCAGCTGGAGGTGACCGGCCGACGGCTGGCGCCCGTCTAGCCCTTCAGTAAGCGTGTCGGCGGGTGAGAATTAGGCAAAGGCCTTATCCTGGTTGGGTTTGCGGTCTCAACGCAGCCC
>NZ_VMQU01000051.1 GCF_007714205.1 Mycobacterium helveticum | reverse complement strand
GGCTTCGGGGGCTTCGGGGGCGTCGGGCAACAGCCAGATCACCAGCTCCGGACACGGGGCCACGGCCGCCAGACTGGTGTGGATCGGGCCGTTGCGCAGCGGGGTGGGAAGCTGCTCGGGTGAACCGGTGACAACCGCCCACCCGGGGGTGGTGGCTGCTGCCGGGGAGGTGTCGACGAGCAAGGGCGGCCAGCTCAGCTGGAACACGCTGTCCCGGAGGCCGGCCACAGCGGCAAGCTGCCCGCCGATGTCGGGGAGCTCACGCAGGGTGATCGTTCGAACGGTGATCACCGGGGCGCCGGTGGGGTCGGTGGCGCGCAGCTCGAACGTGTCCTCGGCGGTGCGGCTCAGCTGGACGTGCAGCTGGGTGGCCGCGGTGGCATACAGGGTGATCCCGCTGAACGCATACGGGAGCCGCACCGACGCCGAGTCGGCCGCACCGGTGCGGTCCACCACCGATGCCATCGCGTGCAGGGCGGCGTCGAGGAGGGCGGGGTGGATACCGTAGCCGGCGACCTCGGTGCCGGCGGGCAACGCCGCCTCGGCATAGACCGTCTCGGGTTGGGCGGGGTCGGTGCCGATACCCCGCAGCGACCGGAACGGGCCGCTGTAGCCGTAACCCCGCTGGGCCAGCCGTTCGTAGAAGTCGTCCTGGTCGAGCGCCTCGACACCCGGCGCCGGCGTGAGCGCGGGCGTGGCGGGATGGTGGGAGCTCAGCTCGCCGCTGGCGTGCAACGTCCACACGCCGGACTGGCCGCCGGTGCGCGAGTGCACGCTGAACGCGCGTTGCCCGGTGTCCTCGGCCGAATGCACAGCGATCTGCAGATCGGTGGGCCGATCGTCGTGCAGCCTCAGGGGGGTATGCAGGACGAGTTCGTCGATGACGGGGGAGCCGGTGTACTCACCGGCCTGCAACACCACATCGATGAAGCCGGTCGCCGGGAACAGCACGGTGTCGTGGACCTGGTGGCCGCGCAGCCAGCCCTGAGTCGCCGTTGACAACCGGCCGGTCAACACGACCTGGTCCTGGTCGGCAAGGTCGAGGACCGCACCCAGCAGCGGATGCTCCGCCCGGTCCTGGCCGAGCCCGCAGGCGTCGCCGGTCGAAGCGGGGTTCAGCCAGTAGCGGCGGTGCTCGAAGGGGTAGGTGGGCAGCTCGACGGTACGGGCGTGCGGAAACAGGACTGACCATGAGGGGCTGTGGCCGTAATTGTGCAGGTGGGCCAGGGCGGTGGCCAGGTTGTCTTGGTCGGGATGGTCGCGGTGCAACGTGGTGATCACCGCCGACTCGGTCCGGCCCGTGGCCTGGGCCAGCGTGTCGGTGATCGCCGGGGCCAAAACCGGATGCGGGGACAGCTCCACAAATGTGTGCTCGCCGGCGGCCAGTCGCTCGACCACCCGGTCGTGGAATCCGACCGGCTCGCGCAGGTTGCGGTACCAGTAGTCGGCGCCCATGGTGGTGGTGTCGAGGGGTTCGGCCGAAAGTGCTTGGCCCACTGTGGAATACAGCGGGATGCTGGAGGGCATTGGAGTCAGGTCGGCCAGCTTGTCCAGCAGGCGCTCCCGCAGGGGTTCGACTTGGGCCGAGTGCGAGGCGTAGTCGACGGCGATGGGCCGGATGTGGACGCCGTCACGCTCGCAGGCCGCGATGAACTGCTCCAGCGCGGCGGGGGTGCCGCTGATGATGGTGTGCGAGGGGCCGTTGATCGTGGCGATGCTCAACGCGTCACCCCAGGGCCGCAGGAGTGGCTCCAGTCGATCGGCGCTCAGCAGGACCGATGCCATGGCACCGGTACCGCCCAGGGCGCTGAGCGCCTGACTGCGCCGCGCGACTACCTTGGCGGCCTCGGGCAGGGACAGCACCCCGGCGATGTAGGCGGCGGCGATCTCGCCTTGGGAGTGGCCGATCACGGCGTCGGGAACGATGCCGTAGTGGCGCAGCACCTCGGCCAGCGAGACCATCATCGTGAACAGCACCGGTTGCACGACGTCGACGCGCTCCAGCGCCGGGGCGCCCGGGTCCTGACACAGGACATCGCGCACCGACCAGCCGGTGAAGGGGCGCAACGCGTTGTCACAGTCATCGACGGCGTCGGCGAAGACGCGGTGGTGTTCGTAGAGCTCGCGACCCATGCCGGTGTATTGGCCGCCCTGGCCGGGCAGCACGAACACGATTTTGCCGCGCAGGTGGGCCAGGTGGTGGTGGCCGGTCAGCTGCGGATGGGGTTGGCCGGCGCGCAGCGCATCCAGGGCATCCAGCAGCTCTTTGCGGAGATCGGCGCTGCCCGCCGGGGCGGTGATCACCGCCCGATACGGGTGCTGGGTCCGCGTGGTGGCCAGGCTGTAGGCCACATCGGTCAAATCCGGATCGGGACGGTCGGCAAGGTGGTGGTGCAGCCGGTCGGCCTGCGCGCACAACGCCGCGGGGGTGCGCGCCGAGAGCGGCCACATCAGCACCCCGAACCCGGCATCGGCTTCCCCGGCCGGGGATTCAGCCGGCGGGGTGGGGGCTTGTTGCAGGATCAGGTGCGCGTTGGTGCCGCTGATCCCGAACGAGGACACCGCCGCCGTGCGGGGGTGATCGGTGACCGGCCAGGGCACCGCCTCGGTCAGCAGCCGCACCGTGCCGTCCGACCAGTCGACGTGCGGGCTGGGGCTGCTGACGTTGAGGGTGGGGGGCAGGCTGTCGTGGTTGAGGGCCGCGGTCATTTTGATCAGGCCGGCCGCCCCGGCGGCGGCCTGGGTGTGGCCGATGTTGGATTTGATCGATCCCAGCCACAACGGGTGCCCGGCACCGCGGGCGGCGCCGTAGGTGGCGATCAGGGCGCCGGCCTCGATCGGGTCGCCCAGGGCGGTGCCGGTGCCGTGGGCCTCGACCACATCCACCGCATCGAGCCCGATGCCGGCGTTGGCCACGGCCTGGGTGATGACGCGCTGTTGGGCGGGCCCGTTGGGGGCGGTCAACCCGTTGGAGGCGCCGTCCTGGTTGATCGCCGAGCCGGCGACCACCGCCAGCACCGGGTGGTTGTTGCGCCGGGCGTCGCTGAGCCGTTCCAGCACCAGCACCGCGGCCCCTTCGCCCCAGCCGGTGCCATCGGCGTTGGCGGAGAACGCTTTACACCGACCGTCGGCGGCCAGCCCGCGTTGGCGGGCGAACTCGGTGAAGATCGTCGGGGTGGTCATCACCGTCACACCACCGGCCAGCGCCAGGCTGGACTCGCCCTTGAGCAAAGACTCACACGCCCAATGGGCGGCCACCAGCGACGACGAGCACGCCGTGTCGACGGTGATCGCCGGGCCCTGCAAACCCAGCGCGTAGGCAACCCGACCGGAGACCACACTGGTGGACGACCCGGTCAGGCCGTATCCCTCCGCGCTGTCCGAACCGCCTGCGCCGTAGGTTTGTGACCACGCCCCGACGAACACTCCGGTCGCCGAGCCCGCGAGCTCGGCCGGATCAATTCGGGCGGTTTCCAACGCTTCCCAGCACACCTCCAGCAACAGTCGCTGCTGCGGGTCCATCGCCACGGCCTCGCGCGCCGAGATCCCGAAGAAGTCGGCGTCAAAGCCGGCCACGTCCGTCAGAAACCCGCCGGCACGGGTGTAGGTCTTGCCGACCGCGTCGGGGTCGGGGTCGAACAACTCCGCCAGGTTCCAGCCGCGGTCGGCCGGAAACTCGCCCATCGCGTCGGTGCCGCCGGCCACCAGATTCCACAGCGCCGCAGCCGAATCCACCCCGCCGGGGAAGCGGCACGCCATCCCCACCACGGCGACCGGCTCCTCGGCCCGCACGTGCGCGCCCGCCGCGGCAGCGGCCGCTGCCGGCCCGGCCAGCAGCTGGCCCAGGTGGGTGGCCAGCTCGTCCGGGGTGGGGTAGTCGAAGGCCAGGGTGAGCGGCAAGTCCAGCTCGGTGACGGTCTTGAGCCGGTCCAGCAACTCGGTGGCCTTGATCGAGTCGAACCCCAGATCCTGGAACGTGAGCCCGGGGTCGATGTGCTCAGGGCCGGGCTGGCCCAACACCGTTGCCGCCTGCGCGCACACCTCCCTCACCAGCAGGTGATGTTGCTGCCCGCGGAGTGCGCGAAGTCGCTGCGCCAATCCCGCGTCGGCCTCGGCGCCCGCAACCGTGCCCTCGACCGTTTGCTGCTCCGGCGCACCGACCAGCGTGTCCATGCGGGTGAACCCACCATGGGTGTACAGCTCTACGCAGTCCCTCCGCCTGACCTTGCCGCTGGTGGTGAGGGGGATCGAACCGGGTTGCACCAGAACGAGGTCCGCCACACTCAGACCGTGCGCCTTCGATATCGCCGCGGTGATCTCACGCCTGACGGCGCCCATCCGGTGCGCCGCCGCCTCCGCGGATTCGTCCCGCTCCTTGAGCTCGACGATGGTGACCAACTGCTCGACGCCGTCATCGCCGGGAACTGCTATGGCCACGCAGCGGTTGTGGGTGATCTCCTGGATCGTCGCCTCGATGTCGTCGGGAGCGTGGTTGCGCCCGTAGACGATCAACAGGTCCTTGATGCGGCCCTTGATGAACAGCTCGCCGTCGGACACGAAGCCCAAGTCTCCGGTTCGCAGCCACGGCCCCTCGGGGGTGCCGGCCGGCGGGTCGACAAGCGTTGCGCCGAAGGTGCGTTCGGTCTCTTCGGGTTTGCGCCAATAGGCGGTGGCGACGTTGTCGCCATGCACCCAGATCTCGCCGACCGTTCCGGCCGGGCACTCGATCCTGGTCTCGGGGTCGACGATGAGAACCGTCGGCGACTGCCGCATGCCGTAACTGATCAGCGGCATGCCCTCCCCGCTCGCGCACCGTTTCGCGTGGCCGGCGGTCAGTTCCTCGGAGTCGAAACACACGATTTCCGGTGGATGGCCGGATTCGCGGGTCGCCACGAAGACCACTGCTTCCGCGAGCCCGTACGAAGGCCGCAACGCCTCGGGGTGAAGGTTGAAGCGGGCGAACCGCTCGGCGAAACGCCGCATGGTCGCCGGTTGTACGCGTTCGGCACCGTTGAGGATGTGGCGCACGTCGCCGAGGTCAAGCCCGGCCAGGTCGTCGTCCGAGGTCTTCTGTGCCGTCAACGCGAAAGCGACGTTGGGCCCTGCCGAAAACACGCGAGTGTTGGTTGCCATCAACTGCATCCACCGCGCCGGCCGCTGCAGGAACGAGATCGGGCTCGTGACCACGGCGTGCAGTCCCGCCAGAACCGGGAGGACGATTCCGACGATCAAACCCATGTCGTGAAAGAACGGCAACCACGACACGACGGTGGTGTCCGGCGGAGCGGCCCCGTCGAAGTAGGCGGAAATGATCTGTTCGAAATTGCCCTGGATGTTCTTGTGCGAGACCACAACTCCAGCCGGCGTGCGCGTCGACCCGGAGGTGTACTGCAGATACGCGATCTCTGGCAGGCTTTGGGGCTCGGCAAGGGGACCGTGCTCAGCGTCCAGGTCCAGCAAATCAAGTTCGATGATCGACGGCCGGGAATCGGCGGGCAGCGCCGCGATGTAGTCGGCGATGCTTCCCGCGACAGCGGATGTCGTCAGGACGGCAGTCGGCGTGGCGTCCCGCAGCACCGCGCCGACGCGCTCATCGCTGGCACCACCCAGCGGAACGGACAGCGGAACCGCGATCTGCCCGGCCTGTAATGCGCCCAGGAACGCAACGACGTACTCCAGTCCCTGCGGCGCCGAGATCACGACGCGATCACCGGTTGACCCGTGCGCGTCGAGTTCCCGCGCGACGTTCAGCGTTCGCCGATACAGTTGCGACCACGTCACGCTCTCCGCGACGCCCGCCCAGTCCTGCTCGTAGTCGACAAACGTGAACGCCGTCTGATCGGGCCGCAGACGGGCATGTTCGCGCAGCACCGCCGGAATGGAAGACTCGATCACGGCTTGACGATAATGGGTAGACAGATAGGCCGTTGGCAGAACCGGCGCAGCCCGGCGGGAAGGGCCGTTGATCTGCCCGCTGCGGAACGGCGAATCCTTCCCGGCGATCCTGCGTCATCCGCCGCCACGGCGACGACGCGCAAACCTTCGATGTCCGGGCGCAGTCCCGGCTCTGCCGCCCGCCGACCCGGCAGTGCTTCGACAGGGCCAACGCCGCCGGTGTGCTGCAAGATCGCCAACCTTGGAAGGAGAGGACGTGTGATTTGAGTCGGGGAATTATTACACACCCGTCCAACGCATTGGGTATGTTGGCCAATCATCACGTCATCGTCGTCGGCTCGGGAGCCTCTGGCTGTTGGGGCTGTCAAAGAGCCGACGGAAGGCGGTCCTGCGTGCGGGTGGAAACCCGGACATCGCCCATGGCTTCCCTGCCAACGCGGCGGTGCGCGAAATCGCGGGGCCGCGTCAAACCGAGCACCCGGAGGTTGAACCGGTGAGCGTAGTCGACAGTCCGACAGTGGACAGTCCAGTCGCCGTGGATCGGACGACTCTCCATCACCTGTGGAAAGCGATTCTCGTCGGCATCGCGGCCGTCGTGGCGGGGGCGTGTTACGCCGTTCCGGTGTTACTCGTCGCGCTCGGCGTGCTTGTTCTGTTGCTCCTCTGTGCACGCGTGGTGTATCGGGGTCGCGGCCGTTACATCCCAAATCTCTATGCTCGGGACATCCGGGTTTACGACGACGCGTATCGCACGTTCATAGGCCGCTCGCTTTCGAGCCTGCGTCAGTGCAGGATTCCAGGTCACACGTTGTTGTGGGAGGCCTCGCGCCTACCGAAACCAAGCCGCCAGGGTCCCGAGGAGCTGATGCTTGATCTCGGCGTCTGGCTTGGCTGGTCGACGAGGCTGACAGCCGATGCTTCCGGCCGCCAGGTGTACGGCTTCGACACCTTTGAGGGTCTTGTCGAAGATTGGCAAGTCGACGACCAGATGCTGATCAAGCGCGGGAGCTTCGCACTCTCCGAACCGCTGGCGCAACGTTCCATGCGTGATACCGGTGTGAGCCTGCACGACGGGTTACCTGCGACGCTCGGTCGCAAAGTCCAGTTCGTCAAGGGAAGCACCTACGAGACGCTGGCCCCGTTCCTGGCCGACCGACCGGACGCCCCGATCCGGCTTTTCCACATGGATCTGGACACCTACGAGAGTTGCCTGCATGCGCTGGAGACCTGCAAGGACCGCTTTATCGAAGGATCCGTTCTCGTCTTCGACGAATACCTCGTCACCAATGCCGAAATGCGGGCGTTCTTCGAGTTTCAGAACCAGTACGCGCTGGAATGGCGATACCGAGCCTGGGGTCTCGAAGTCATGGAGATGAACCTCGAGATGGTTGTGTCGCGCTGGAAGCGCGTGCCGTACTACCTGCTCTGGATCGCAGCGTATTGGCTGGCGGGCGACGGGAGCTACGTCTGGAAGGTCTTCAGCAGGCGTTTTTGGCGATTTTGGCTGGGCGCACCGATCGGCGACATCTTCTTCATGCTCGGCGCCGCCGGGCAACGGAAGTCGGTGAGTCTGGAGATCACCGGTCTGGGTGCGTTGGACCGGAACCGTCCGCGCGGCCGAAACCACGGATGAACGGCGGCCCCTTGGTTTCATCGCGTGATGGTGCCGGGCGGCTGAACGGGGTGGGCCCGCGATGAAATTCGTCCTGGCGAGCTGGGGAAGCCGCGGCGATGTCGAACCGAACCTCGCCGCCGGACGCGAACTGGTGCGCCGCGGCCACGAGGTCTGCATGGCCGTCCCGCCGGACTTGGTCGGGTTCACCGAGGCGGCCGGGGTCGCGGCCGTCGGATTCGGGCCGCAGGCGCACTCCATCCTGGACGCGCACCGCGAGTTCTGGACGTGCTTCTTCAGCCACCCCTGGCGGCTCCGGGATCTGGTCAGGTCACGCCTCGAAATTTCGGGGCCGCTGCTGCGGGCCTGGCAGGAGATGAGCACGACGCTGGTGTCGCTGGCGGACGGGGCCGACCTCATCTTCTCCGGCATCAATTTCGAGGACGCCGCCGCCAACGTCGCACAGTATTACGACATTCCGCTGGCCACTCTGCATTACTTCCCGCTGCGGCCCAACGGCCAGACCATGGCACTCCTGCCGGCGCCCATGGCCCGCGCGGCGGTGACGGCGTATTGGTGGGCGTCGTGGCGTGCGACGAAGAAGGTCGAGGAGGCCCAACGCCGCGAACTGGGCCTACCGAAGGCAACGGGACCGGCGCCGCGGCGGATCACCGAACGCGGATCGCTGGAAATCCAGGGCTACGACGCGGCGCTCTATCCCGGGCTGGCAGCCGAATGGGCAGCATATGAGCGTCAACGTCCCTTTGTCGGCGCGCTGACGCTGGGGTTGGCGACCGATGCCGATGAGGAAGTCGCGTCCTGGATCGCCGCGGGGACACCCCCGATTTACTTCGGGTTCGGCAGCACCCCGGTCGAGTCCCCGGCCGACACGGTCGCCATGATCGGCGCGGCCTGCGCGCGGTTGGGCGAGCGGGCGTTGGTGGGCGCCGCCGGAACCGACTTCGGCAGCGTCCCCCACCCTGAGCACGTCAAGGTGGTGGGCGCGGTGAATTTCTCGACCGTCTTTCCCGCCTGCCGCGCGGTTGTGCACCACGGAGGCACGGGCACCACGGCCATCGGCCTGCGCGCAGGAGTCCCCACGCTGATCCTTCCGACGGACATCGATCAGACGCTCTCGGGATCTCGGGTCACACGGCTGAAGGTGGGCACCGCCCGGCGCTTTTCGGCCGCGACCGAGGAATCGCTGGTCGCCGATCTGCGCACCATCCTCGCCCCGGAATACGTGGCCCGGGCCCGCGAGCTCGCCACCCGGATGACCGAGCCCGCCAAGAGCGTCGCCGCCGCCGCCGATCTGCTGGAAGATTTCACGCGCTCCGGGCGTGTCGGCTGATCCACGATCCGGGGTTTCGCCGGCGTCCGCGAGCGGCGGACGCTCGGGTAGCAAGAGCCGGGAAGCGAAAACCCATCGCCGCAGGTCACGCCGCATTTACGAGCGCCCGTACCCCGCCCCGCGCACCAAATGCCGATTCGGGTGACACGCGTCTCAGCCACGAAGTAAGGTTTAGAACTTGTTACACCCATGTCGAGTAGATGGACTGGAGACCCGGTTGAGCATGTATCCGTTCGATGATCGCAGTGGCAGCTTTTTCGCCTCGGCCGACGGCGAGGAGCACCCCGAGACGACAGGCGATCGGAAATGACCGATCACCAGGACATGGCTCTGCCGACCAACGGCTCACCCATGCGGGCGCACGAACCACAGGCCGAGGCCCAGGGCTTTGCGATCATCGGCTACGCGGCGCGCTTCCCGGGTGCCGCGGACGTCGACGAATTCTGGGACGTGCTCCGGCAGGGGCGGGACGCGATTTCGGAGGTTCCCTCCGACCGCTGGGACGTCAACGAGTTCTACGACCCCGATCCCGACGCGCCCGGGAAGATCGTGACCCGCCGGGCGGGGTTCATCGATGACGTGACGGGTTTCGATGCACCGTTCTTCGGGCTGTCGAACCGGGAAACCATGTTGATCGACCCGCAGCATCGGCTGTTGCTGGAGACGGCGTGGCAGGCCGTCGAGCATTCGGGTACCGCACCCTCGTCCTTGGCGAACACGAAGACCGGCGTGTTCATGGGCCTGGGTACCCATGACTATCTGGGATTGATCTCCGAACAGCTCAGCTACGAGGAAATCGAGGCGTACGTCGCGATCGGGACGTCGGCCGCCGCGGGCGCGGGCCGGATCAGCTACGGGCTGGGGCTGCAGGGCCCGGCGGTCACCGTCGACACGGCGTGCAGCTCGTCGCTGGTGGCGATCCACCAGGCCTGCCAGGCGTTGCGCTACGGGGAATGTGACCTCGCGCTGGTCGGCGGCGCGAACGCGCTGCTCAGCGCCAAGACCGCGATGACCTTCTCCCACGCGCACATGCTCGCGCCCGACGGCAAGTGCAAGACCTTCGACGCGTCCGCCGACGGCTACGTCCGTGGCGAGGGCTGCGGCGTCATCGTCGTCAAACGGCTCGCGGACGCGATCCGCGACGGCGACCGGATCCGGGCGGTGATCCGCGGCAGCGCGATCAACCAGGACGGCGCGTCGGGTGGCCTGACGGTGCCCAACGGTGTCGCGCAGCAACGCGTGATTGCCGAGGCGCTGCAGAGCGCGGGAGTCGCCCCCGGCGACGTCGGATACCTGGAGGCGCACGGCACCGGGACCTCGCTGGGCGACCCCATCGAGATCCAGGCCGCCGGTGCGGCCTTCGGCAAGGGGCGCGAGGCCGACCGGCCGCTGCTGATCGGGTCGGTGAAGACCAACATCGGGCACCTGGAGGCGGCCGCGGGGATCGCGGGCGTCATCAAGGTCATCCTGGCGCTCGAGCACGAGGTGCTGCCCAAGCACCTGCACTTCCAGAAGCCGTCGCCGCACATCCCGTGGGACCGGCTTCCCGTGCGGGTCGTCGACGAGGCCACCCCCTGGGTGCGCGACGGACGGCCCCGCATCGCCGGCGTCAGCTCGTTCGGGTTCTCCGGCACCAACTCCCACGTCATCATCTCCGAAGCCCCCGCCGAGGCAGCCCAGGCGGCTGCGGCCCCGGCGCCGTCCGACGAGCGGCGCTTTTCCCTGTTGCCGCTCTCGGCGCGCAGCCCGGAAGCCCTCGTGCAGCTCGCGCAGGACTACCGCGGCTGGCTGGCCGACCACCCCGACGCCCCGTTGGCCGACATCTGCTTCACCGCCGGGGCGGGTCGCTCCCACTTCGAGCACCGCGCCGCCCTGCTGGTCAACTCGACCGAATCCGCGCGCGAGGCACTCGGTGCGCTGGCCGACGACCGCCCGGCGCCCGGTCTGGTGCGGGGGGACTGCGTCGACAGGCCGAAGACGGCGTGGTTGTTCACCGGTCAGGGCAGCCAGTACACCGGCATGGCCCGGGAGTTGTTCGAGACTGAGCCGGTGTTCGCCGAGACGATGACCCGCTGCGCGCAGGCGGTCGCCGATGTGCTCGAAAAGCCTTTGCTGGATGTCATTTTCGACCCGGAAAACGAAGACACCCTGCGGCTGACCACCTACGCCCAGCCCGCGTTGTTCGCGGTGGAGATGGGCCTGGCCCGGATCTGGCAGTCCTGGGGCTTTGAACCCGACGTGGTGCTGGGCCACAGCGTGGGCCAGTACTCGGCGGCCTGCGTCGCGGGCGTGTTCAGCGTCGAGGACGGGGCGCTGCTGATGGCCGAGCGCGGCCGGCTGTTCGGCAGCCTGCCCGCCGGCGGCCGGATGGTCGCGATCTTCGCCGCCCCCGAGCGCGTCGAGAGCCTCACCGACGAGTACCCGAGCCTGTCGGTCGCCGCCTACAACGGCGCCAACACCGTGCTGTCGGGACCCGCGGAGGACCTGGAGCGCGCGCTGGAGGGCCTGGAAGACGACGGTGTGCGCTGCGACTGGCTCGACACCAGCCACGCATTCCACTCGGCGCTGCTGGACCCGATCCTCGACGAGTTCGAGGCGTATGCGAACCGGTTCGAATACGGTTCGCCGCAACGGACTTTGGTGTGCAACCGCACCGGCGCGGCCCTGGGCCGGAGCGCGAAGCTGGACGGCGCCTACTGGCGGCGCCACGCCCGCCAGCCGGTCGAGTTCTCCAAGAGCGTGCGCACCCTGGCCGACCTGAGCTGCGCGGTGCTGCTCGAGATCGGCCCGCAACCGGTGCTCACCGCCTCGGCGCTGCGCGCCTGGCCCGACCCGGCCACCGCCCCGCGCGCGATCGCGTCGTTGCGGAAAAACACCGCCGACCACCGCCAGATCACCGAAGCCCTCGCCAACGCCTACGTCGCCGGCCACGTGCCCGACTTCGGCGCCCTGGCGCAGGGAGCGGTACGCAAGCTCGACCTGCCCACCTACCCGTTCCAGCACCGCCAGTACTGGTTCCGGGAGGAGCGGGCCCCGCACATCCAGCAGGCGCCCGACCAGGGCACGGTCATGCGCACCGACGCCGTCCGGCTGCTCGAGGACGGCCAGCTCGAAGAACTCGCCGCGCTGCTGGGCCGCACCAACGGCGACCAGCAGCAAACCGTCGCGGTGCTGAGAGAGCTTGCCGCGCAACACAACCAACAGCGCAGCACCCAGTCGATCGCCGACTCCCGCTACGAGATCCGCTGGGAGAAGGCCGCGGCCTCAGGCGCCAAAGCGGGCGAGGGCGCGGCCTGGCTGGTCATCAGCGACGACGCCGCGGCGGCCCAGCCGTTGCTCGACGCGCTGACCGCACGCGGGCACCGGGCCCGGGTCCTCGGGCTGCCGATGTCCGACGCGGACGAGCAACAGCTCGAAGCGACGCTGCGCACCGCGGCGGCAGACGACGCGGAGCTGCGCATCCTGCACGTCGCGGCCCTCGACTCGGACACCGCACCGTCGACGCAATCGCTGCTGCGCATGCAGCACCGCATCCTGGGCGGAACCCGGCGGCTCTTCCGCGCCGCGGCCGCCGCCGAACTGCGCGCACCCATCTGGCTGGTCACCCGCGGCGCGCAACGGGTCACCGACGCGGACACGGTGTCACCGGTGCAGTCCTGCCTGTGGGGCTTCGGTCGCGCCGCCGCCCTGGAATATCCGCGCCAGTGGGGCGGGCTGGCGGACCTGTCCGCCACCGGCACCGACCAGTGGTCACGGCTGGTCGACCAACTGGTGGCCGCCCCGGCCGGTGAGGACCAGTTCGCGTTGCGCGACCAGGCGGCCTACGTGCCCCGGCTGACCCGGCGCGCCGGGTTGCCGAACGCAACACCGCTGGCATTGCGTTCCGACGCGACGTATCTGGTGACCGGCGGGCTGGGCGCGATCGGCCTGGAGGTCGCCGGCTATCTGGCCGCGCACGGGGCCCGGCATCTGGTGCTGACCAGCCGGCGCGCCCCGGGCGAGGACGCGCAGCAGCGCATCGACGCCCTGCGCGAACAGCACGGCTGCGACGTCCGCGTCGTCGCCGCCGACGTTTCCAATCCGCACGATGTGGCCCGCCTGCTGACCACCGTGCAGGCCGAACTGCCGCCGCTGGCCGGTATCGTGCACGCCGCAGGGGAGATCGGTAACACCCCGCTGCAAACCCTGGACGACGCCGAAGTGGACCGCGTCTTCGCCGGAAAGGTCTGGGGCGCCTGGTATTTGGCCGAGACCACCGCCGACGTCAAGCTGGACTTCTTCCTGAGCACCTCCTCGATCTCCGGGGTGTGGGGCAGCTTCGGGCAGAGCGCCTACGGGGCGGCCAACGCCTTCCTCGACGGGCTGGCCTGGCGCCAGCGTGCGCAGGGCGTCCCGGGCATCAGCGTCAACTTCGGCCCATGGATGTCGGGGTCGGCCGGTATGGCCGACGCGGAATCCCGCGCGCACCTGGACAAACGGGGCGTCCGGACCTTGTCGCCCGCCGACGCGCTGGCGGGGATGGCCGACCTCATGGCAGCATCCGCGAACGGGGCCGTGCAAGGAGTCGTGGCCCGGATCGACTGGGCCAGCTTCCTGCCGCTCTACCAGATGGCGGGGAAGCGGGCCTTCCTGGCGCAGCTGGAACGCGAGGTGCCCCAGTCGGAGTCGGCGCCGGCATCGGCGTCGGGGGCGACGCAGCTGGTCGACCGGCTCGCCGCCGCCCCGGCGCAGCAGCGCAAGAAACTTGTCGTCGATTACCTGCGCGACGTCGTCGCGGAGGTGACGCGGATCGACGCGGCCGGGATCCGCGACGAGGCCGGGTTCTTCGACCTCGGCATGGATTCGCTGATGGCCGTCGAAATGCGGCGCCGGGTCGAGCGCGGCGTGGGCAAGGAGCTGCCGTCCACCCTGGCGATGGACTATCCGCGCCTGGTTGACGTGGCCGACTTCTTGCTCCGCGACGTCCTGGGCATCGGCAACGACAAGGCGGCCGCCAAAGCGGCCCGGCCGGCCGCGGTCGTCACGACGCACGCCGATGAGCCGGTCGCGATCGTCGCGGTGGCCTGCCGCTTCCCGGGCGCGCCGAATCCCGAAGCGTACTGGGAGGAGCTGGCCGGCGCCGTCGATGCGATCCGCGAGATCCCGGAAGACCGCTTCGACGTCGACGAGTACTACGACCCGGATCCCGAGGCGCCGGGCAAGATTTACACCCGCTACGGCGGATACCTCGACGGGGTCGACGGATTCGATCCGGAGTTCTTCGGCATTTCCCCGCGCGAGGCCGTGTGGATGGACCCGCAGCAGCGGTTGATGCTGGAAATCGTGTGGGAGGCCCTCGAAAGGGCCGGCTACGCACCGTCCGCACTGCGCGGCAGCAAGAGCGGCGTATTCGTGGGGGTGGCCGCCAACGAGTATTCGCAGCTGCTCAACGCCAACTCGGTCGAGACCATCGAAGCCCACTTCATCACCGGCAATGCGCTCAACGTCATCGCGGGCCGGGTTGCGTTCGCGCTCGGGCTGGAGGGGCCGGCGATGGCGGTGGACACCGCGTGCAGCGCGTCGCTGGTGGCCGTCCATCAGGCCTGCCAGGCGTTGCACTCCGGTGACTGCGACATGGCGCTGGCCGGCGGGGTGAACGTGTTGGTGAGCCCGGCGTCCATCGTCGCCACCTCACGCGCCCGAATGCTCGCCGCCGACGGCCGATGCAAGACCTTCGACGCCGCCGCGAACGGCTATGCGCGCAGCGAAGGCTGCGGGGTGCTGGTGCTCAAGAGGCTCAGCGATGCCGAGCGCGACGGCGATCGGATCTGCGCGGTCATCCGGGGTACCGCCGTCAACCAGGACGGCGCGTCCAGTGGTTTGACCGTCCCGAACGGGGGTGCACAGCAACGGCTTATCGCCACAACTCTGGCCCGTGCCGGTCTGGTCGGGGGAGAGGTCGACTATCTCGAGGCGCACGGGACGGGCACCTCGCTGGGCGACCCGATCGAGGTGCAGGCCGCCGCGGCCGTCTACGGTGTCGACCGTGACGCGGACCGGCCGCTGCTGATCGGATCGGTGAAGAGCAACATCGGCCACCTCGAGTCGGCGGCGGGGATCGCCGGCCTGATCAAGGTCGTGCTGTCGTTGGAGCACGAAATGCTGCCGCAGAACCTGCATTTCGAGACGCCGTCGCCGAACATCCCGTGGGACTCGCTCCCCGTGCGGGTCGTCGACAAGGCGATGCCGTGGCACGCCGACGGCCGGCCGCGTCGCGCCGGGGTGAGTTCCTTCGGGTTCTCCGGCACCAACGCCCACGTGCTGATCGAGGAGGCGCCACCGAAGTCGGTGGCTACCGGAGAATCGTCGGCGGGCGACGCCGCGCCGGCACCGGAGTCGGCCACCGTTCGCGAACCGGTCGGCGTCCTGCCGCTGTCGGCGCGCTCACCGCAGGCATTGGCGGCGTTGGCGCAGCGCTACGCGGGCTGGCTGGACGCGCACCCGGACGTCGACATCACCGACGTGTGTTCCACCGCCGGGGTGGGGCGTTCGCATTTCGAACACCGGGCCGCGCTGGTCGTCGACTCGGTTGAGGGCGCTCGCGAGCTGCTGGCCGGATTGGCCGAGAACCGGCTGGGTCCGGGCGCGGTGCGTGGCGAGTGCGGTGACCCGCCGAAGACGGCGTGGTTGTTCACCGGGCAGGGCAGCCAATACCCGGGGATGGCGCGCGAGTTGTTCGACACCGAGCCGGTGTTCGCCGAGACGGTGCAGCGCTGCGCCGACGCGGTCGACCACATGCTGCCGCGCCCGTTGCTGGAGGTCATATTCGACGTCGACAACGGAGAAACGCTGCGGCACACCTCTTTTGCGCAGCCGGCGCTGTTCGCCGTCGAGATGGGCCTGGCCCGGCTGTGGCAGTCGTGGGGCATCGAGCCCGACGTGGTGCTGGGCCACAGCGTGGGCCAGTACGCGGCGGCATGTGTGGCCGGGGTGTTCAGCCTGGAGGACGGGGCACGGCTGATGGCCGAGCGCGGCCGGCTGTTCGGGAACCTGCCCGAGGGCGGCCGGATGGTCGCGGTGTTCGCCGACGCGCAGCAGGTGGAGCGTGTCGCCGACGAATTCCCGCATCTTTCCGTCGCGGCCTACAACGGCCCCAACACGGTGCTGTCGGGTCCGGCCGCCGATCTGGAACAGGCCGTCGCCAAGTTCGACGGTGACGGGATCCGCTGCACCTGGCTGGACACCAGCCACGCCTTCCACTCCGAGTTGCTGGAGCCGGCGCTCGACGAATTCGAGTCCTACGCAGGCAAGTTCGAATTCGCCGTTCCGACCCTGCCCCTGGTGTGCAACCGCACCGGCGCGGTGCTCACCGCGGAAACCCCGCTCGACGCGAAGTATTGGCGGCGGCATTCCCGCCAGCCGGTGCAGTTCGCCGAAAGCGTGAAAACCGTGGCCGCGCTGGGCTGCTCGGTGCTGATGGAGGTCGGCCCGCAACCGGTGCTGACCGGTGCCGCCGTGCAGGTCTGGCCGGAATCCTCGGCCACCCCGCGTACTGTCGTTTCCCTGCGCAAGGGCACCGACGACCGGCGCCAGATCGCCGAAGCGCTGGCCGCGGCCTACGTGGCCGGGCATCGGCCCGTGTTCGCCGCGTTGTATCACCGGCCACACCGCAGAGTCGAACTGCCCACCTACCCGTTCCAGCGGCGTCGCTTCTGGCCGAAGAATGCCGACATCCGCGGCGTCGACGGCTACGGCGCTGCCGGATCCGGAATCTTGGGCAGCGTCAAGGATCTCGCCTCCGGTGACATGGTTTACACCAGCCGGTGGTCCACCAAGACGCAGCCGTGGCTGGCCCATCACGTCATCTACGGCACCGTGGTCGTGCCCGGAGCGACGTACGCCGCGATGGCCCTGGCCGCCGTCGGGGCGCCGGCGCAGGTGCGCGAGGTCTTCTTCTACGAACCGATCATCCTGGGCGACAAGAGTTCCCGGGAGGTGCAGCTGACCGTGCATCCGGTCGAAGACGGCGGCTGGACCTTCCAGGTGCACAGCCGCCCGTACGGTGATCGGGAAGCCGACTGGTCGTTGAACGCCGACGGCCGGATCGCCGGCAGCATCGACGACGAGCCGGCGACCGAGCCGGGGGAGTCCATCGACGCCGCGTGCGAGCGGTTGAGCCGCATGCGTCCGCAGCAGCTGTTCGACACCTTCGCCGACCTGGAGCTGCAGTGGGGTCCCACCTGGTCCACGTCGCTGAAATCGCTGTGGTCCGGCGACGGTGAGGCGGTCGGCGATATCGCCATCGGCGACGAGCTGGCCGAACAGCTCGGCAGCGAGCCGGTCCATCCGGTGCTGCTGGATCTGTGCACCGGAGTCGCCTTCCCAGCCTTCCCGGCGGCCCTCGCCGGGGACGAGGACGGACTGCCCGATCTGTTCCTGCCGCTGCGGTATGGGCGGGTAGAGCTGCGGGAGAAGTTGCCGCGACGGTTCTATTGCCGCGCGCGCTGGCAGAGCGGCGGTTCCGACAGCGAAACACAGGTCTTTGACCTCGATTTCGTGGACCGCGACGGCCGGGAGCTGGGCAGCATCCGCGAGTTCGCGGTGAAACGCGCGCCCCGGGAGGCGTTGCTGCGCGGGCTCGGCGGCGACGCCACCCGCAACCTGTACACCCTGGGCTGGGAGGAAGTGCCGGCCCCGGAACCGGGCGCCGCGAAGGGCGACGGGACCTGGCTGATCGCCGGATTCGACGAGTTGGCGGCCGACGTGCCGGGTGCGGTCGCGTTGGACCGTGGTTCGGATGCGGACTTCTGGCAGCAGCAGCTCGCACAGGCGGAGGGGCGCGGTGCCCCGGTCTCCGGAATCGTCTGGCGTAGCGCCAACCGACCCGGCGCCGAAGAATCGAGCGCTGAATTCGCCGCGCGGGTGGAAACCGAGATCGACCAGTTGCTCGCCGTCGTGCAGACGCTGCTGGCGCAGCAGGACCTCAAACTCACCGGGGGCCTGTGGATCGTCACCGAACGGGCCGTGGCGACCGAATCCGGCGAGCCGGTCGATCCGGCGCAGTCGGCGCTGTGGGGCCTGGGACGCACCATCATCACCGAGCAGCCGAGCCTGCGTTGCCGGCTGGTCGACTCCGATGGATCCGGCGATACCGTGCACTCGCTGACCGGCCTGCTCGGCGCCCCCGTCGAGGAACCGGAACTTGCTCTGCGACAAGGAAAGTATTTGGTGCCGCGGCTGCTGCCATGGGCGCGCAGCGGGCATCTCGCCGTACCGCGGGCCGCCGACTACTTCCTGGCGCCGACCGAACGCGGCGCGATCGACAACCTTCGTCTGAACGAGACGGTCGTGGCCCCGCCGGAGGCGGGCCAGGTGCAGATCCGGGTCGAGGCCGCGGGCCTCAACTTCCGGGATGTGCTCAACGTGCTCGGCCTGTACCCGGGCGACCCGGGGCAGATCGGCGGCGGTGACCTCGCCGGCGTCGTCACGGAGTTGGGTGCCGGTGTCACCGGGTTCGAGGTCGGTCAGCGCGTCTTCGGCTTCATGCCGGGGTCGTTCGCCACCCGGGTCAACGTGCCGGCCCAGTTCCTGTCGCCGGTGCCCAACGGGATCAGCGCCGTCGGCGCCGCGACCATCCCGGCCGGGGCGCTGACGACACGGCTCGCGTTCGACTGGGCGGAGGTCGGCCCCGGTGACCGGGTGCTCATCCACGCCGCCAGCGGCGGCGTCGGTCTGGCCGCCATCCAGATCGCGCAGCAGCGCGGGGCGACCGTGTTCGCCACCGCCAGCACCTACAAACGCGCCAAGCTGCGGGAAATGGGAGTGGAATACATCTACGACTCGCGCAGTACGGATTTCGCCGATCAGATCTTGGCGGATACCGGCGGCGCGGGTGTTGATGTGGTGCTCAACAGCCTCACCAACGAGGGGTTCATCGCCGCGACCGTGCGGGCCACCGCGCAGGGGGGCCGTTTCGCCGAGATCGCGAAGCGGGACATCTGGACTCGTGAGCAGATGGCGGCCGCGCGTCCCGACATCTCCTACGAGATCATCGCGCTGGACGCGTGCATCGAGCAAGAACCCGAGCGGGTGGGCAGGTTGCTGGACGAGGTGGCCGACACTATGGCCAACGGCACACTGGCGCCGATCGCGGTCGAGGTCTACCCGGTGACGGAGGCCAAGACGGCGTTCCGCCGCATGCAGCAGGCGCGACACATCGGCAAGATCGTGCTGCAGATGCCGAAACCGCTGCAGCCGCGCCCCGATCGGACCTACCTGATCACCGGCGGCCTCGGCGCGCTCGGCCTCTTCACGGCGGCCCACCTGGCGCAACTCGGCGCCGGTGACATCGTGTTGACCAGTCGGCGCGCACCCGATGCGGACGCCCAAAAAGCGATCGACGACATCATGGAGCGCCACCGGTGCCGCATCCACACCGTCGCGGCCGACGTCGGCGACGAGGCGCAGGTCGCAGCGTTGCTCAAGCGGATCCGGGAGGAGTTGCCGCCGCTCGCGGGCGTGGCGCACCTGGCCGGTGTGCTCGACGACGCGCTGCTGACCCAGCAGAACCTGGAACATTTCCGGACGACGCTGGCACCCAAGGCTTTCGGGGCCCGCTACCTGGACCGGCTGACGAAGGACGACGATCTGGACTTCTTCATCCTGTATTCCTCGGCCGCCAGCGTGCTCGGTTCGCCCGGCCAGGCCAACTACGCCGCGGGCAATGCGCTGCTCGACGGGCTCGCTGCGGACCGCAGGGCGCACGGCCTGCCCGCGACCGGCATCAACTGGGGTCCCTGGGCGAAGGGCGGCATGGCCACATCGCACGCGGCGCGCGTGAATCTCAGCGCGCAGGGCCTGATTCCGCTGGAACCCGCGGCCGCCCTGCACGCGCTCGCCGAGGTGGTCGCCAACGGAACCGTGCAGGCAACCGTCATCAAAGCCAACTGGCAGCGCGCCGCGAAGGGGCTGGGCGCCTCCCGCCCGACCCTGCTCGCGCACGTGCTGCCCAGCGCTGCCACCGCAACACGCGGCGACAGCGAGTTGCTCCGGCAGTTGCATGAGGTACCCGAGGCGGAGCGCGGCAGTTTCCTCACCGACTACCTGCGGCGCGAAGTGCAGAACTTCCTGCGGCTCGCGCAACCGCCGGCCGCGACCAGCCGGTTCCTGGAACTGGGCACGGACTCACTGATGGCGGTCGAGTTCAGCAACCGGTTGCTTCCCCAGTTCGGCGGCGCGTTCACGATCAGCGCCACCGCGGTCTTCGACTACCCGACGATCGGGGCGCTCGCCGAATACCTGGCCGGTCAGGTGCCGGAGTCGGACGAGGTGCAGACCTTCGGTGCGTCCGAGCCCGCGCAGTGATCGACGGCAACGGGTAGGCAGCGGCGTGCGCGCACGGCGCTGCGCGGATCTCGAGTTGCGATATCACCAGTGCTATGGCAACTCGAGATCACCTGATGGTGGCCGGAGCTGCAGGACCTCGGGAGTGGCAGTCCCGCCGGTAGGCCAACGACCGGCTGAAGGCTGCAGCGCGACAAGGCACGGGCCTATGTCGCCTCGGCGCGCAGTTGAGATCTCAATATCCGGTACTCCAACAAGCCGGCCCGCATCTGCTCGTAGATCGCGGATCCGGGTAGCGCCAGGAAGTTGGCCACGCGAGCATTTCCGTCGCCGTAAACCTGCTCGTAGTTATTACTGGCTTGATCCCGCGAGGCCAATACGTTGGCAGTGATGTCGCGGTCGTCGTCGGTGACAAAGCCCAGCGCCTTCAAACGCGTCCTCACATAGTCCCAGTCCTCGGGACTCAAGAAGTCCGTGTGCAAGAACCACGCACCGGGCCGACAAATCCGGCGAACTTCTTTCAGGAATTTCGGCAGATTGCCATACGAATGCGACGACTCGATGTTGATGACCGCATCGCAGAATGCATCGTCCAGGGGAATGTTTAATGCATCGCCGACCTTGAAGTCGAGCGAAGGCTTGACGTGCGTTTTGCTGCAGAAAGCGATCGCTTCCGCGGACATGTCGATGCCGATGACTTGGGCGTCGAACTTCTCCGCGACGAGTGCGGAGTTGCCGCCGCGCCCACATCCTATTTCGACGACCGTGCTCCCATTGAGGTCGTGCGATCCGACGACCTCGAACACCAATCGGACCGAGTTCACGTTGAAGGTACCTGCGCGGATGGGGAACGCGGATTCGTTGTGGGAATCTATCGGCAGGTAGCCATAATTCAGGAAGAAAGACGAGTCAGCCACTCCGATGTCCTCCAGGCGGCGGCTGAGTTTGTCGTAAAAGCTGCGCCAGCCAACGGCAGTCGTGGACAGCAGGTCATCGGCGAGGTGCGCCGACATTGCGACCGGCGGTGCACCATCCTTCGAGTCGGGGTTCGCCGAAGCTTCGCTGTGGTCGTCCATTTATGTCGCCTCAATCAAATCTGCCGCGCCCCCTGAGGGCTGACGTGGTGCCTCTTTTACGGATATTTTGCAAGCCTCCGATTTCTTACGCGCCGCAACGTTCGTGCCCGAAGAAACCCTTCGAGGAGTCGGGGAAACTCTGTCCGCGCCGCCTCGCCGAATTGTGCCGTCCCTACAGTAGCCGCGAAGTTTGCAATCGCAAAGAACGCTGTTTCGCCGTCTGCTTGCCGTCTGCCGAAGCCGTGACACCACGACGCGCACGGCACCGCGACCACGGCCGTCGGGGCCCTCCGGTGCCCCTCAGGGCACTTGCCGCCGCGGCGCGAAGGTGCTGCCCCGTACGGGCGGCCTCGACGCCGCAACGGCCGAGCAGTCGAGTGCCCGCGAGTCTTCCGTCGTCGGCGCCGACGCCCGCGGCGGGTTCTGGGCAACTGTCGCCAAGCGACCCGACCGAAGGGGGGCGGTCCCAGGTTGCGCCGGCCGATCGGTGGGGCCAGCGAACGGTACGGTGATCCGCGGCCGGAACCACGAAGCGATTCGAAACTATCGGCATCCGATTGTCCCGCCGAATGATTGAAGACCCGCGGCGATCGAAGGCGCCTCCGCATCGTCGCTGAGACAGCCCAGCCGGCAACTTTTTTCGCGAACCCGGTCATTCGCTGCATGCGTCGCGTGAAGTCGGGCGGTGAACCGAACGCCGCGAATTTCACCGTTGCGGAGTATGCCGGGGCCGGTAGTACTATCGGGCAGGTTTCAGCTGGGGGTCCGTAGATGGAATTTCCCCCAAGACCGAGACAACCTCCGTCGGCCTCCAGTATGGTTTAGAACTTGTTATACCTATGTCCAGTAGACGGGTCCGGGAGACGCGGTGAGCATCAATCCGTTCGACGACGAAGATGGCAGGTTTTTCGTCTTGGTCAACGACGAGCAGCAGCACAGCCTGTGGCCGGCTTTCGCCGACGTTCCAGCCGGCTGGCGGGTGGTGTACGGCGAAGCGGATCGCGCGGCGTGTCTGGACTACGTCGAACAGAACTGGACCGACATCAGGCCGAAGAGTCTGCGCGAGCGGTTGGCCGCGGGACAGGGACTCGCGGGACAGGGACTCGCGGGACAGGGGCATTGACGGTTAGCCGCAAGACACGGTCCATGACGGTTGGCCGCGGCACAGGGGCGTTGATAGGTAGACCGCATGAAAACTGACGATCGGGCGCTGCCGCTGACGCGGGGCCAGCTGGACATTTGGCTTGCGCAGGAGACGGGTCACTCCGGCACGGAGTGGCAGCTGGGCGTACTTGTGCGATTCGACGGCACGGTGGAGCCCGACCTGCTCCGGCGCGCGATCAGTCATGCGATGGGGGAGGCCGAACCGGCCAGGGCCGCCCTCTTCGAGGCCGATGGCCAGGTTTTTCAGCGGGCGATCGATTACCCGGACATCGAATTGGACTTCCATGACCTGAGCGACTCGCGCCATCCGGTGCAGGAGGCCCGTGCGCTGGCATTGTCGATCCAACAGACACCCATGCCGTCGGACGGCCCGCTGTTCAAATTCGCCCTATTTCAGACCTGGGTGGACGAATTCTACTTGTTCGGTTGCTTCCACCACATCATCATCGACGGAACCGGAATCACGCTTCTCGCCAACCGAATTGCAACGGTATACGCGGCAATGGTTTCCGGCACACCCATTCCCCCGGTCTTTTTCGGCTCCCTGGAAGATCTGGTTCGGTGCGAATCGGAATACGAAGCGTCCACCGATTACCGGGAAGACCACGCCTATTGGGCCGGGAACCTTCCGTCGGACAGCGGGCCGCATGATCGGTTACCCCAAGCCGGGGGCAAGGGCGAGCCGAGTGCGCCCTCTGCGCCGGTTCGATTGGACCCCGTCGTCCTCCGGCGCGTTCAGGAGTTGTCCGACGCGTGGAAGGTGCCCCAGTCGTCGGTCATCACCGCGGCATGTGCACTCCTGGTGCGTGGGTGGGGCGCCCGCGGCTCGGAGGTGGTGCTCGACTTCCCGGTCAGCAGGCGAGTGCGTCCGGAGTCCAAGATGCTGCCCGGGATGCTTTCCGGGGTGGTGCCGCTGGTGCTGAGCGTTTCGCCGGAAACCACGGTCGCCGACTTTTGTCAGCACGTCGATACGCAAATACGGGAAGCACTGCAGCATCAGCGGTTCCCGGTGCATGCCCTGGAACGCAAAACCGACCCGAGCGGCGCGGGCCAGCCGGCCGATCGGGTGAGCGTCAACTTCATGCCGTCCAAGATGACCATGGACTTCGCCGGTGTGGCGGCGTCGGCGTCCTTCACCAACCCCGTTCAGGTGGGCAGCTTTGGATTGATCTTCTCCGGCGCCGGTGATCAGATGTTTCTCAGCACGGCGGCCTCGGGCGGGGCATTGTCGAAGTTCGACGTCCCGGAATTGGCGAGACGGCTGCAGCGGGTGTTCACCGCGATGACGGCGGACCCGGGCCGGCGGCTCTCAGCGATGGATCTGCTCGATGCCGGTGACCTTGCCGGGCTGGACGGGTGGGGTAACCGGGCGGTGTTGACCCGGCCGGCAGCGAAGTCGGGGTCGATTCCGGAGTTGTTCGCTGCGCAGGTGGCCCGCGCCGCGGAGGCGACGGCGATCACGTGCGGGGCGTCGTCGTGGACCTACCGCGAGGTCGAGGACGCCGCCAGCCGGTTGGCGCACCGGTTGGCCGGCCGGGGGGTGGGCCCGGGTCAGCGGGTGGCGCTGTTGTTGCCGCGTTCGGCCGAGGCGATCGTCGCGATTTTGGCGGTGCTCAAAACCGGGGCGGCGTACGTGCCGATCGACCCCGCGGTGCCGGCGGCCCGGATCGGGTTCGTGCTCGACGACGCCGCGCCGATCGCGGCGATCACGCACACCGGGTTGACCGATCGGCTGGACGGGCGCGATCTGCTGGTCGTCAACGTCGACGATCTCGACGACCCCGCCGACCTCCCCGTCGATGGCCGATCCGGCGCCGCGCTGCCGGACCCGGACCCCGACCACATCGCCTACCTCATCTACACGTCGGGGACCACCGGCGTCCCCAAGGGGGTGGCCATCACCCACCGCAACGTGATCGGGCTGCTGGACTCCCTGAACGTCGAGTTGTCGCCGGGACAGGTGTGGTCGCAGTGGCATTCGCTGGCCTTCGACGTCTCGGTCTGCGAGATCTGGGGCGCGCTGCTGGCCGGGGGGCGCCTCGTGGTGGTGCCCGAGTCGGTGGCGCGTTCGCCGGAAGACTTCCATGCGCTGCTGGTCGCCGAAGAGGTCGGCGTCCTGAGCCAGACCCCGTCGGCGTTCTATGCGCTGCAGACCGCGGACTCGCTGGCACCCGAGCTCGGGCGTCAGCTCAAGCTCGAGGCCGTGGTGTTCGCCGGGGAGGCGCTCGAACCCCAGCGTCTTGCGCCGTGGCTGGACAACCACCCGGGTTTACCGCGCCTGCTCAACCTGTACGGCACCACCGAGACGACGGTGCACGCCTCGTTCCGGGAGATCTCCGCGGCCGATGTCGACAGCACCGCCAGCCCCATCGGGGTGCCGCTGGCGCACCTCGCCTTCTTCGTGCTCGACGGGTGGTTGCAGGCGGTGCCGGCGGGGGTCGTGGGGGAGTTGTATGTGGCCGGCTCGAGCGTCGGGTCCGGGTATTGGCAGCGCCCGGGGTTGTCGGCGACGCGGTTCGTGGCATGCCCGTTCGGGGAGCCCGGGGCGCGCATGTACCGCACCGGCGACCTGGCCTGGTGGGGCGCCGACGGCCAGCTGCGGTACGTGGGGCGCGCCGACGAGCAGGTCAAGATCCGCGGATACCGCATCGAACTCGGTGAGGTCCAGGTGGCGTTGTCCGCACTGGACGGCGTGCAGCAGGCGGTGGCCATCGTCCGCGAGGACCGCCCGGGCGACAAGCGCCTGGTGGGTTATGTCACCGGGACCGCGGACCCGGCCGAGATTCCGGCCGCGCTGGCCGAGCGGCTGCCGTCGTACATGGTGCCGGCGGCGGTGGTCGTCATCGATGCGCTGCCGCTGACGGTCAACGGGAAACTCGACAGGCGGGCCCTGCCGGCGCCGGAGTATCAGGACGTCGACCACTACCGCGCCCCAACCGACGCGGTGGAGGAGATCCTGGCCGACATCTACGCCCAGGTGCTGGGGCTGGAGCGGGTCGGGGTCGACGAGTCGTTCTTCGAGCTGGGCGGGGACAGCATCCTGTCGATGCAGGTGGTGGCCCGGGCTCGGGCCGCCGGCCTGGTGTGCCGGCCGCGCGATGTCTTCGTCGAGCAGACCGTGGCCCGGCTGGCCCGGGTGGCCGGGGTCACCGACGACGATGCCGATGCGTTCGACGAGGGTGTCGGGCCGGTGGTGGCCACCCCGATCATGTGCTGGCTGCACGGCGTGGAAAGCGCCGGGGCCCCGGTCGATCAGTTCAACCAGACGGTGCTGGTGCAGGCCCCCGTGGGGGTGGCCGAGGCCGATGTGGTGGCGGTGTTGCAGGCCGTGCTGGATCGGCACCCCATGCTGCGGCTACGGGTCGATGATGACGGCGCGGGAGGCTGGTCGTTGACGGTGCCCGAGGTGGGTTCGGTGGATGCCCGCGGGTGCCTGCGCGCCGTGCAGGTGTTGTCGGACGAGGCGGTGATCGAGGCGCGGTCGCGGTTGAACCTGGCGGCCGGGGTGATGCTGAGCGCGCTGTGGGTGGTCCCCACCGGTCAGTTGGTCATGATCGCTCATCATCTGGCCGTCGACGGGATGTCGTGGCGGATCCTGGTGGAGGACCTCAACCTCGCCTGGGCCCAGCTTCGCGGTGGGCAGCCGGTGGTGTTGCCGCCGGCGAGGACGTCGTTTGCGCGGTGGGCGTCGTTTTTGGCGGAGCATGCGTACCGCCCGGACGTGGTGGAGCAGGCGCAACTGTGGCAGCGGGTCGCGGCGATTCCCGGGGCGCTGCCCGCGGTGCGCCCCGCGGTGGACACCTTTGCCGCCGCGGGAAGCTTGTCGGTGGAGCTGGATGCCGAGACGACACGGCTGCTGCTCGGTGAGGTACCGGCGGCATTCCACGCCGGGATACACGAGATCCTGGTGATCGCCTTCGCCTTGGCGCTGGCGGAGTTTTTGGGTACCGGCGGGGCACCGATCGGTATTGATGTGGAGGGTCACGGGCGCCAGGAGGAGTTGGCCGCCCCGAACGAACACGTCGACCTGTCGCGCACGGTGGGGTGGTTCACCACCAAATACCCGGTGGGCCTCAACGTGGGGGGGCTGGACTGGGCGCAGGTCACCGCGGGCGGGGCGGCGCTGGGGGAAGCGATCAAGGATGCCAAGGAGCAGCTGCGGAGCCTGCCGGACGGAGCGACCTACGGTCTGTTGCGCTATCTGAACACCGATGTCGATTTGGGCGGGTCTGATCCGCCGATCGGGTTCAACTATCTGGGGCGCGTCGGCGCGGCGGAGGTCGAACACTCCGGTGATGTGTGGGAGATCTGCCAGGACGGCTGGTCGGTCACCGGCGTTGCCGCGGCCATCCCCATGCCGCTGATGCACACCGTGGAGCTCAACGCCGGCACCATCGACACCGACACCGGACCGCGGCTGCGCGGCGGTTGGACATGGGCGCCCTCGGTTCTTGATCACGCGCAGGTCAGCCGGTTGAGCCGGTTGTGGTTTGACGCTCTGGGCGGCATCTGCGCCCATGTGCAAGGCGGCGGGGGCGGGTTGACGCCCTCCGATATCGCCGTGGGACTGAGCCAGCAGCAAATCGACGAGCTTCAGCGGCAATATGCGGATAGCTGACGTCCTGCCGTTGACCCCCCTGCAGCAGGGGCTGCTGTTTCACGCCAGCACCGCGCAGGGTGACGACGACGTGTATGCGGTGCAACTCGGCATCACGTTGAGCGGGCGGCTCGATCAGCACCGCCTGCGCGATGCGGTGCAGAAGGTGGTCACCCGGCATCCGAACCTGGCCGCGCGCTTTGCGGACAAGTTTGACGTGCCGATGCAGATCATCCCGGCTGATCCCGTGGTGCCCTGGCGTTATGTCGACCTCAGCGGCGCTGACCGGGACCGCTCGGATATTTCGGCTATTGATGCGCAGATCCGGCAGCTGTGTGCCGAGGAACGCGCGGCGGTCTGCGACGTCGCCCACCAGGCGGCCTTCCGGGCGGTTCTGATCCGCACCGCGGAAAGTCAACACCGGCTTGTGCTGACCAATCACCACATCGTGCTGGATGGCTGGTCGCTGCCGATTCTGCTGGGGGAGATATTCGCCAGCTATGACGGCCGATGGTTGCCCGCGGCGGTCCCGTATCGCAGGTTCGTTGCCTGGCTGGCCGGTCGTGACCTTGACGCGGCCCGTGTGGCGTGGGGCGAGGTACTGTCCGGGTTTGCCACCCCGACGTTGGTGGGTCCGCCGGGCCGGCCGGGGCTCGGGCGACGAGGTGTCGCATCGTTCCGGGTGCCCGAGCAGACCACCCGGGCCCTCAACGAGTTGGCGCGCTCGAGCCACGCCACCGTCAGCACCGTGCTGCAGGCTGCCTTCGCGCAGCTGCTGATGTGGCTGACCGGTCAGCGTGATGTCGCGTTCGGCACGACGGTCTCGGGCAGGCCCGCCGACGTGGCCGGCGCGGACTCGATGGTGGGCCTGTTCATCAACACGGTGCCGGTGCGGGCGAACATCACGGCGGCAACCACCACCTCCGCAGACCTGATCGGCCAGCTGCACAACGCCCACAACCACACCCTTGACCACCAGCATCTGGCGCTCAGCGAGATTCACCGCGTCGCCGGCCAGGACCAGCTCTTCGACACCTTTTTCGTGTACGAGAACTACCCGCTCGACACCGCCGCGATGTCGGGCAAAGACGGGTTGGCCATCACCGATTTCACCCACCGCGAATACAACCACTACCCGCTTGCGATCCAAGCCATGCCGGGCAGCGAATTGAGTCTTCGCGTCGAATTCGACACCGACGTGTTCGACGAGGGCGACATCGAAACCCTCGTTGCGCGGTTCGAGCGGGTGTTGGTGGCGATGACCGCTGATCCGGGGCGGCGGTTGTCGTCGATGGACGTGCTCGACGAGGCCGAGCATGCCCGGTTGGACGGGTGGGGTAATCGGGCGGCGTTGAGCCGGCCGACGACGACCGTGTCGATTCCGGCGGTGTTTGCAGCGCAGGCGGCGCGCACACCCGATGCGGTGGCGGTGACCTGCGACGGCGGGTCCATGACATACCGGGGCCTGGATGAGGCGGCGAACCGGTGGGCGCACCTGCTGGCTGCGCGGGGTGTGGGCCCGGGGCAGCGGGTGGCGTTGCTGTTGCCGCGTTCGGTCGAGGCGATCGTGGCGATCATGGGGGTGCTGAAAACGGGGGCGGCCTATGTGCCGATCGACCCGTCGGTGCCGGAGGCGCGGATGGGGTTCGTGCTCGGTGATGCCGCGCCGGTCGCCGCGATCACCACGGGCGAGTTGCGTCCGCGGTTGGACGGGCGCGGACTGTGGGTCATCGACGTCCGGGATGCTGGGGACCCCGACGTCGACAGCCGGCCCAGCGCCGCATTGCCCGCGCCGGCCCCGGACGACATCGCTTACCTGATTTACACCTCGGGTACCACCGGCACCCCGAAGGGGGTGGCCATACCGCATCGCAACGTGACCCGGTTGCTGGAGACCCTGGACGACGATCTGGGCTTGGCGGGGCAGGTGTGGTCGCAGTGCCACTCCATGGCGTTCGACTTCTCGGTGTGGGAGATCTTCGGCGCGCTGCTCTACGGCGGGCGGGTGGTCGTGGTGCCCGACGCGGTGGTGCGCTCGCCGGAAGACCTGCACGCCCTGCTGGTCGCGGAGCGGGTCAGCATGTTGAGTCAGACCCCGTCGGCGTTTTATGCGCTGCAGGCCGCCGATGCCGCACGACCCGAACAGGGTCGGCAGTTGACGCTTCAGGCTGTGGTGTTCGGCGGCGAGGCGCTGGAGCCCCAGCGTCTTTCGCCGTGGCTGGACAGCCATCCGGGCGGGCCGCGGCTGATCAACATGTATGGGATCACCGAGACGACGGTGCACGCCTCGTTCCGGGAGATCCTGGCCGCCGACGTGGACAGCACGGTGAGCCCGATCGGGGTGCCGCTGGCCCATCTCGGCTTCTTCGTGCTCGACGGGTGGTTGCGGCCGGTGCCGGCGGGGGTCGTCGGGGAGTTGTATGTGGCCGGCGCGGGAGTGGCCGCCGGGTACGTGGGCCGTGCCGGCCTGACGGCGACGCGGTTTGTCGCGTGTCCGTTCGGTGGGCCGGGTGCCCCGGGACAACGGATGTACCGCACCGGGGACCTGGTCTGGTGGGGCGCCGACGGGCAGCTGCGGTATGTGGGGCGCGCCGACGAGCAGGTCAAGATCCGCGGGTACCGCATCGAATTGGGTGAGGTGCAGGCGGCGTTGGCCGCGCTGGACGGGGTCGGCCAGGCGGCGGTGATCGTGCGCGAGGACCACCCCGCCGCCTTGCGCCTGGTGGGGTACGTCACCGGCACCGCGGACCCGGCCCGGCTGCGCGCCACCCTGGCCGAGCGGCTGCCCGCCTACATGGTGCCCGCGGTGGTGGTCATCGAGGCGCTGCCGTTGACGGTCAACGGCAAACTCGACAAACGCGCCCTGCCCGCACCCGAATACCAGGACGGCGATCACTACCGGGCGCCGTCCAATGCCGTCGAGGAGATCCTGGCCGGCATCTACGCCCAGGTGCTCGGTGTCGAGCCGCCCCGGCTGGTCGGGGTGGACGACTCGTTCTTCGACCTCGGCGGGGATTCGCTGTCGGCGATGCGCCTGATCGCCGCGGTCAACACCGCGTTGGACGCCGGCCTGTCGGTGGGCACGTTGTTCGAGGCTCCCACGGTCGCCCAGTTGGCGCCCCGCATTGGCGGGGGCGGGGGCCGGCCGGCGCCGCTGACGGCGGTCGAGCGGCCCGCGGTGGTGCCGTTGTCGTTCGCCCAGAGCCGGTTGTGGTTCATCGACCAGTTCCAGGGCCCCTCACCGATCTACAACATGGCGGTGGCGCTGCGGCTGAACGGGCGCCTGGACGCCGATGCGCTGGGCGCGGCGCTGGCCGACGTGGTGGCCCGCCAGGAGACCCTGCGCACGCTGTTCGCTGCACACGAGGGGGTACCGCGGCAGCTGGTGGTGCCCGCCGAGCGGGCCGACTTCGGCTGGGCCGTCGTGGACGCCACCGGCTGGCCGGAGAGTCAACTGGGTGAGGCCATCGACACCGTGGTGAGTCACCCGTTCGACCTGGCGACCGAGATCCCGATGCGGGCAAGGCTCTTCCGCGTCGCCGACGACGAGCATGTGCTGGTTTCCGTGGTGCACCACATCGCCGCCGACGGGTCGTCGATCACCCCGCTGGTGAACGACCTCGGGGTGGCCTACGCCAGCCGCTCCGCGGGGCAGGCCCCCGGCTGGGAGCCGCTGGCCGCCCAGTACGTCGACTACACGCTGTGGCAGCGGGCGCAGCTGGGAGATCTCGGCGATGCGGACAGCCGCATCGCCGCGCAGCTGGCCTACTGGGAGCAGGCCCTGGCCGGCATGCCCGAGCACCTGCAGCTGCCCACCGACCGGCCCTACCCGCCGGTCGCCGACTACCGCGGCGCCAGCGTATTGGTCGACTGGCCGGCCGAGCTGCAACAGCAGGTCGCCCGGGTGGCCCGCGAGCACAAGGCGACCACCTTCATGGTGTTGCAGGCCGCGTTGGCGGTGCTGCTGTCGAAGATCAGCGCCAGCAGCGAGGTGGCGGTCGGGTTCCCGATCGCCGGGCGCGGCGATCCCGCGCTCGACGAGTTGGTGGGCTTTTTCGTCAACACCCTGGTGTTGCGGGTCGACCTGGCCGGCGACCCCAGCGTCGCCGACCTGCTGGGCCAAGTGCGAGGACGCAGCCTGGCCGCCTACGAGCACCAGGACGTGCCCTTCGAGGTGCTGGTGGACCGCCTCAACCCGACCCGGAGCCTGACCCATCACCCGCTGGTGCAGGTGATGTTGGGCTGGCAGAACTGGCAGGGCGGCGGGTCCGGTGATGCGGCCGTCGGGATGGCGCTGGGCGACGTGCAGGTCACGCCGCTGCCGTTGGACACCCGCACCGCCCGCATGGACCTGTCGTTCTCCCTGGCCGAACGCTGGAGCGAGGCCGGTGAGCCCGCCGGCATCTGGGGTGGGGTCGAGTTCCGCACCGACGTGTTCGACGCGGCCAGCATCGAAAAGCTGCTCGAGCGCTTCCGGCGGGTGCTGGTGGCCATGACCACCGACCCGCGGCGACGGGTGTCGTCGATCGATGTGCTCGACGAGGCCGAGCGCGCCCGGCTCGACGAGGTGGGCAACCGCGCGCTGCTGACCCGGCCGGCGCCGGTCGCGGCGTCGGTACCGGCGTTGTTCGCAGCGCAGGTGGCCCGCGCCCCGCACGCCGTGGCGGTCACCTCTCCCGACGGGTCCCTGACCTACCGGGAACTCGACGAGGCCTCGAACCGGCTGGCGCACTTGCTGATTGGGTACGATGTCGGACCGGGCGCGCGGGTGGCGCTGCTGTTGGAGCGCTCGGCCCGGGCCGTCGTGGCCATGCTGGCCGTGCTGAAAACCGGGGCGGCCTACCTGGCGATCGACCCGGCGCTGCCCGACGCGCGGATCGCGTTCCTGATCGCCGATGCCGCCCCGACGGCCGCTGTCACCTCCACCGGTCTGGCCGATCGGCTGGACGGGTGCGACCTGACGGTCATCGACGTCGAGGATCCGTCCGTCGAGCGCCACCCCAGCACAGCGCTGCCGGCACCGGCCCCCGACGACCTCGCCTACCTCATCTACACCTCGGGCACCACCGGCACTCCCAAGGGCGTGGCCATCGCCCACCACAACCTGGCCCACCTGGCGGAGTCGACCCCCACTCACCTGCCCGCCTCGCAGGTGTGGACGCAGTGCCACTCGTATGCCTTCGACTTCTCGGTGTGGGAGATCTGGGCCGCGCTGCTGGGCGGCGGGCGGCTGGTGGTGGTGCCCGATTGCGTCGTCGGCTCACCGGACGACTTCCACGCCCTGCTGGTGCGCGAACAGGTCAATGTGCTCACCCAAACCCCGTCGGCGGTGACCGCGCTCAACCCGGACGGGCTGGAGTCGGTGGCGTTGCTGCTCGGCGGCGAGGCCTGCTCGGCCGAGGTGGTGGATCGGTGGGCGCCCGGGCGGGTGGTGATCAACGCCTACGGGCCCACCGAGGCCACGGTGTACGCGTCGATGAGCGCGCCTTTAAAAAAGGAGGAGCAAACAGAGGAGCAGGCGGACTCCGTCGAGGCGGGCGCGGCGCCGATCGGCTCGCCGGTGCCGACCGCGGCGCTGTTCGTCCTCGACGAGTCGTTGCGGCCGGTGCCGGCGGGTGTGGTCGGCGAGCTGTACGTGGCCGGCCGCGGCGTGGGCGTCGGCTACCTCGGCCGGGCCGGTTTGACCGCATCGCGCTTCGTGGCCTCGCCCTTCGGCGCGCCCGGGACGCGCATGTACCGCACCGGGGACCTGGTGCGGTGGCGCCCCGACGCCCAGCTGCAGTATCTCGGACGCGCCGACGAGCAGGTCAAGATCCGCGGGTATCGCATCGAGCCCGGGGAGGTCCAGGCCGTACTGGCGGCGCTGGACGGGGTCGGCCGGGCGGCGGTGATCGCCCGCGAGGATCGCCCCGGCGACAAGCGCCTGGTGGGGTACGTCACCGGCACCGCGGACCCGGCCCGGCTGCGCGCCACCCTGGCCGAGCGGCTACCTCCCTACATGGTTCCGGCCGCCATCGTGGCGTTGGACGCACTGCCGTTGACGGTCGGCGGCAAGCTCGACAGACGGGCGCTGCCGGCACCGGACTACCAGGACAGCGGTGCATACCGCGCCCCGGCCACCCTCACCGAGGAGATCCTGGCCGGCATCTACGCCCAGGTGCTCGGTGTCGAGCCGCCCCGGCTGGTCGGCGTGGACGACTCGTTCTTCGACCTCGGCGGGGATTCGCTGTCGGCGATGCGCCTGATCGCCGCGGTCAACACCGCCCTGGACGCCGGCCTGTCGGTGCGTGCCGTGTTCGAGGCGCCCACGGTCGCCCAGTTGGCGCCCCGCATCGACGGGGGCGGGGGCCGGCCGGCGCCGCTGGCGGCGGTCGAGCGGCCCGCGGTGGTGCCGTTGTCGTTCGCCCAGAACCGGTTGTGGTTCATCGACCAGTTCCAGGGGCCCTCACCGATCTACAACCTGCCGGTGGCGTTGCGGCTGCGCGGCTGCCTGGACGCCGATGCGCTGGGCGCGGCGCTGGCCGACGTGGTGGCCCGCCAGGAAAGCCTGCGCACGATGTTCCCGGCGATCGAGGGGATACCGCGGCAGCTGGTGGTGCCCGCCGAGCGGGCCGACTTCGGCTGGGCCGTCGTGGACGCCACCGGATGGTCGGAGAGTCAACTGGGTGAGGCCATCGACACCGTGGTGAGCTACCCGTTCGACCTGGCGACCGAGATCCCGATGCGGGCAAGGCTCTTCCGCGTCGCCGACGACGACTACGTGTACGTGTCCGTGGTGCACCACATCGCCGCCGACGGGTGGTCGATCACGCCGCTGGTGAACGACCTCGGGGTGGCCTACGTCAGCCGGTGCGCGGGGCAGGCGCCCGACTGGGCCGATTTGACGGTGCAGTACGTCGACTACACGCTGTGGCAGCGCGCGCAACTGGGCGATCTCGGCGATGACGACAGCCGCATCGCCGCGCAGCTGGCCTACTGGGAGGACGCCCTGGCCGGCATGCCCGAGCACCTGCAGCTGCCCACCGATCGCCCCTACCCGCCGGTCGCCGACTACCGCGGCGCCACCCTGGCGGTGGAATGGTCGGCCGAGCTGCAGCAGCGGGTCGCCCGGGTGGCCCGCGAGCACAACGCGACCAGCTTCATGGTGTTGCAGGCCGCCCTGGCGGCACTGCTGTCGGGGCTGGGCGCCAGCACCGAGGTGGCGGTGGGATTCCCGATCGCCGGGCGGGGCGACGCCGCGCTGGACGAGCTGGTGGGCTTTTTCGTCAACACCCTGGTGCTGCGGGTCGACCTGGCCGGTGATCCCAGCGTCGCGGAATTGCTGGCCCAGGTGCGCCGGCGCAGCCTGGCCGCCTACGAGCACCAGGACGTGCCCTTCGAGGTGCTGGTGGAGCGGCTCAAGCCGACCCGGAGCCTGACCCATCACCCGCTGGTGCAGGTGATGCTGGCCTGGCAGAACTTCGCGTGGCAGGACACCGACGCCGCCGGGTTGGCCCTGGGCGACCTGCAGGTCACGCCGCTGCCCGTGGACACCCACACTGCCCGCATGGACCTGACGTTCAACCTGGCCGACCGCTGGAGCGAGGCCGGTGAGCCCGCCGGGATCGGCGGGCTGGTGGAATTCCGCACCGACGTGTTCGACGCGGCGACCATCCATAGCCTGGTCGCGCGGTTCGAGCGGGTGTTGATGGCGATGACGGCGGACCCGGGGCGGCGGTTGTCGTCGGTGGACGTGCTGAACGAGGACGAGCACGCCCGGCTGGACGAGTGGGGAAACCGGGCGGTGCTGACCCGGCCGGTGACGACGGGGTCGATTCCGGCGGTGTTCGCCGCGCAGGCGGCGCGCACACCGGACGCGGTGGCGGTCACCTTCGAGGGCCACTCGATGACCTATCGCGAGCTGGACGAGGCGGCGAATCGGTTGGCGCAGCTGCTGGCCGGTCAGGGTGTGGAGCCCGGGCAGCGGGTGGCGTTGCTGTTGCCGCGTTCGGCGCAGGCGATCGTGGCGATGCTTGCGGTGGTGAAGACCGGGGCCGCCTATGTGCCGGTCGACCCGTCGGTGCCGACGGCCCGGATGGAGTTCGTCCTCGGTGATGCCGCCCCGGTCGCCGCGATCACCACCACCGCGCTGGTGGATCGGCTCGGCGGACGTGACTTGCTGGTGATCGATGTCGACGATCTGCATGACCGCGCCGTCGACAGCCGGCCCGGGGGCCGGCTGCAGGGTGCCGCCCCGCCCGGGCCGGCGCCCGACGACATCGCCTACCTCATCTACACCTCCGGCACCACCGGCCGGCCCAAGGGGGTGGCGATCCCGCACCGCAACGTGACCCAGTTGCTGAGGACCCTGGACGACGACCTCGGGTTGGCGGGCCGGGTGTGGTCGCAGTGCCATTCGTTGGCGTTCGACTTCTCGGTGTGGGAAATCTGGGGCGCGCTGCTCTATGGCGGCCGGGTGGTCGTGGTGCCGGATGCGGTGGTGCGCTCACCGGACGACCTGCATGCCCTACTGGTCGCCGAACGGGTCGCTATGTTGAGCCAGACCCCGTCGGCGTTCTATGCGTTGCAGACCGCCGATGCGGCGCAACCCGATTCGGGAGATCGGCTGTCCCTGCAGGCTGTGGTGTTCGGCGGTGAAGCCCTTGAGCCCCAGCGCCTTTCGGCATGGCTGCACAAGCATCCGGAATCACCGCGGCTGATCAACATGTATGGGATCACCGAGACGACGGTGCATGCCTCGTTCCGGGAGATCCTGGCCTCCGACACAGACAGCGCCGCCAGCCCCATCGGCGTGTCGCTGGCTCATCTGGGCTTTTTTGTGCTCGATGTGCATTTGCGGCAGGTGCCGGTCGGTGTGGTGGGGGAGTTGTATGTGGCCGGGGCG
>NZ_VMQU01000050.1 GCF_007714205.1 Mycobacterium helveticum | reverse complement strand
TCCTCACCGTTGCTCAAAATCTGCTGCAGAATCCGCTGGGTCCACGTGGTGCCGGCCTTGAACGGGTCGGCAACCACGATGTCCCCGTCGACAAAGCCCCCCTGAGCCAAAAAGTCCTCCCACACCCGGGAATCCGACAGATAGTCCCTCAGCACCCGAGTCGGCGCAATGAGTTGATTCGTCATGCGATATTGCCTTTCTTGGAGTTCGTCGTTGGAGTGTGCGGACGTGGAGTGTCTAAGCCTCGGCGCTCCCTTCCAGCGGACCTCCGCTTCGCGCGAGCGCGGGAATGATCCCCAGCTTTTCCAGGTGAGAGATCACTTCCTCGGCCAGCATGTCGGCATCCTTCGTTGCGCCTTCGAGACGCAACTCCGGCTTGAACGGGGCCTCGTACGGGTCGTCGATCCCGGTGAATCCCTTGATCTTTCCGGCCCGGACCTTCTTGTAAAGGCCCTTGGGATCGCGCTGCTCGCAGATCTCGATGGGAGTGTCGACGAAGATCTCGACGAAATCGCCCTCGTTCAGGGTGGCGCGAACCCTGTCGCGATCACGACGGTACGGGCTGATGAAGGCCGTCAGCGCCACGACGCCGGCCTCGCAGAACAGTTTCGCCACCGACCCGATGCGCCGGATGTTCTCTTCGCGGTCCTCGGCCGAGAATCCCAGACCGAACCGCTCGGCGAACTCCTTGCCGTGGTGCTCTTCGATGATGTCGGGACTGGCGTTGAGCCCGTAGCGGACGTTGTCGCCGTCGAGCAGGTAGCTGTGCAGGCCCCGCTCGTAGAGCTTCACGTCGACGAGGTTGGCTATCGTGCTCTTCCCGCTGGCACTCAGCCCGGTGAACCAGATGACGCAGCCCCTGTGTCCGTTGAGCCTTTCCCGCTCGATTCGACTCACGCTGTGGTCATGCCACGTGATGTCAGTGCTCACTGCAAAGCCCCTTTCCGGCCGTATCGACAGTGCGATCGAGAATTTCGGGGCGCAGACATGTGATTTCGTACCGCGGTGGTGTCATCGTCCGCCTTCCTGCGCCTATTTTAATCATCCTGATTATAATTGTCGCCACGCTGGTGCACAAATGGTCCGTCTACCGAATTTCCTATCCCTCGTTCACCTGAACCCCATGACGAATCTGCCGTTTTTCACAGTGGCCGTTTTTCACAGTGGGTTTGTTATACGTCAAAGACGACTTTCGCTGCCCAAGCCGGGCCGAGTTGCGGTAGATGCAGTCACCCGCCGCGACGTCCCATTCCATCGTCGGGTTCATCCGCGGGTAGATGTCCGCAAGGCCCTCGGCTACCAGGCAGAACTTCAGCGAACTCCCCGTACTCACCCGCTCCTTGACCGGAAAGTCCTTGAGGTAGTCTTCCCATTCCGGCGACGGGTGCGACTTGCTTTCGACGACGGTGAGTCCTTTGCTCAGGTCCGGCACCGACGAGAATATGCGGACCGGTTTCCCGTCGCCCCGCCGCCGCCAACTGCCCCCGCCCTTTTCCGCGTAATACAGCAGCTCCCGCGCCGGGACGTAAATCACCCCGAGCACCGGTTCCACATTGTCGATCAGGGCGATGTTCACAGTGAACTCGTCGCTACCCCTGACGAATTCCTTGGTCCCGTCCAGGGGGTCCACCAGCCAGAAACGCCGCCAGTTCTTCCTGGTCGCGTAGTCGGCCGATTTCGATTCCTCCGAGATGATCGGGATCTGCGAATCGAGAGCCGTGAGATGCTCGGTGATGTACTGGTCGGCCGCCAGGTCGGCGTCCGTGACCGGCGACGTGTCGTCACCGTGGTCGCCCTTTTCCGCCACGCGCGGATCCCGCCGGTACTTGAGCGTGAGCTTGCCGGCTTCGACCGCGATCGCGGTCACCTCGTCGAGGTAGCGGCCCAGGTCGGTCCCGCTCATCGGTGGACCCCCCCTTCGGTCACTGCCGTCTTGATCGACTCCCCGGTCGCCGGCTCCCGGGGCGCCGACGTCGCCGCTCGTTCGGCGGGGGACCGCACATAGCGCGCCCAGGTCAGGACCGCCGCGCCGGCGTAGCACGCCAGGAAGATGCAGAACGCCGGGGTTTCCGTGCCCTCGGTGTCGTAGGACTGCCGCAGCGCCAGGTTGATCCCCACCCCGCCGAGTGCGCCGAACGCGCCGGCGAACCCGATCAACGCGCCGGACCTGACCCGGGCCCAGTGGTGGCGTTCGCTGTCGTCGAGTCCCAGCGCCCGGCTGCGCTCCTCGAACACCGAGGGGATGAGCTTGTACACGGCCCCCTTGCCGGCGCCGCAGAAGATGAACAGCGCGATGAAACCGACGATGTAGCCGGCCATCGTCAGCCCGGTCACCGGGGTCCCCCGGTCCTCGGCGCCGTCGGCGTTCAGGCTGACGGCGACCAGCAGCCCGCCGGCCAGGATCGAGGCGAGGAACGCGGTGAAGGTGACGTGGCCGCCGCCGAAGCGGTCGCTCACCTTGCCGCCGACAATCCGGGCCAGCGAGCCCAGCAGGGGTCCGATGAAAGCGATCTCGGCGGCGTGCAGCGCCGCCGACGCGTGGCTTTCCCCCGCCGCGGAGAACTTTCCCCCGCCGCGGAGAAGTTGTGCTGGAGCACCTGACCGAAGGCGAACGCGAAGCCCAGAAAGGAGCCGGAGGCGCACATGTACAGCAAGGAGATCGCCCAGGAGTCGGGCACCGCGACGATGGCGCGCAGGTTGTCCAGCGAGAGCCCGGTGCGGTGCGCGACGACGTCGTCCATGAACACCGCCGCGCCGACACCGCCGACGGCCAGCAGGACCAGGTAGATCGCGCACACCCAGTAGGGCGCCTGGTGCCCCGCGGTGGCCAGCACGACCAGCCCCACCACCTGGATCGCCGCCGACCCGAGGTTGGCCAGCCCGCCGGTCAGCCCCAGCGTGAAGCCCTTGAGCCGCTGCGGGAACAGGCCGTCGACCTTGGCCAGCGACCCGGAGTAGTTGCCGCCGCCCAGCCCGGTCAGCGCCGCGCAGATCAGGTAGGGCCACAGCGGCAGGCCGGGGTGGGCCAGCAGCAGGATCGTCCCGGCGGTGGGGATCAGCAGCACCAGCGACGAGATCGTGGTCCAGGTGCTGCCGCCGAACCAGTTGGCCGCCATCGAGTAGGGAATGCGCACGAGCGCGCCGACCAGGGATGCGACGGCGTCCAGCAGGAGCTTGTCGCCGGTCGAGAACCCGTAGATGGACTGCGGCATGAACAGCACCATCACCGACCAGAGGTACCAGACCGAAAAGGCGATATGCGCGTTGACGACGAGCCAGATCAGGTTGCGACGGGCGATGGCGTCGTTGCCGGCGGTCCAGGCGGCCGTGTCCTCGGGATTCCACGCGGTGATGCGCGAACGCGCCATGCGCTTTTCACCTTTCAGGGTTGATGACGGCAACCAACCATCCGCAGAACCCTGCAGCGCAGGGAGTACGTTTGGGAGCTGTTGGGCCCGTTGTCGATTCGGGATAAGCCGATCGAAATGACCGCGCTTGGTTGACTTTTCGCCGCTACCGACTGCAGCAATCAACCGGCCACGTGGACCGGGGGCCCAGGTCGCGGTCAGCCGAAGATCGGGTGGGTAAAAAAGGTGAATCGGCCCTCATCTAGCCCTCCTGCGTCACACGTGGCCGACGCATTTGTCGGCCGAGTACTGATCGGTTCCGCAGGGACTGTTGGCCGTCGATGTCCGACGAGCGGTTATGGCGAGCCCCACCGCCTACTTGCGTGCCCAGGCTAGGTTGAGGCCGCGCCTCGACACCGCAAGATCACTTCTTCAGGCGCCAGTCAAGCCGAGAAACGGCCGCCAGACAACTCGAGCGGGTTGATGCACAGGAGATTTCCAGCAAACTTCATCGAGACATCCAGCCAGGGTGCGAGCCGGGTGTCACATCGGGCGGGGATGCGCCAGTGGACCAACAACCGCATGAAATCGACGTTCCCGCCTAACCTCTCGACGGGCCCCGAACCGCGGCGTGATTGCCCGGTGTCCCCCGCGCCGTCGCGCAGGCACCCGGCGGCTCCGCCCCCACACGGGCCGCCCGCCCAACCGTCCGTTGGCCTGCTCGATGAAACCTCCAAAACTGTTGCTAGTCAGTGTCTTTCGTGTCACATCGGGCCAGCTGGCGCCGCGCACCGGGCGAGGGCCGCGGTGCCGCACAGCGAAGCCGAGATACGGACTTCCCACCTCGCCGCGAGAGCAAGCGAAGCGTTGGATAGGCTTGTCGACGACTCGCGCGGCATCGGTTTTTGCACAGCACCACAGCAGGGGTGGCCGTCATCGAAGAGAGCGGGACGGATTCATCACGGGAGCGACGACGGTGGTGCAGCGCTGATACAGGTAACCCGAAGAAGTACCCCGGCGAACCGAAAGATGAACAGTGGCAGAACTTTTTCTCGGAAAGAGGTGGTAACACGATGGACTATGTCGGTCACAACGGCAAACCGATTGTGGAGCGGGTGTCGACCGCGAACGCAGCCAAGCAGATCGAGGGTTTGACGCGCGTTCCGATACCCAAGGCGACCGCGCACGAGGTGATCAGCCTCTCCTACGGTTTCTTCACCCCGCTCACGGGATTCATGAGCCGGCAGGAAGTGGACGGGACGCTGGACAACATGCAGCTGCCGGACGGGACGCTGTGGAGCATTCCCATCGTGTTCGACATGTCCGCCGACGACATCAAGAAGTTCGACATCAAAGAGGGCAGCAGCGTCGTCCTCGAGTACCTCGACGCGCCGATGGCCATCTTCGAGATCGCGGAGATCTACGAGTACGACCTCGGGCGCATGGCCGAGAAGACGTACGGCACGACGGACGCCCGGCACCCGGGTGTCAAGAAGACCATGGCGTACCAGAACCGGTTCCTCAGCGGTGCCATCACCCTGATCAACGAGCCGGTCTTCAACGAGCCGTTCAAGAGCTTCTGGCTCACACCCAACCAACACCGGGACGCGTTGAGCCAGCGGGGCTGGCAGCACGCCGTAGCCCACCAGACGCGGAATGTGCCGCACACCGGTCACGAGGCGTTGATGAAACAGGCCTGGTTCGCCGCTAACGAGGATCTCCCCATCGACACACTGAAGACCGGTGTCCTGGTCAACGCGATCATGGGACAAAAGAGGGTCGGCGACTACATCGACGAGGCAATCCTGTTGGCCCAGAACGCCCTTCGGACCAGCGGGTACTTCCGCGAAGATGTGCACATGGTGTCTTTCACGCTTTGGGACATGCGTTACGCAGGTCCCCGGGAGGCGCTGTTCCATGCCATCTTGAGAACCAACCTGGGGTGCACGCATCACATGTTTGGGCGCGACCACGCCGGTGTCGGCGACTTCTACGGTCCTTACGATGCACAGAATCTCCTGCAAGCTTATCGGGAGAAGCTTGGGCTGAAGCCCGTTTTCCTGCGGGAGAATTGGTACAGCCCCGAGTGTGCGGACATCCAGAGTTCTTCCCTGTGCGGTTTCGATTCGACCGCACAGAGCTTCAGCGGCAGCTTGATCCGCAGCATCCTGATGGACGCGGTGAAACCGACCCGGATGGTCATGCGGCCCGAAGTGTTCGACGTCGTCATGGATGCCGCGGCAAAACACGGAGAAGGTTCACCGTTCGTCAGCGAGGAATACCTGAAAAACAGACTTCCCATCTTCACCTTGAACCAACTGGAGGGGCGCAACCGATGAGCACAGCCGACGGCAGCATCAAGATCAACGTGTGGATCAACGACGAACGCTTGGCTGCCCTGGAGAAGGCCGGAATGGCGCAGTTGGCGGAGGAGGCGTTCGCCGGCATGAGGCTGCTGGCCCTCCACGCGACCGAGGAGCAGAAGAACGTCATCCTGCAGCGGTTCGCGGGCGCGAAGTACGACTCCGCCACCACCAAGTCCATCGAGTTGCTTCCCAAGAAGGCCAAGGACAAGCTGCTCGAGCTCTCCATCCAGATGCACTCGACGGGCCCCGACGTGACGGAGCGCTTTCTGCAGGAGGCCTGACAGCGTCCGAACCTGTCAGCGTCCGAACCTGTCAGCGTCCGAACCTGTCAGCGTCCGAACCTGTCAGCGTCCGAACCTGTAGGCGTCCGAACCTGTAGGCAAGAGGGCCGAGCGGGACCATGTCCCCCTCGGCCCTCTTGCCGTCCGAAGGATTCCCGCCGGGCTGCGGTCAGGTGTTGACCGGCACCTCCGCGCCGGTCTGTACCGCCGCCGGCGCCGCCTTGTCCTGGACCCGCACGTAGCGCGCCCACGACAGGATCGCGGCGGCGACGTAACACCCGAGGAAGATCCAGAACGCGGGCGTCTCGGTGCCGGCGCGGTCGTAGGACTGCCGCAGCACCAGGTTGATCCCCACGCCCCCGAGCGCGCCGAACGCGCCGGCGAACCCGATCAGGGTTCCCGACCTGACCCGTGCCCAGAGGCGGCGTTCGGCGTCGCTGACGTCCAGCTCGCGGCTGCGCGCCTCGAAGACCGACGGGATCAATTTATAGACCGCGGCCTTGCCGGCACCGGCGAAGATGAACAGCGCGATGAAGCCGACGATGTAGCCAGCCATCGTGAAACCCGTCATCGGACCGCCGGCGCCGCGGGTGAGGTCGTCGTGGGTGCTGACGACCACCAGGAAGCCTCCGCCCAGAATCATGCAGGACAGCAAGCCCACGATCATGGGGCCGCCACCGAAGCGGTCGCTCAACTTACCGCCGTACACGCGCGCCACCGAACCCAGCAGCGGTCCGGTGAAGGCGACCATGGCGGCATGCAGCGACGCGTGCCCGTGGCTCTGCCCGCTGGCCACGAAATTGTGCTGCAGCACCTGCCCGAACGCGAAGGCGAAGCCCAGAAAGGAGCCGGAACAAACCAGATAGAGCATCGCGATGCCCCACGAGTCGCCCACCTTGAGGACCTCTTTGAGGTGGCTCATGTCGATGCGGTAGTGAAGGTTGCTCATGAACAGGGCCGCACCGAGCCCGCCCAGTGCCAGCAGCACCAGGTAGACCGCGCAGACCAGGTACGGCGCCTCGTGGCCGGCCGTGGCGAGCACGACCAGACCGACCGCCTGGATGGCCGCCGACCCGAGGTTGGCGACGCCGCCGGTGAGTCCCATCGCGAAGCCTTTGAGCCGCTGCGGGTAGAAGGTTTCCACGGTGGCCAACGACGCCGAGTAATTGGCCCCCCCGAGGCCGGTCAGCGCGGCGCAGACCAGATACGGCCACAGCGGCAGACCGGGATGCGCCAGCAGCACGATCGTGCCGGCCGTGGGGATCAGCAACACGACCGAGGAGAACACCGCCCAGTTTCGGCCGCCGAACCTGGCGCCCGCCATCGCGTACGGGATGCGCGCGACCGCTCCGACCAGAGCTGCGGTAGCGCCTAACAGCAGCTTGTCGCCGGTGCTGAAGCCGTACACGTCGTGCGGCATGAAAAGCACCATCACCGACCAGAGGTACCAGATCGAAAACGCGACGTGCGCGGTCACGATCGACCAGATCAGGTTGCGACGGGCGATGCGGCTGTTGCCGGCACCCCAGGCCACGGCGTCTTCCGGATCCCAGTCCATGATGCGACGCGTACTTGCCATGCGGTATTCACCTTTCACGGTCGGGCAACGAGAATGTCCGGCAACCTGCAAGCCACTTCTCGCGTGGCGGGGAGCCGGGTTGCGGTGAGATCGTCGGGACTACGGGACGTGCAATCCGAAACAGATTGGCAGTGCTCCTATTTCGTTACCGCCCACCGCCCGCATGGAAGAAGGATCGTCATCGTCGCGCACCGCATGACACGGCCGTGACAGCCTGGCGGTCGCCGACGGGCGAGACACGACACGAGACATCAACCGCCATTTGTTGCCCTCACTTGCTGCCCTCCGCGTCATACCCGGCAGCCATCCTCGGACGGCCGGGTACCGGTCTGTGCCAGGGGACCTTGTGGCGGTCGACATTGACGCGCAATCGTGGCGGGTCCGGCGCCATGAGTGCGTCGACCCGTTCCGGACACCTACCGGACACCATTCGGAAACCTTCTGGAAGCCGTTAGGTTGCACCGTCTCGGCGACATACTCGCCCGATAGTGAAACTCAATTACCGCGCCCCGACAACTCGCCGCGACCGACATACAGGATATCCCCAGTTAATTTCATCAAGACGTCCAGTTAACCCGGCCGTACACGGCCCGGAATCCCAAAACCCCTGATTATGCTCACGCGAACTCACAAGCCGCCCGTGACACGGGTGAGAACTTCCATGCCCAGCAAACTCACAAAAACGCGGCTGCCCGCGGCCCGGATTACGTTGGATACGCCTTTTGGTCATCCGCCGTTTACCTTAACCGGGTTGAAAATGCGAAGAACCCTGGTGACCGCGAATTAGCTGTCCGAGGCGTGGGCATCTGCGATGCGCGGCGCGCGGCGCCGGCTCGGTTTGCCAGATCGCCGTCGCACGGGTTCGCGGCACGGCCCGTGGGGGTCGCCACCAACGATCGCCGGCCGGGCCCCACGGCTCGGGCGGCCGCAAAGCCGGCCGGCGCAACGTCGTTTGCGAACAGTGACGTAGCTGACGCTGCGCCGACACCGGTGACCGCGGCGGACCACTTTTCGGTGGGGCCTGCCACGACAGCCCCGTTCGCGGCCGCGGGGCGCGTCACCACCGCGATGTCCATGCGCCCCTGATCGCGGCCAGTGCGGTCGCCATCCCCGGAGCCACTGTTGGACGTCCAGTTTGAGAGCTAACCGGATATAGTCATGAAGTTAGCTGGAAATATCCTGTGCATCGGTGATTCACCGTTGTCGAAGAGTCCCGGAGGGGCTTGACTACCTGGTAAGCATGAAGTTGCCACAACCCCGCGATGGGATAACCCGTCCTGGCAACGCACCATGGCGGTGGGGCCCGCCACAACTGCGCGTCACCGTCGACCGCCAACGGTCCCTCCGGAACAGTAAGTCCGCGAATGCCCAACAGTGCAGTCGCCGCGACCCGGAGGAGCGCAAATGGCCGTTGAATGTTCGTCCTTGAGGCCAAGGTCGCTGACCTCGGCGGTCGGCGCGACCCTCGCGGTCTCGACGCTCCGCGCCGATGCGCGGCCGAGCGAGGGAGGGGAACGCTGATGCTGGATTTCGGGGTGCTGCCGCCGGAGATCAATTCGGCGCGGATGTATGCGGGTACGGGCTCGGGCCCCATGATGGCCGCCGCCGCGGCCTGGGACGTGCTGGCCAACGGTCTGGAGTCGGTTTCGCGCGGTTACTCGTCGGTGATCACCCGGCTGCAGGGCGAGAGTTGGTCCGGTGGCGCATCGGAGGCGATGAGCAGCGCGATCGCCCCCTATGTGGCCTGGGTCGCGACGGCCGGGGCCAAGGCCGAGGAGGCCGCCAGCCAGGCACGCGCCGCCGCCGCGGCCTACGAGACGGCGTTCGCCGCGACGGTGCCGCCGCCGCTGGTCACGGCCAACCGCACGCAGTTGGCGAAGTTGGTCGCCCACAACGTCTTCGGGCAGTACACCGCGGAGATCGCGGCCACCGAGGCGCAATACGAGCAGATGTGGGCCCAGGACGCCGCCGCCATGTACACCTACGCGGCGTCCTCGTCGGCCGCGACCACGCTGAGCCAGTTCGGCCGGCCGCCGCAGACCACCAGCGCCACCGCCCAGCCCGCCCAGGCCGCCGCGGTGGCCCAGAGCACGGGCAACGCCGGGGCGGGCAATGCCCAGACGACCCTGTCGCAACTGATGTCGAGCGTGCCCCAACAGCTGCAATCCCTCGCCTCGACGTCGAATCCCGCCCAGGGGACGGGGGCCACGTCACTGCTGACAGCCTTCGAAGGCTTCAACACCGTGATCTCCACCCCGGGGAGCTTCGGCGACGGCATCAGCCGCACGTTCACCTCGGCCGGAAGCTTCGGGACCGGGCTGCAACGTGTCGGCCTGCAGGGCGGCACCACCCTCCCGCCCGCGATCGGGGGCGCCAGGGCGGCCGCGGCCGATGCCGGTGCGGCCGGCCTGCGGCACGTGCCCGGCCCGGTGGCCGCCCAGGCGGGCACCGCCAGCGCGCTGGGCAAGTTGTCCGTCCCGCAGAGCTGGGCGACGACCAACCCGGCGGCCACCCCGGTCGCGGAGCCGGTGTGGCTGTCGGACGCCGACATCGGCGGGGGCCCGTCCTGGGAGGAAGTGACCCCCGCGACCAACATGTGGAACGGCGCGCCGGCCGCGGGCACGGGAGCCAAGTCGAGCGGCGTATCGGGTTCAACGGTCAACAACGTGCTGCGGGTGGGTCCGCGCAAGTTCACCATGCCGCGTCCCTCCCTCGGTGGATAACGCCCCACCACCACCTCACCGCTGAGCCAACCCGCCCCCGCCTGCCGGGGCGCGGATTGACGGACGGTTGAAAGGAATGCCGATGTTTGATTTCGGGGCGCTACCGCCCGAGATCAACTCGGCGCGCATGTATTCCGGGCCGGGCTCGGCGCCGATGATGGCGGCCGCGTCGGCCTGGGACGCGCTGGCCACGCAGCTGGAGTCCTACGCCGCGGGGTACGCCTCGACACTGTCGGAGCTGCAGGGACTTTGGGCCGGCGGCGCCTCGTTCGCGATGGCCGGCGCGCTCGCACCCTACGTCGCCTGGGCGTCGGCGACGGCGGCGCAGGCCGAGCAGACCGCCGGCCGGGCCCGTGCCGCGGCGGCCGCCTACGAGGCCGCCTTCGCCGCCACCGTCCCGCCGGGAGTGGTGGCCGCCAACCGCATTCAGTTGGCCGTGCTGGTCGCGACCAACTTCTTCGGGCAGAACGCGCCGGCGATCGCGGCCACCGAGGCGCAGTACGCCGAGATGTGGGCCCAGGACGCCGCGACGATGTACGGCTATGCCGCGTCGTCGTCGACCGCGACCGCGCTGACGCCGTTCAGCCAACCGCCGCAGACCACCACGCCGGCGGGCGCCGGCGAGCAGGCCGCCGCCGTGACGCAGGCCACCGGCACCTCCGCGGGAGAATCCCAGGTCACCGTCTCAGAGCTGATGTCGGCTCTGCCGCAACAACTTCAAGCCCTGGCCACCGGGGCGTCCACCAACACCTCGGCGGCCAACCCCGCGGCGTTGTTCGGGTCCACGCCGCTGCTCACCGCATTCACCTACTTCGACACCTTCGTCGCCTACCCGGGGCAGATCTTCTGGAATACGCCCTACACGATCTTCTCTGCCGGCGTATTCCGTAACGGCGTCATCCTGCGCGACGACCAGCTGGCCAAGATCGCCGCCAGGGCGGAGGCCAAGGCCGCCGCCGCGGCCGCCCGCGGTCCGGTCGCCGCGCAAGCGGGCGAGGCCGCGGCGGTGGGGAAATTGTCCGTCCCGCAGGGCTGGGTGACCGCCAACCCGACCGACGGCTCGGCAGTTCGGCCGATCGCTTTGTCGGACAACGGTTTCCGCGCCGTCCCGGCCGCGGCGGCGCAGCAGCCGTCGAACATGGTGGGCGGCCTGCCGGCCGGGAAGTCCGAACCCGAGAGCAGCGTCGTCCTGCGCAACGGGCGCCGGCGTTTCACGATGCCGCGCCCGCCCTACGGCGGGTGAGCGCGGTCAGCCGGACTGTTCCGAGCCGCCCGATTCGGCAGCCGTCGCCGAGTCCTCGACCACGTGATATGCCGGGTCGAGCATCGAGATGGGCCGGTCGCCGCGGCGGCGCGCCTTCCCGGTGATCCGCAGCAGCTGACCGGGCTCGATGTCCGCGCCGCCGTGGCCGGGGCGGAACGTGGCGGTCAGCTCCCCGCTGCTGTCGCCGACCACGATCCGCCGCAGGGTCCGCCCCTGTTCGTTGATGTCCTCGACCTCGCTGACCCGTCCCTCGACCGTCCCGCGCTGCCCCGGGATCAGCCCCGCCACCGTGATCACCGATGGCGGCCGCGCCGGGTGCGCGTAGGCCTCGAGTTGCCGTTCGTCGCCCTGGGACACCCACGCCTGCACCTTGTCGATCCCGTGCGCGAGCCGCTGCTCGAACTCGTCGGGGTAGGCCTCCCTGATGCGCGATTCCACGTCGTAGGGCACGATCGTGGCCGCCGCATCCGGGATGACGCTGACGGCCTGCGCGATCTTGTCCGCGGTGCGGTCATGCAGCAGCCGGCCCAGCAGCCGCGCGAACGTCCGGCGGGGCAGCAGCACCGTCACGTTGGTGTCCGGATGTTCGTCGCGGGCCTTGGCGACGAACGCCTGGACGGCCCGGGTGACCCGCCGGTCCGGGACGTCCACGATCCGCAGTGGGGTATCGAGTTCGTAGTGGTCCCAGCGCTTGCGCAGTTGCGCGGCGTGGGCCGCGTCGACCATGAAGTGGACCGCGGTCAGCTCGTCGGCCCGCAGTCCCCTGCCGTAGCGCAGCGCTTCGACCACCGCCAGGTCCACCGAGTCCACGAACACGAACACCCGGTGCCGCGCGTACTTCATCACTTCGGGGCGGTCGGTGCGGAACATTTCGAGAATGGCTGCCTCGGAACGATATTCGCGGTTGAGCCGGGTCAGCGCCATCACCAGCAGCGGGAAGATGACCACCACCAGCCACGCACCCTCGGTGAACTTGGCCACCGCGAAGATGACCACCACGACCGTGGACAGGATCCCGGCGGACAGGTTGATCGCCAGCCGCTTTCGCCAACCCGGGTCGCGGTGGGTCAGATGGTGTTTGGTCATCCCGTAGCCGGCCATCGAGAACCCGGTGAACACGCCGATCGCGTAGAACGGGACCAGGGCGCCCACCGAACCGCCGGTCGCCACCAGCAACAACACCGACAACACGGTCAGCGTGATGATGCCGTTGGAGAACACCAGCCGATAGCCGCGTTTGGTCAGCTGCCGCGGCAGGAAGCGGTCCTCGGCGACAAAGCTGGCCAGCGCCGGGAAGCCGTTGAAGCTGGTGTTGGCCCCGGTGAACAAGATGGCGGCGGTCGAGGCCTGAACCAGGACGAAGCAGATGTCGCCGGCCACCCCGTTGCCGAACACCGCCCGACCGACCTGTGACAACACCGACGGGTACTCGTCCAGATACGGTGTGGCGTGCGTGACGTGCGCCAGATAGGCGACACCGGCCAGCAGCAGGCCCAGGATGGTGGCCATGACGGTGAGGACCCGACGCGCATTGCGGCCCTGTGGCTTTCGAAAGTAGTCGACCGTGTTGGAGATGGCCTCGACCCCGGTCAGCGACGAACCCCCGTTGGCGAACGCACGCAGCACGGTCAGGATCGTGGCGCCCATCACCAACGCGCCACCCTGATGCAGCGGCACCGTCCCCGGCATCCGCGCGGGATCGTATACCGGCAGGTTCCCGACGGTCGCCCGGATCACGCCCACGACGATCGTCAGACCGACCATGACGACGAAGGCGTACGTCGCGACGGCGAACGGCGGCCCGGCCTCCCGCAGGCCGCGCAGGTTCGCGTAGCAGATCACCAGCACCACGCCGACCGTGAGTTCCAGGCTGTGGGGACCCAGCGCCGGGACCGCGGACACCACCGCCACCGTCCCGGCCGCCGACTGCACCGCGACGGTGACCACGTAGTCGATCAGCAGCGCCGCGGCGGCGACCTGCGCCACCTTGGGCCCGAAGTTGTCGCGCGCGACGATGTAGGAGCCGCCGGCCCGCGTGTAGGCCATCACGACCTGCCGATACGACGCGGCCACCAACACCAGGATCAGCAGGATGACACCGGTGATCGGCAGCAGCAACACGAACGCGGCCAGCCCCGCATGCGGCAGCAGCTCGTTCAGGATCTGTTCGGGGCCATAGGCGACGGACGAGACGGCGTCGGGTGAAAGCGCGCCCAGGGCAACCGGATTCGACAGCTTCTCGGAGTCGAGGTCCTCGCTGATCAGCGGCTTTCCCAGGAGGACCCGTTTGGCTATGTCCCCGAGCGACAGGGGAATGCGTGGCTTGCCCGCCGAAGTTGTCACGACCACATCTTTACCCGCTTTGCGGCACCCCGTGTATACCCCGGTCAGGTGTCGGCTAGGTGAGCCGTTGCACCGCCGCGGCGACCCGTTCGTCGGTGGCGGTCAGCGCGACCCGCACATGCCGCGCTCCCCGGGGGCCGTAGAAGTCGCCGGGGGCCACCAGGATGCCGCGGGCGGCCAGCCAGGTGACGGTGTCCCGGCACGGCTCGGCGCGGGTGGCCCAGAGGTACAGGCCCGCCTCGGAGTGGTCGATGGAGAAGCCGGCCGCGCGCAGCGCCGGCAGCAGCGCGTCGCGCCGCCGCCGGTACCGTTCGCGCTGCGCCCGCTCGTGCGCGTCGTCGTCGAGGGCGGCCACCATCGCCGCCTGCACCGGCGTCGGGACCATCATCCCGGCGTGCTTGCGCACGGCCAGCAGTTCGGCGACCAGCTCCGGGTCCCCGGCGACGAAACCGGCCCGGTAGCCGGCCAGCGACGAGCTCTTCGACAGCGAGTGGATCGCCAGCAGGCCGGTATGGTCACCGCCGCAGACCGACGGATGCAGCACCGACAGGGGTCCCGGGGCCCCGGCGTCCCAGCCCAAACCCAGGTAGCACTCGTCGGAGGCCACCACACAGCCGCGCTCGCGGGCCCATCCGATGACCTTGCGCAGGTGCTCGACGCCCAGGACGCGTCCGGTCGGGTTGCTCGGCGAGTTCAGATAGATCAGCGCCGGCGACCGCGGACCCAACTGGGTCAACGAGTCGGCGCGCAGCACCTGCGCCCCGGCCAGCCGGGCACCCACCTCGTACGTCGGGTAGGCCAGCTCCGGCACCGCGACGACGTCCCGGCCCGACAGACCCAGCAGCGTCGGCAGCCAGGCGATGAGTTCCTTGCTGCCGATCACCGGCAGCACCGCCGTCGCGGCGAGCCCGGTGACGCCGAATCGGCGCGACACCGCCGCCACCGCCGACTCGCGGAGTTCCGGGGTGCCGGCGGTCGTGGGGTACCCCGGCGCCGAACCGGCGGCCGTCAGCGCGGCCCGGATCAGCGGCGCCACCGGGTCGACCGGCGTGCCGACGGAAAGGTCGACGATGCCGTCCGGGTGGGCCGACGCGAGCGTTTTCGCCTCGACCAACGTGTCCCAGGGAAACACCGGCAGGGACGCCGACACCTGCGCGCGTGCCGGGAGCGCCCCTACCGGCCGGTCCGCCCCGGGCTCATGCGGCACCGCCCGGCTCAGTCGCCTTCACCCTGCGGCGGCAGATCCTTGACCACCTGCGGGTCGTGCTCGGTCATGCCGACCTTGGCGGCGCCTCCGGGCGAGCCCAGCTCGGCGAAGAAGTCGGCGTTGATCTGCGTGTACTGGCTCCACTGGTCCGGCACATCGTCTTCGTAGTAGATCGCTTCGACGGGACAGACCGGTTCGCATGCCCCGCAGTCGACGCATTCGTCGGGGTGGATGTACAACATGCGGGCACCCTCGTAAATGCAGTCGACCGGGCACTCCTCGATGCACGCCTTGTCTTTGATGTCGACGCAGGGTTCGGCGATCGTGTACGTCACAGACGTCTCCTCGTACTGATCAGTGTGGGCTGCTGTGGTGGGCTCGCCGCGGGCGCTCAGTCCCGGTAGGCAAGCGTTCGGTTACTGATACTAAACGTTGCATACACGTCGACCACATGGCCCGCCCATCGGCCCCCCGGGGCGGGCCGGGTCGCGCGCCCGTGACCTCGTGGTTGTCACATTCGGGGGCCACTTTCCGAAAGGCTACGATGGGAGGACGCCCGCGCGGGCTGGTAACCTCGACCGAGACGGCAACCGTTTGGGCAGTCGTCGCCGTCTGTCGGCGGTGAATTGAATGTGGAAGGTGTCCAGAATGGTGAAGATGTCGTTGACCAGGATCGCTGCCGCGATCGGCGGTGTGGCAGTGGCGTTCACTGCGGGGGCCGGGATCGCGTCCGCAGAACCCGATCTGAGTCCGATCATCAACACGACCTGCAACTACGGGCAGGTCATGGCGGCGCTCAACGCGACCGCGCCCGCCAGTGCCGCTCAGCTCAACGCGTCACCGCTCGCGCAGAACTACCTGCGCCAGTTCCTGGCCTCCGCTCCGCCGCAGCGCGCGGCGATGGCCGCGCAGATCCAGGCGATGCCGCAGGCCGCGCAGTACTTCGGCGTGGTCCAGTCGGTGGCGACGACCTGTAACAACTACTGAGCCGAACAACCCGCAAGCATCGGCTGCTCAGCGACCGCTGAGCAGCCGATGACTATGCGAGCTGGGTGACGTAGGTGGTGGTGCGCTGACGCGCCGGACGGCCGATGCCCTCGGCGATTTCGGCCAGCTCCGCGGCGCTCTTGGACGATCCGTGTTCGGAGCCGGCCATCCTCGAGATCGTCTCCTCCATCAGCGTGCCGCCCAGATCGTTGGCGCCGCCGTCGAGCATCACCCGCGTGCGCTCCACGCCGAGCTTGACCCAGCTGGTCTGGATGTGCGAAATGCGGCCGTGCAACATGATTCGCGCGAGCGCGTGCACCGCGCGGTTGTCGCGATGCGTGGGTCCCGGACGGGCCGCCCCGGCCAGGTACAACGGCGAGTTCTGGTGCACGAACGGCAACGGCACGAACTCGGTGAAACCGCCGGTGCGGTCCTGGATGTCGCGCAGCACGTTGAGGTGGGCAACCCAGTGCCGCGGGGTGTCGACGTGTCCGTACATCATCGTCGAGGAGGACCGCAGGCCCACCTCGTGCGCGGTGGTCACGATCTCGATCCACAGCGACGTCGGCAGCTTGCCCTTGGTGAGCACCCAGCGCACCTCGTCGTCCAGGATCTCGGCTGCGGTGCCGGGTATGGTGTCCAGCCCGGCTTCCCGCAGGCTGATCAGCCAATCGCGAATACTCAACCCGCTCTTGGTGACACCGTTGGCGATCTCCATCGGGGAGAACGCGTGCACGTGCATCGAGGGCACCCGGCTCTTGACGGCGCGCACCAGCTCGGCGTAACCGGTCACCGGCAGCTCGGGGTCGATCCCGCCCTGCATGCACACCTCGGTCGCGCCCTGCACGTGCGCCTCCCAGGCGCGGTCGGCGACCTCCTCGGTGGACAGTGAATACGCGTCGGCGTCACCCTTGCGCTGCGCGAACGCGCAGAACCGGCAGCCCGTGTAGCAGATGTTGGTGAAGTTGATGTTGCGGTTCACCACGAAGGTCACGTCGTCGCCGACCGCGTCGCGCCGTAACGAGTCGGCCAGTGCCGCAACCGCTTCCAGCGCCGGGCCGTCGGCGGTGGCCAGCGCGAGGTATTCGCCGTCGGTGCAGCCCGCGGGATCGCGCTCCGCGGACCGCAGCGCGGCGAGCACGTCGGTGTCTAGGCGTTCTGGCGCTTTGGCGCCCTGCGCGGCGAGCTCGTGCACGTGCGCCCGGATCGATTCCCAGTCGCCGAAGGCGCTGTCGAGGTCGCTGCGGGCCTCGGCGTTGCGGCCCGCGGTGTCGATGGTCGCGTTGAGGTCGGTCCGCCCGGAGGACTCCACGTCGTCGGGCTCCTGCCAGGGCAGGCCCACCGGATTGACGTCGCGGGCCAGGCCGGTCGCCGGATCGGCCAGCGCCAGCACGTGTCCGCGCACCCGCGGATCGATCCAGGCCGCCCCCGCCTGCACGTATCTGGGCTGGGCGGTCAGCCGTTGCACCAGGGCGTACCCGGCCTGTTCGGTGACGGCGGCCAGTTCCGCCAAGGCGGGCCAGGGCCGTTCGGGGTTCACGTGGTCGGGCGTCAGCGGCGAGACGCCGCCCCAGTCGTCGACGCCGGCGGCGATCAGCGCGCGGCACTCCTGGCGCGAGACCAGGTTCGGCGGCGCCTGGATGCGCATGCCCGGGCCCAGCACCAGCCGCGCAACCGCCACCGTCGCCAGGTAATCCTCGATCCCGGCATCGGGCACCGCGGCCATCGCAGTGTGTTGCTTGGCGCGGAAGTTCTGCACGATCACCTCTTGGACGTGCCCGAACTCCTTGTGCGACTTGCGGATCGCATGCAGTGTGTCGGCACGCTCGGCCAACGTCTCGCCGATGCCGACCAGCAGGCCGGTGGTGAACGGGATGGACAGCCGCCCCGCGTCGGTCAGCACGCGCAGCCGGACCGCCGGGTCTTTGTCCGGGCTGCCATAGTGGGCAAGGCCTTTGGTCTCGAACAGTCGCCGCGACGTCGTCTCGAGCATCATGCCCATCGACGGCGCCACCGGCTTGAGCCGCGACAGCTCCGACCAGCTCATGACGCCGGGGTTCAGGTGCGGCAGCAGTCCGGTCTCCTCCAACACCTGGATCGCCATCGCCCGCAGGTAGGACAGCGTGGAGTCGTAGCCGCGCTCCCCCAGCCACTCTCCGGCCTCGGGCCACCGGTCCTCGGGCCGGTCACCGAGCGTGAACAATGCTTCCTTGCAACCGAGTTCGGCCCCGCGTCGGGCGACTTCGAGGATCTGGTCCGGCTCGAGATACATGCCGGACCCCTGGGCGCGGAGCTTGCCCGGCGCGGCAACGAAGGTGCAATAGTGGCAGCTGTCGCGACACAGGTGCGTGACGGGGATGAAGACCTTGCGCGAATACGTGATCGGCAGGCGTCCGTCGGGCCCGCGCCGTCCCGCCGACTGCAGGCCCGCGTCGCGGACCCGCGCCGCACTCGCGCACAGGTCGGCCAGGGCATCCCCGCGGGCGGTCATCGCGACCGCCGCCTCCTGGAGGTTCAGCGCGACGCCGTCCCGGGCCCGGCGCAACACCCTGCGCAGCGCCGAGGGACCGGCCTGGGGCCCAACGACGGGGCTGGGCAAAGCTGTGGGCTCCCGGCCCGGAGTCAACGGCACCTTGGTGTAACTTCCCCACGATCGAATTTCATCCGCGCGTCCCAACATGGATCCCTGGGCAACGGTGCCATATGCGCAACAGTAGCGCCAGGCTGCCGCCCGCCCGCGCTCGACCGTCCCGGCGCGACGCGGCGCGGGCGGGCGCGGGTGTTTGCCGACCTCCCGGCTGATCGACCGCGAGCGCGATACGATCCGGGCAAATCCGTTGCCGGCAAACCGGGTTGCCGGACAGCAAAACTCGGACCCTGGAGGATGCGCGGTGTCTTTGTTGTTCGCGGCGCCCGAGGCGCTGGCCGGCGCGGCGTCGGACCTGGCCGGTCTCGGGGCGACGATCAGCGCCGCCAACGCCGCCGCGGCGCCGGCGACGACCGGCGTCCCGGCCGCGGCCGCCGACGAGGTGTCGACCCAGATCGCCGCCCTGTTCTCCCAACATGCGGTCGGGTATCAGCAGCTCAGCGCGCAGGTGTCGGATTTTCACCGGCGCTTCGTCCAGGCGTTGGCCGCGGCGGCGAACGCGTACGCGTCCGCGGAGACGAGCGCGGCGCAGACCCTGGTGAACGCGCTCAAGGAGCCCGCCGAGATGCTGCTGGGACATCCGCTGGGCGGAACCGGCGCCGCGGCGGCACCGGCTGCAAACATCTTGTTGCCCCTCGGCACGGCGATCGAGAACGCCTACCTGGCCATCGAGCCGTGGGTGGCGTACGGCTTCGAGCTGGTCTCGTACGCGGTCCGGTGGCTGTTCCTGATCGGCATCCTGGCACCGCAGATCAACTACTTCTACTACCTCGTCGAGCCCATCGTGCAGAGCGTGCTGTTCAACGCGATCGACTTCCTCGACGGGACAGTGAGTTTCGCCCAGGGGCTGAACAACATCTATGCGGCCGGCGCGGCGTCGATCAACCAGTTCATCGCCACCGAGACCTACTGGTTCCGCAGCTTGTTCCCGCCGCCTCCGCCGCTCGGGGTGAACCTGCCGTAAGGACCGCGCCGCCACAGCACCAACACCGGCGGCGTCACGCCCAGCACCATCAGCAGCAGCGCCCCGTAGCGCATCAGACCCTCGCCCCCCAGGAGCACGTCGTCCGCGGGACCGCCCATGCTGATGAACGCGACGGTGATCAGCCATGTCCACAGCGGCACCGCGGCCACCCGCGGGGACCTCGCCCACGAGCCGGCGGCCCACACCAGGGCCGCGTTGAGAAGCCCGCTGAGCAGCCCGCTGACGGGAAAGGGGACGGCGCCGATGTAGGACGGCAGCAGCAGCGCCCCGGCCAGCGCGGACAGCACACCGTCGACGGCCAGCAGCGTCAGGACGACGACACGGACAGCTGAATCGGTGGCGCCGCCGTCTTCGACCGGCGCGGCGCCCGGCTTGGTCGCGGTCAGGTCGGGACGCTATCGACCTGGGAGAGGATCGAACCGATCACCCACTGAAAGCTGTCGAGCCGGTCCTGCCAGTGCTGCATATTAGGGTCCATGTCAGGGTCCATGCGAATTCCTTCCGTGGGGCGCCTGCCCGGAAGCCTACCGCGTCAGCCCGCAGTGAAACCAAGCCCGGCAAGCAGATCCGTTTCCCAGCCGCGCTCGTCGCGCTCCCCCGCGGCTCCGCCGGCCAGCACATAGTGCTCGTCGGCGGGGATGGGCAGCGCGATGTTGTTGGACAGCGCACAGGCCCGACCGGTCGGCCCCAGGTCCACCTGGGTGGCGTGCGCGGCCAGCGCCGCCCGCTTGGCCGCCCACGCCTGCGGGCCGGCCTCCACGACGGCGTCGATGTCCTCGTCGGCATACCCGAAGGCGAACCCCTCGTCCGGCGGGATCACCCAGTGCGGCTGGAGATCGTCGGGCCGCAGCGCGTCCCGGGCCGCCCGGAAGGCGCTCAGCGCGAACACCGACCAGTAGAACTTCGGCACCGCCCACGGCTCACCCGGATGGTCGGTGGTGACGGCGGCGGAACCGGCCGCCGCGACGGCGGCGGTGGTCACCGCATGCGCGTGGACGTGGTCGGGGTGGCCGTAGCCCCCCTGCGGGTCGTAGGTCACGACGACGTGCGGGCGCATGTCGCGGATGATGGCGACCAGCGACCCCACGGCCTCGCGCTCGTCGGCGTCGATGAACCGCTGGTGCCGCCGTCGTTCGGTGCCGACCATGCCCGAGTCCCGCCAGCGGCCGGCGCCGCCGAGATAGGTGGGTCCGCCGGCGCCCAGCGCGCGCAAGGCGGCGGTCAGCTCGGCCACCCGGTAGCCACCGAGCTGGTCGGCGCGATCGACGGCCAGCCCGGCCCACTGCTCGCCGATGACCTCGCCCTCCTCGCCGAGCGTGCAGGTCACCACGCGGACCGCTGCCCCGCGGGCGGCGTAGTGGGCGATGGTGGCGCCGGTGCCGATGGTCTCGTCGTCGGGGTGCGCGTGCACGAACAGCAGCCGCGGGGACTCAGGCATGCACGCACCCTACCCGGGTCGCGCCGCCGTGCCCGAAGCCCGCCGCAATCCCGTAGTGGCCGGTTTCGTTTCTTATCCGGTTTTTCGCAATGCGAGAACGCCCACGGCTACTATCGAACGATGCCGCAGCTCACCCCCGCCACCGGCGCCCGGGGCCGCCGACGCGGTGAGGTCCTCGAACACGCGCTCTATGAGGCCACGCTGGCGGAACTGGCCGACGTCGGGTACGGCGGGCTGACCATGGAGGGCATCGCGGCGCGCGCCCACACCGGCAAGGCGGCGCTGTACCGGCGCTGGTGCAGCAAGCACGACCTGGTGCATGCCGCGCTGGTGTATGCCCTGCCGGCGCTGCCCGAGTCGCACCCCGGGCGGTCGGCCCGCGAGAACCTGCTGGCCGTGTTCACCGCGCACCGCGACGTGCTGGCCGGCAAAACCGGATTCCCCGGCCTGGACATCATCGGCCAACTCATCCACGAGCCCGAGCTGCGCGCCATCTTCGCCGACGCGGTGGTCGGCCCGCGCCTGGCTCTCGTCGAGTCGATCCTGCACACCGCCGTCGCGGACGGGGATCTCGACCCGGCCGCGATCACACCGTTCACCGCGCGCATCGGGCCGGCCTTGATCAACCACCAATGCCTGGTCACCGGGACGCCGCCGACCCGGCGGGAGCTGGGGCTGATCGTGGACACGGTGATCCCGCCCGGGCCTCCGGCCCGCGGGGACTGACCGCGCCGTGGACTACAGCAATCCGGCGAGGTCGACGCCGGCCGCCAGGGTCTGGTCGAAGATGCCCTCGATGCCGCCGATCGCGTTCGGGCCGCCGCCGTCGAACACCAGCGCAGGCGTCGTAAAGGGGTTTGCGGACAGGCTTAGGTTGCCCACCTGCGCAGCGGTCGGCGGCGGCGGCGCCGTTGCGGCCCCGGTCAGGAAGGGGTTGATACTTGGCCCGGAGGGGCCGTAGGGGTAGATAGAGGCCGCCGGGACCACCTCACCGCCCAACAGGCCGTTAGCCGCTTGCTGGCCGGTGAGCACGGTCAGGTTGGCGACGTTGAACAGCCGATCGAGTGCCCCGTTGAACGCGCCGGCTCCGAAGGTGCTTGCCTCCCAAGTCAACTCGCTGGCCAACAGGTTCGTGTCGAAGGTGGTCTCCATAGCGACCAGGTTGTTGAAGAAGCCCAGTTCGGCCGACCCGATCCCCTGCAGACCGGCCAGCGGCGCCGCGATGAGCGCGGCCCCCGTCGTGGGAATCCCGGCGAACAGCGACCCGTTGAGCAGGGCGCTCACCGACAGCCCCGCACCGGAGAGCGCCCCCGTCAGCGTGGCCGACAGCGCGCCGTTGCCGGTCAGTGCGCCGGTGATCGCGCTGATGATGTTGAGGTCCCACAGGAACTTGTCGGGCACGGCGGCCAGCAGCCCGCCGAGTGCGTCGCCGAAGATGCTCGGGCTGGTGCCGACGAAAAGGCTGGGAACCAGGGCCGCGCCGACCGGCGCACCCAGCAGGGCGTCGAATGTCGCCTCGCCGGCGCCCAGCAGCGGGTTCCAGAAGTTGTAGAAGCTGTTCAGCACGCCGTTGCCGAGGTTGCCGAACAGGGCCAGCTCCAGGCCCGCCTCGTTGGCGACCAGGGCGGCGTTGAAGCCCAGCTCGGCGTTGACCAGCGAGGTGTTGAAGGCGATCTCCATCGTCTGCAGCTGGTTCAGGAACGCGGCCGGCGAGGCCGCCGTCAGCAGGGCCTGCCACGGCGCGGTCAACGTCCCCAGCATGGCGGGAATACCGGCCAGGCTGGCGCTCAGACCCCCGGTCAGGAAGGCGCCGAGTTGGGCGCCCATCCCGGCAAGCCCGGCCGTCACGTCGGCGAACAGGCTGGCGTTGAGGCCGAGCATGCCCGCCAGACCGGCGATGTCGGCGCTCAGAGCCGGGAACGTCGCGCTGAGGCTCGCCGCCAGCCCCGGCAGGCCGGCGGCCAGGACGCCCGACAGGGCGGGCAGCGCCACGCCGGTCTGCACCAGCGCCGTCAGCGCGCCGTTGACGTCCGCGGCCAGCGCCACGCCGACCGGGCCCAGGCCCGCGAGGCCGCCGCTGAGGCCGACCTGCAGCCCCGGCAGCCCGGCCGTCAAGGCACCCGACAGGCCGGGCAGCCCGACACCCAGGTTGGCCAGGCCCGACAGCCCGGTGTTCAGGCCGGTGTTCAGCGACGCGCCGGCCTGCGTGAGCGCCGCCACGCCGCCGTTCAGGTCCGACGTCAGGGCGGCCCCCACGGGTGCCAGCCCGGACAGGCCGGCGCCCACGTTGAGCGACAGGCCGACGTTGAGCGCACCGCCGAGGTCCACCCCGAGCGCGTTAACCGCGCCCGCCAGGGTCTGCCCGACGTTGATCTCGGCGGCCGCGTAGGTGGCCGCGCCCAGGCTCATCGCCTCCTGGAACTGCTGGTGGAACAAGGCCGCCGCGGCGCTGAGTTGCTGATAGCCCGCCGAGTGCGCGGAGAACAGCGCGGCGATTTCCGTCGACACCTCGTCGGCGGCCGCGGGCAGCACGCCCGACGTCGCCGCCGCCGCCGTGACATTGGCCGAACCAATGGACGAACCGATGTTCGCCAAGTCAGATGCGGCCGCAGCCATGGCCTCTGGCGCTGCGATCAAAAACGACACCCCGTACCTCCCCAGTTCAGCAAAACGTGAACACTATTCCACCAGCCCGACCGTGCACAGATTGCGATGGGTGGGAGCGTATCGAAATATCGGTCTGAAAACGGTTGTTTGCGCGAATGACTTTGTGTATTTCCGTTGAACGGCCCGTGATGTTTCGGCCGAAACGGGCGCGGGCTTCGCGCGGGGACGATCCCCGGATTACCGGCCCGCGAGCAGGCCGAGGAGGTCGACGCCGGCGAAGAGGGTCTGGTCGTCCCCGGCTAACGGCGGCTAACCGGGCTGACCGGGCGCAGCAACCGCGCCGCCTGCGCGCTGAGCGCCTGATACGCCTGGCCGTGGGCGCCGAACATCGATGCGATGGTCGCCGAGACCTCGTCGAGCGCCCGCCGGCATCACCCCGGTTGTCCCAGTTGCCGCCGCAGAATTGGCCTCGCTCAGCGCGGACCCGACACCCGCCAGGTCTTGGGCGGCCCCCGATACCAGGTCCGGCGTAGCGATCAGGAACGACATCGTGCACCTTCTTGAACACGCGGCAGGATGCCCCCCGAGACCCGGTCGTCAAGCACTTGGACACGCGAATGCCACCGCTCCCGCGCCCGGCGCAAGCATTGTCGCGAAAATCGGCGTTCTCGCCGTGCGACGCGGGAACCGGCGCTGTCAGGGCCCGGTCTTCACCCATTGGCCGGCGTCGCCGACGATGCCTACCGGCACCGCCCCCGACAGGCTGACGTTGTGCACGCTGGGGCCGGCCGCGACGATCGTGGTGTCCTGCAGGATCGGCAGCACGGTCGACATGTTCCACAGGCGTGGCTCGACCGCGCCGATCACGTCGTTGATGCTCTTGGTGCCGTTGAGCGCGGCATCGATGTTCGACTGGATGCTGGGATCGCAGATTCCGGTGAGGTTCGACGGCGCCTGCACCAGCGCGCCGGCCTCCGGGGCGGGGTTGGGTGGCGGTGCCGTGGCCTTGGGGCCGCCCGCGCCGGGCGGGGTCGCGCGGGCCGGCGGGTTCGCCGGGGCGGTCGGCGGCGGAATCTGCGTCGACTGCAGCGCCGGGCAGCCGTACCGCGATTCCAGCAGCGTCGCCAGGTTCCCGCCCGCCTGACGCCAGCCCACGACCGCGTCCACCCGGTTGTCGTCGAGCGCGTCGCGGTAGAGCGTCACCGGGTCCAGCGCCAGCACGGTCGCGGCGATGCCGACGTTGCGCAGTTGGTCGGCGGCGGTGTTGGCCACCGCGACGGACGTCGGGTCGTTGGCCGCGACTCCGATGACGAGCGACAACTGGTGGCCGTCCCTGCTGATGCGGCCGCGGACGACCTCCGGCGGTCCGGTGCTGGGCGGTGTGGGTGTCATCGTCGACGACGCCACCGACACCGACGCGTTGCTCTCGACGTCGAACCCGGCGGCGGTGAGCAACCCCAGCGCCGCCGCCGTGGTCATCGCCGGCGGCGCGGTCGGCTCGTAGCCGGGATCGCTGGGCGAGCGGATCTGAGCCTGGTCCAGCGTGACGGTGTTGTCGCTGCCGGCACCCACGGCCGCGAGCAGGTCGACGTCGAGCAACCCCAGGATCGCCTTGCGGACCTGGGGGTCGGCCAGTTTGGGCTCGCTCGCGCGCAGCGTCAGCTGCATGACCCGCGGAGTCACGATCCGGGCGGTCCGCACGTCGGGGATCGCGGACAGCTGCGCGAACGCCGCGGACCCGCCATGCACCTGGGCGACCTGGGTGTCGCCGTTGCGCATCGAATCGGCCAGCGCCGCCGGCGCGCCGGCACGCCGGAACAGGATGAGCGCGGGCTTGGCCGGCGGCCCCCAGTAGCGGTCGTTGCGGGCGATCAGGATCTCGTCGCGCTGCGGGTCGATGTTCTCCACCCGGAACTGGCCCCCGGTGACCGGCAGCGCCCGGGCCAGCCCGGCCGTGAAGCCGCCCGGCACGTCCTTGACGATGTGCGCCGGCAAGATATTGGAGAACAGCTCCCGCCAGGCCGGATACGGTTGCGCGAAGGTGACCACCGCCTGCTTGCCGCCCTCGAGCGACTGCACGCCGGTGATCATGTCGTAGCCGGCCGGGTCGACCACGCCGGGCTGGCTGACCATCTGCCGCCACAGGTACCAGAAGTCGTCGGCTGCGATCGGGGCGTTGTCCGTCCACTGCGCCTCGGGACGGATCTTGTAGGTCACCGTGAATGGGCTTTGGGCGGTCACCTCGGCCGAAACCAGCAGGGTCGGGTCCATCTCCCAGCGCGACCCCGTCGGCGTGCCGGTGTCGGGCACCGGCCGGAACGCGCTGGGCAGCACCAGCGCGCTGATCGCCGCGTTCACCGGCGACAGGTCGGACAGCAGATGCGGGTTGAACCCGGCGCCGATCGAATCGATGCCCATGATGATCTGCGTGACCCGCTGCGGCGGCGGCGGCGAGTTGTGGGGCGTGTCGGTGCTCTGCGGCGCCGGGGGCGGTTTGACGGTGCATGCCGCCAGCGCCAGTCCGGCCAGAAAAACGACGACGCCGACCGCGGTGAACAGGCGGCGCAGTCGTCTCGGCACGCCGATCAGGGTATCGGGCGAGCGGGCCGGGGCACGCCCGGCGAGGCCGGCGCCGCGGACCCGAAAGTCCAACGACCTAACCCCGGGCCTTGGCCCTGGCCCGGCTGCGGGCCCGCGTGGTGGCGTCCAGTTCGACTTTGCGGATCCGGACGATCTCCGGGGTCACCTCGACGCATTCGTCTTGCGCGCAGAACTCCATGGCCTGTTCCAGGTCGAGCTCGAGCGGCTTGGCCAGGGTCTCGATGACGTCCGCGGTCGACGATCGCATGTTGGTGAGCTTCTTCTCGCGGGTGACGTTGATGTCGAGATCCTCCGCACGCGGGTTGATCCCGACGACCATGCCCTCGTAGGTGTCCTGGCCTGGTTCGACGAAGAACTGGCCCCGGTCGGCGAGCTGAATCATTGCGAACGGCGTGATGGTGCCGGCACGGTCGGAGACCAGCGACCCGGTGTGGCGGGCCCGGATCTCCCCCGCCCACGGCCGGTAGCCGTCGAACACGGCGTTGGCGATCCCGGTGCCGCGCGTGAGGGTGAGGAAGTCGGTGCGGAAGCCGATCAGGCCGCGGCTGGGGACGATGAAGTCCATCCGGACCCAGCCTGCGGCGTGGTTGGCCATCTCCTCCATGCGGCCCTTGCGGGCGGCCATCAATTGGGTGATCGCGCCGACGAACTCGTCGGGGCAGTCGATCGTCATCGCCTCGAACGGCTCGTGCAGCTTTCCGTCGATCGTGCGGGTCACCACCTGCGGCTTGCCGACCGTGAGCTCGAAGCCTTCGCGCCGCATCTGCTCGACGAGTACCGCCAGCGCCAGCTCGCCACGGCCCTGCACTTCCCACGCGTCGGGCCGGCCGATGTCCACGACGCGGATCGACACGTTGCCCACGAGTTCGGCGTCCAGCCGGTTGCGGACCATGCGCGCGGTCAGCTTGTGGCCGGAGACCTTGCCCGCCAGCGGCGAGGTGTTCGTGCCGACGGTTACCGAAATCGCCGGTTCGTCGACGGTGATGCGGGGCAGGGCGTGAGCGTGGTCGGGATCGGCCAGCGTGTCCCCGATCATGATCTCGGGCAGGCCCGCCACCGCCACGATGTCGCCGGCGACGGCCTCGTCGGTCGCGGTGCGCTCCACTCCTTCGGTCGCGAGCAACTCGGTGATCTTGGCGCTGGTGATCACCGGCAGCCCGTCGATCTCGCGCATCCAGGCGACCTGCTGGCCCTTGCGCAGCTTGCCGTTGTAGATGCGGATCAGGGCGAGTCGCCCGAGAAAGGTCGACGCGTCGAGGTTGGTCACCAACGCCTGCAGCGGCGACTCCGGGTCCCCCGACGGCGCCGGGATGTGCTCCATCAACACGTCGAACAGCGGGTCCAGGTTGGTGCCGTCGGGGATCTGCCCGTCGGCGGGCTGTTCGGTGCTGGCCACCCCGGCGCGACCGGACGCGTACAGCGTCGGCAGGCCCAGCGCGTGCTCGGCGGCCGCCGCCGCCTCGTCGTCGAGGTCCGATGCCACGTCGAGCAACAGGTCGTGGCTGGCCTCCACCACCGCGGTGATGCGCGCGTCGGGCCGGTCGGTCTTGTTGACGACCAGGATCACCGGCAGGTGCGCGGCCAGCGCCTTGCGCAGCACGAACCGCGTCTGCGGCAGCGGCCCCTCCGACGCGTCGACCAGCAGCAGCACCCCGTCCACCATGGACAGACCCCGTTCCACCTCGCCGCCGAAGTCGGCGTGCCCCGGCGTGTCGATCACGTTGATGACCGTGACGCTGCCGTCCGGGTTGTGGCGATGCACGGCGGTGTTCTTGGCCAGGATGGTGATGCCCTTTTCTTTCTCGAGGTCACCGCTGTCCATGATGCGTTCCTGGGTGTCGTCACCACGGTGGTGCAGCGCCCCGGACTGCCGCAGCATCGCGTCGACCAGGGTGGTTTTTCCGTGGTCGACGTGGGCGACGATGGCGACGTTGCGAAATGGCACGTCGGTGATTGTGGCAGCGCGGACTACGCTGACGCGAACCGAGCAGGTCACCGGGCGCCCACCGAGTGGGAAAAGGCCCTACCAGCCCTTGCGGGGGGCCGCCGCGCCGACCATCTCGCCGTTGGCCGCCACCGCACGGCTGCGGTAGACGATGTAGGGCCGGAACAGGTAGGCGATCGGCGCGCTGAACGCGTGCACCAGGCGCGTGAACGGCCACAGCGTGAACAACACCATCCCGATCAGGGCGTGCAGTTGGTAGTCCCACGGGGCGTTGATCATCACCTCCCCGTGCGGCTGCAGCAGCCAGATCCGCCGGAACCACAGGCCGACCGTGTAGCGGTAGTGGAACTCACCGCCGTGGGGGCCGGTGCCGATCAGGTCGCAGTACAGGCCGACCACGATGGCCAGCACCAGCACCACATACATCACCTTGTCGCCGCGGGTGGTGGCCGCCGACACCGCGGGGCGGGTGAACCGCCGGTAGATCAGCAACCCGATGCCGGCCAACGCCGCGGCGCCGGCGATCGAGCCGGCGATGACCGCCTGCAGGTGGTAGGCGTAGTCGCTCACGTGCAGCCAGTGCGTCACCCGCGGCGGGATGAGCAGGCCCATCACGTGTCCGGCGAACACCGCGAGGATGCCGAAGTGGAAGATCGGGCTGCCGATCCGCAGCAGCCGCGACTCGTAGCTCTGCGAGGACCGGGAGGTCCAGCCGAACTTGTCGTAGCGGTATCGCCACCAGGTGCCGACGATCAGCACCGCCAGCGTCACGTACGGCGCGATGTCCCAGAACAGCACGTTGCTAAACACTCGGCGCTCCTTCCTGCCGTCGGGGCGGTACGGTCAAGGTGAACGCCTGCAGCCCAACGGCTTCCGCGGGCGGCCCGATTTTCGCCAGCCGATCCGCACGGCGCGCCTCCTGGTCGGTGGCCACCGGCAGCGTTGCGCAGACCGCCGCCACCGTGGGCGCGTAGGGCGACCCGGCATCGGCCAGGGCGCCCCGTAACACGTCGAGGGGGACGCGATGCGCGCTCAACAGCCGCCGCCCGGCCCCGGGATCGACCGTGGCGGCGAACTCGAGCACCACCGGGAGGTAATCGGGGGCCTCGCCGATCGGCGGCGGCACGCCGGCCTCCCGGTAGGCGGTGGCGAAGGCCAGCATCTCGCGGCCGCGGTTACGCGTGTCCCCGGCGGTCCAGTACGTCAGATACATCGTGGCCCGCCGCCGCAGGTCGAAGGTGGCGACGTAGTCCATCGCCGCGGCCATCGGCTCGCGGGCGCGCAGTGCCGCCGCCGTGTGCCCGAGCAACTCGCCCGCGGGGCCGGCGACGTGACCCAGCAGCTCCGCCACGGTGTCCAGCCGCCCGGTCAGCCCGTCGTCGGGATAGGCCAGCAGCAGCGACGCCGCCTGCCAGACCAGTCGGTCCTGCACCCGGACGCCGGAACGGTCCCGAAGCCGGTGCAGTCTCATTGCTTGCGCTCGTCGGGAAACATCCCGGCCGGTGCCTGGCGGCCGTCCCAGTTGAGCAGGTTCACCCGGGAGCGTTGCGTGGCGTGGAAGCTCTCCACCGAGACGGGCACCGGTTCGCCCGACTCGTACATTCCCGGACCACCCTCACCCGACAGCGAGCACCCCTGCTCCTCGAGATCACGCGCCTGCGGCGCGAAGGCCGTCGGGATCACATAGCGCTCTTCGTATTTCGCGATCGCGAGCAGCCGGTACATCTGGTAGATCTGCTCTTCGGTCATGCCGACCGAATGCGGGATGTGCGGCTGGGTCTCGCGCCCGAGGTTGATGTCGCGCATGTAGGAGCGCATCGCCGCCAGCCGGCGCAACACGTCCTGGACCGGGCCGGTGTCGCCGGCGGTGAACAGTTCGGCCAGGTACTGCATCGGGATGCGCAGCGCCTCCAGCGCGCCGAACAGGTTGCCCAGCTCCTCCCCGTCGTGACCGTCGCGGCTGACCGCGTCGACCACCGGCGACAGCGGCGGGATGTACCAGACCATCGGCATGGTGCGGTACTCGGGATGCAGCGGCAGCGCCACCTTGTAGGTGTTGATCAGCGCGTACACCGGGGAGCGCTGCGCCGCCTCGATCCACTCGTCGGAGATGCCCTCGGCGCGCGCGCCGGCGATCACCTCGGGATCGTGGGGATCCAACAGGATCGCGCGCTGCGCCTCGTAGAGGTCGGTGTCGTCGGGCACCGAGGCGGCCTCCAGCACCCGGTCGACGTCGTAGAGCACCAGCCCGAGGTAGCGCAGCCGCCCCACACAGGTCTCCGAGCAGATGGTCGGCAGGCCGACCTCCATCCGCGGGTAACACAGCGTGCACTTCTCGGCTTTACCGGTCTTGTGATTGAAATACACCTTCTTGTAAGGACATCCGGAGACGCACATCCGCCAGCCGCGGCAGCGGTCCTGGTCCACCAGCACGATGCCGTCCTCGCTGCGTTTGTACATCGCGCCCGACGGGCACGACGCCACGCACGAGGGGTTGAGGCAGTGCTCGCAGATCCGCGGCAGGTAGAACATGAAGGTCTCTTCGAGCCGCAGCCGGACCTCCTCGCCGATCTTCTGCAGGATCGGGTCTTCGGCCAGGATCTCCGGCGACCCGGACAGGTTGTCGTCCCAGTTCGGCCCCCAGGAGATCTTCATCGGCTTGCCGCTGAGGAGGCTGCGCGGCGCGGCGGTGGGGAACGTGTCACCGGCCGGCGCCGTGGTCAGGTTCTCGTAGTCGTAGGTCCACGGTTCGTAGTAGTCGTCAATGGTGGGCAGCTGCGGGTTGGCGAAGATCTTCAGCAGTTTGGCGATCCGGCCGCCGTCGCGCAGCCGCAGCCGGCCCCTCTTGTCGCGGACCCAGCCGCCGCGCCAGCGCTGCTGGTCCTCGTAGGTACGCGGATAACCTTGTCCCGGGCGGGTTTCGACGTTGTTGAACCACACGTACTCGGTGCCGGGCCGGTTGGTCCAGGCCTGCTTGCAGGTCACCGAGCAGGTGTGGCAGCCGATGCACTTGTCGAGGTTCATCACCATCGCCAACTGGGCCATGACCTTCATTGCTCAGTACCGCACTTCCTGGCTGCGGCGGCGCACCACGGTCACCTCGTCGCGCTGGCTGCCGGCGGGGCCCAGGTAGTTGAACGCGAACGCGTGCTGCCCGTAGCCGCCGGCCAGGTGGCTGGGCTTGATGCGGATCCGGGTCAGCGCGTTGTGGTTGCCGCCGCGCTTGTTGTTGGCCTCGGTGCGCGGTGTGTCCACGGTGCGTTCCTGCACGTGGTAGACGAACACCACGCCGTCGGGCATGCGATGGCTGACGATCGCCCGGCCCACGTAGATGCCGTTGGTATTGACGGCCTCCACCCAGTCGTTGTCGTGCACACCGATTTTCGCCGCATCGCCGGGGCTCATCCACATCGTCGGGCCGCCCCGCGACAGCGTCAGCATGTACAGGTTGTCCTGGTAGGTGGAGTGGAACGACCACTTCGAGTGCGGGGTCACGTACCGCACGGTCAGCCCGATTCCGTCGTCGCTCGGACCGAGCTCAGGCTGGCCGAAGAGCCGCGCCATGTCCAGGGGCGGACGGAAGACCGGCAGGTGTTCGCCGAGTTCCTCGATCCAGTCGTGGGCCAGGTAGAAGTGCATCCGCCCGGTCAGCGTGTGAAACGGTTTGAGGTTCTCGATGTTGATGGTGAAGGGCGCGTAGCGCCGCCCACCGGTTTCGCTGCCGGACCATTCCGGGCTGGTGTTCACCGGGACCGGACGCGCCTGGGTGTCGGCGTAGGTGATGCGGCGGTCCTCGCTGCCCTCGGCCAGGTGCGCCAGCCGCTGCCCGGTGCGTTTCTCCAGTTCCCGGAACCCCTCGACCGCGAGCCGGCCGTTGCACGTTCCCGACAGCAGCAGCATGACATCGGCCATCCGCTCATCGGTGCTCACCGCCGGGCGGCCTTTCGCCGCACCGGAATTCATCACCCCGAATTTGGCGGCGAGCTCCGCGACCTCACGGGTGGGGTGGACCGTGACCCCCTTGGTGGTCACGCCGAACTGGTCGACGAGCGGTCCCAGCGTCAGCCACTTGTCGTAGACGGCGGTGTAGTCGCGCTCCACCACGGCCAGCTTGGGCATGGTCCGCCCCGGCACCGGCGTCGCGCCGGTGCGCAGCCAGTCTTCTTCGCTGCCATCGGGATACACCATCGCATCGGGGGTGTCGTGTTGCAGCGCGGTGAGCACCACATCGCTGCGGGTGCCCAGGTGCTGCTTGGCCATGGCACTGAAGGCGCGGGCGATGGCGCCGAAAGCGTCGAAGTCCGAACGGGTTTCCCACGGCGGGTCGGTCGCGGCGCTGAACGCGTGCACGAACGGGTGCATGTCGGTGCTGGAGATGTCGGCCTTCTCGTACCACGTCGCCGCCGGCAACACCACATCGGACACCAGTGTCGTGGAGGTCTGCCGGAAGTCGATCGACATCATCAGGTCGAGCTTGCCGTCGGGAATCTCCTGCGCGCAGGTCACCTCGACGGGCGCGACCCCGTCGACCGGGGGGCCGGCCGCGATGTTGGCGTCGGTGCCCAAAAGGTGACGCAGGAAGTATTCGCCGCCCTTGCCCGACGAGCCGATCAGGTTGGCCCGCCACACCGTGAGCACCCGCGGCCAGTTCGCGGGGTTGTCGGGATCGGTCACGGCGAGCTTGAGCTCGCGCCGGCCGAGCTGTTCGGCGACATACTCGGCGACGTCGCGTCCGGCGGCGCGCGCCTCGTCGGCGACGTCGAGGCTGGACCGGTCGAACTGCGGATAAAACGGGCTCCAGCCCATGGCCGTCGCGGCGGCCAACAGGTCCATGGTGTGCCTGCCGGCGAACCGGCCCCGGCCCACCGGGCTGGCCAGCTTGTCGGCCGCGTAGCCGTCGTAGCGCCATTGGTCGGTGTGGGCGTACCAGTAGGAGGCCCCGGGCACCTGCCGCGGCGGGCGCACCCAGTCGGTGGCCATCGCCATCGTCTGAAAGCCGGTGAGGGGGCGCACCTTCTCCTGGCCGACGTAGTGTGCCCAGCCGCCGCCGTTGCGTCCCATCGAGCCGGTCAGCATCAGCAGCGCCAGCACCGCGCGGTAGATGGCGTCGCCGTGGAACCACTGGTTGATCCCGCTGCCCATGATGATCATCGAACGGCCGCCGGATTCCTCTGCGCTACGGGCGAATTCGCGGGCGACGCGGATGGCCTGTGCGGCCGAAACCCCGGTGATCGCCTCCTGCCACGCCGGGGTGTTCTGCCGGGTCGCGTCGTCGTAGCCGGCGGGCCAGTCGCCCGGCAACCCCGGCCGCGCCACCCCGTACTGGGCGAGCATCAAGTCGAACACGGTGCACACCAGGTGTTTCCCGACGCGACGCACCGGGACGCCGCGCGCGATCGTCGTACCCTCGCCGTTGACGGTGTCGAAGCCGGGCAGGTGCACCAGCGCGGTGCCGTGATCGTTGTCGGCGCCCCGCCCATCCTGCAGGCTGAGCGCCGGAACCAGGTCACCGAGGTCGAGGTTCCACTTTCCGACGCCGTCCTCGCCGTACCGGAATCCCAGCGAGCCGTGGGGCACCGCGACCGAGTCGGTGGCCTCGTCCCACACCACCGGCTTGAGCGCTGCGTTTTCTGCGGTCTCGACGCCTCCACCCAGGTCCGCCGCCGTGAGGTTCTTGCCGGGCACCAGCATGTCGCCGCGCTCTTCCAACTTGATCAGGAACGGCAGGTCGGTGTAGCGGCGCGCGAAGTCGACGAAGAGCGGAATCCGCTTTTGCACATAGCATTCCGCGAGGATGACGTGGCCCATCGCCATCGCCAGCGCCCCGTCGGTGCCGGCCGCGCACGGCATCCACTCGTCGCCGAACTTGGTGCTGTCGGCGTAGTCGGGACTGACGGCGACCACCTTGGTGCCGCGGTAGCGCGCCTCGGCCATCCAGTGCGCATCGGGGGTCCGGGTGACGGGAACGTTGGAGCCCCACATCATCAGGTAGGCCGCGTCCCACCAGTCGCCGGACTCGGGGACGTCGGTCTGGTCGCCGAACACCTGTGGCGAGGCCACCGGGAGGTCGGCGTACCAGTCGTAGAACGACGTCATGACGCCGCCGATCAGCTCGACGAACCGGGAGCCGGCGGCGTAGGACACCATCGACATGGCCGGGATCGGGGAGAAGCCGGCGACCCGGTCGGGACCGTAGGTCTTGATGGTGTGCACGTGGGCGGCCGCGATGAGCTCGGTGGCCTCAGCCCAGGTGATCCGCACCAGCCCGCCCTTGCCGCGGGCCTGTTGGTAGCGACGGCGGCGCTCGGGATCGTCCTGGATGTCGGCCCAGGCCAGTACGGGGTCACCGAGGCGGGCCTTGGCTTCCCGGTACATCTGCACCAGCACGCCGCGGGCATACGGGTAGCGCACCCGGGTGGGCGAGTAGCTGTACCAGGAGAACGACGCGCCGCGCGGACAGCCGCGCGGTTCGTATTCCGGCCGGTCCGGACCCACCGTCGGATAGTCGGTCTGCTGCGTCTCCCAGGTGATGATCCCGTCCTTGACGTAGATCTTCCAGGAGCACGACCCGGTGCAGTTCACGCCGTGGGTGGAGCGGACCACTTTGTCGTGGCTCCACCGGTCGCGGTAGAACACGTCGGCTTCGCGGCCGCCCCGGCGGGTGACGGTGCGCAGGTCCTCCGAGATGTCGCCCGGCGTGAAGAATCGCCCGCTGCGCTCCAGCAGTTCCTCGATCGTCCCGCCGGCATGAGGTTTCGCGGTCAACGGCAAAACCTCCTCTTCGGTGGCTTCGGTGGCCTAGTGACCGTACGCGTTCGCCCCCGTTCGTGCCGGCGGATTCGCCGCGCCCAGCCGGAGCGCGGGAAACGACGCCCTCGGCGCCGGCTCCCCGCAGGCGGATGCGCCGGCCTCCCGCATGGCACCGCGATCCCCGCTACAACGACGTTGGTATCTACAAATTGGACTGTAGCAACCTACCGCCGCCCTGGAGGTTGGCTGAATAAGTCCTGTGGAGTCGTCACGAGCCGGCTGAAAGGGCACCGGACAGGTCACCCAGCCAGCCCCGGTCGGCGGGCACCCAGTCGACATCGTGCAGTTCGGCCGCCGTCACCCACCGCAGCGCCCGATGGTCCTGCGGCCGCGGCTCGCCGCGGACCAGGCGCACCCGGTACGCCCGCAGCGTGGTCGCGCCGTCCAGCGCGATGTCGTGCCCGAGCCGGTCACCCACCATGACGTCCGCCGCGGCCACACCCAGCTCCTCGGCCAGCTCCCGGGCCAGCGCGTCGCGCTCGGATTCGCCGGCCGCGACCTTGCCGCCGGGCAGTTCCCAGCGGCCGGCCAGCTCCGGTGGCCGCACCCGCTGGGCCACCAAGACCGTGGAGCCGGAGATGACGGCCGCGGCGACGACGATCTGGGTGGGCATGGCCAGTGACGGTATACGGTCGGGTCATGGCTGTGTTATCGGATGAACAAGTGGACGCCGCACTGCCCGAACTGAACGGTTGGGAGCGCGCCGACGGCGCCCTGCGCCGGTCGATCAAGTTTCCGACGTTCCTGGACGGGATCGACGCCGTGCGCCGGGTGGCCGAGCACGCCGAGCGCAAAGATCATCACCCTGACATCGACATCCGTTGGCGGACGGTGACTTTCGTTCTGGTGACGCACTCCGAGGGTGGCATCACCCAGAACGACCTAGCGATGGCGCGCGACATCGACGGGATCGTCGGGGGCTAGTTCTGCGGCGCCGCGTCGGCTCGTGGCAATCCAGCTCAGAGTCGCGACCGCGGCGACGATGTAGACGAGGCCGGCCCAGGCCAGGTACCACGGGCGGTGGATCGTCCAGATGCTCGGTTGCACGAAGCTGAGCAGCCATGGCACGCCGACCACGGTGATCCCCAGCCAGGTCCAGCCCAGAATCCGCGCGCCGCGGCGCGCGCTCAGGGGCCCGTGCAGCAGCCACATCATCAGCGGGACCAGCCAGACCCAGTGGTGGGTCCACGAGATCGGCGAAAGCAGCAACCCGAACAGTTCGACCACCAGCAACCTGCCGAGCCGATCCCCGGACCCCAGCGCCCACCACGCCAGCAGGGCCAGCACGGCCGTGATGCCGATGGCGGCGAGCACCGGCGGGCCATAGCCCGCGTCGTAGCCGACGATCCGGGAGATGCCGCCGCGCCACGACTGATTGAACGAGGTGGCGACGGGTCCGACGCGGTGCGCATCGCCGAGCAGTTGGGTGAAGTAGTAGCGCGCCTGGTCGCCGACGACCAGGGCGGACAGCCCCGCCGTGGCGGCGAACACCACGGCCGAGAACATCGCGGCCGCCCGCCGCCGGGCGCCGAGGAGGTAGACCCCGGCGATCGCCGGGGTCAGCTTGATCCCGGCAGCCGCGCCGACCAACAGGCCGGACAGCCACCACCGCGTCGTCGCGACCGCCCACAGCACCGCCAGCATCAGCAGCACATTGATCTGTCCGTAGTCGAACGTGCTGCGCAGCGGCTCGATCCAGATCGCGACCGCCGTCCACAGCATCGCCAGGCGGTGGCCGGCGCCGGGGGGAACGCCCATCAACCGCTGGCCGATCCGGATCGACCCGTACAACGCCGCCATGGTTGCGATCTGCCACAGGAAGGCGACCAGGCCGAACGGCAACAGGTGCAGCGGGTAGAACACCACCGCCGCGAACGGCGGGTAGGTGAACGGCAACGGGAAGTCCGGCGTCTGGTCGGCGTACACGTAGCTGTACAGGGTGCCCGGATGATCGAGCGCGGCCGCCCCGCCCAGATACACGTGCAGGTCGACGAAGTTCGCCCCGTTGCGCGCCAGATACGTCCAGGCGAGTCGCGCGGCGACGCTGAGGACCACCAGCATCGGCGCGACGGTGCTGAGCCGGCGCGCCGGCGTGCCGTCGCTGGTTGCCGCCGGGGCGGCCGAGGTGGTGTCTATCCCTCCGACTTTAAGGCGTGCCGACTTTAAGGCGTGCCGACTTCAAGGCGTGCCGACGGCGACGCCCCGGCCGTCGCCGGTCACGCTCCGGCGGGCGCCCGGTCACCGCTGTCACTCGAAGGGGTAACGATCGAATAAATGCCACACGTGTCACTTGAGTCACATCCGTATCAACGTAGCTTCAGTCCCGGGACCTGTCGTCGACAACCAGGGAGAGACATGCCAACCATCTGGACCTATCTGCGTGCAACCGCCGTCGTAGTCGGTTCGTCCGCAGCGCTATTGACGGGCGGTATCGCCCACGCTGACCCGGTGCCGGCCCCCGCGCCGATGCCGAACATCCCCCAGCAGCTGATCAGCTCCGCGGCCAACGCGCCGCAGATCCTGCAGAACCTCGCGACCGCACTCGGCGCCACGCCACCGGCGGCTCCGCCGTCGGCTCCCGGCATCAGCTTCCCGGGTGTGACCCCGGCGGCGGCGACGGCGCCCGCGTCGGCACCGGCGGGCCTGCCCTCGATCCCCGGGCTGACGCCGCCGGCGGC